>NZ_JBHWYX010000031.1:0-99972 GCF_042728795.1 Streptomyces sp. NPDC060184
GGGTCCCCTTGGTTTGTTACGCGTGTTCGGGGGGGGGGGGGGGGGGGGGGGGGGGCCCCCCCCCCCGGGGGGGGGGGGGGGGGGGGCCCCGGCCCCCCCCCCCACCGCGGCGGTCAGGTGGTCAGGCGGTCAGGCGGTCGGTACCGGGGCGTCGGCCGCGATCAGGCGCTCCTCGCGCAGCTCGGCCCAGAAGCCTGCCGGGATCCGCTCGCCGAGCGCGGCGACGTCCTCGGCGATGCGGCTGGGCCGGGTGGCGCCGGGTATGACCGCGGCGGTGGCCCGGTGGGCGAGGGAGAACTGGAGCGCGGCGGCCTTGATGCCGACCCCGTGGCGCTGCGCGAGCGCCTTGATCCGCTCCACCTTCGCGATGATCTCCGCCGGTGCCTGCTGGTACTCGAAGTGGGTGCCGCCGGCGAGGATGCCCGAGCTGTAGGGTCCGCCGACGACGATGTCGACGTGCTGGTCGGCGGCGGCGGGCAGCAGGCGCTGCAGGGCGCGGTCGTGGTCGAGGAGGGTGTAGCGGCCGGCCAGCAGGAACGCGTCGGGCTTCGGCTCGTCCAGGTCGAGGGTGAGCTCCAGCGGCTCGACCTTGTTCACGCCCACGCCCCAGGCCTTGATGACGCCCTCGGCGCGGAGCTTGTCCAGGGTGCGGAAGGCGCCGGTACGGGCGCTCTCGTACTGAGCGAGCCACTCGTCGCCGTAGAAGTCCTGGGCGATGTCGTGCACCCAGACGATGTCGAGCCGGTCGGTCTTCAGCCGGGTGAGGCTGTCCTCGACGGAGCGCATCGTGGCGTCGGCGGAGTAGTCGTTGACGATCTTGTTGGGGCGGCCGTGCTCGAAGAGCCCGCCCTTCTCGCCGAGTTCGCGGGTGGCCGGGTCCTCCACCTCGTCCAGGATCACCCGGCCGACCTTGGTGCTGAGGACGTAGTCGTCACGCGGCTGGGCGGCGAGCACCTCGCCCAGGCGGATCTCGGCGAGACCCGCTCCGTAGAACGGTGCGGTGTCGAAGTAGCGGATGCCGTGATCCCAGGCGGCCTGGACGGTGGCAGCCGCCTCCGCGTCGGGGATGGCGCGGAACATGTTGCCGAGCGGGGCGGTTCCGAAGCCGAGCGGACCGGACAGGAGCGGGGCGATGCCCATGGGGGGATTCCTTACGGAGAGTGCGGGGCGGCACCGTTCCGTACGGCTCTCGGTGAGAGCCTCGGCGGGCCGCCGGTCTGACTTATCCGACATTAGGAGCGATACTTGAGACTGTCCAAGACACGCTTGGACTGACTTGAGTCCCCCGAGGTCTTACATGCTTGACCTGCGACAACTTCGCTATTTCGTGGCCGTGGCAGAAGCGGAACACGTCGGCCGTGCCGCGGAGGAACTGCACATCTCGCAGTCGCCCCTCAGCCGGCAGATCGCCCAACTGGAGAAGAACCTGGGCCTCACCCTGTTCGAGCGCAGCCAGCAGCGTATCCGCCTGACCGCCGACGGGCGGGTCTTCCTCAGTGAGACGCGCGCGCTGCTGAGGCACGCGGACCGCCTGGAGAACCTGGGCCGCCGCCTGGGGCGCGGGGAGGAGGGAGGGCTGTGCATCGGGTACGTCTCCGACGCCATGCACACCGGTGTCCTCCCGGCGGCGCTGCGCACCCTCCAGGGGGAACGTCCCGGCATCCACGTGGCGCTCTACAGCCTCGATCCGGAGGAGCAGTTCGTGGGACTGCGCCAGCGCAGCCTCGACATCGCCCTCGTACCGCGCCCGCCGGCCGAGGACGACCCCGACCTGACGGCCGCCCCGCTGCTTGAGGACCCGCTGCTGCTCGCGCTTCCGGCGGGCCACCCGTTGGCGGACCGGGCGGACATCACGGCCCGGGATCTGGACGGTCAGCCCTGGATCGCCGTCGAGGGTTCGGGCGAGCCGGCCGCCAGGGACGGGTTCGTGGCCGACTGCGTGGCGTCGGGCTTCACCCCGGACATCCGTCTCAGCGCTCCGGAGCCGCTGACCGCCCTGGGGCTGGTCGCCTCCGGTCTGGGGCTGGCGCTGGTCCAGCGGAGCATGGTCCGCGGCGCCACCGAGGGGGTCACGGTCCGTGAACTTCCCTGGCACCGGGGATCGGTGCACCTGTGGGCCGCGTGGCACCGGGTCGATCTGCGGCCGGTGGTGGCGTCCTTCCGTACGACCGTGCTGGACGGCCGCGGCCCGGCGTCACCGGCCGGGTGACCCTGCCGGAGCGGAGCGGGACTTCCGTGGTCACCGCCCGCCTTGGCCCCCGTCCGCCCTCGGCTTCTCCGCCCGTCCGCCCCCGCCTTCGCCGCACCGCCTCGGACGCTCCCGCGCGGGGCTGGTGCGCGCGGCTGCCGGGCAACCGGTCAACTCCTGCGCTTGGAGAGGCTGTACAGCAGCACCAGGACCGCGATCACCATCACCGCGACGTGTAACCACGCGGGGGCGGCCGACGCATCGGCGGCGTTCGTCAACGAGGACATCACTTCTCCGTCCCACTCCCCCGTGTCGAGGGAGGAATACCGGTTCATGTCCCGCGAGCCCGCGGGACCTTGACGTACTCCTGCCCCCGTCCGCCGGATGCAGGCTCCCGCGCCCCGTACTCCACCCCTGCGAAGGACGCGCGCCGAGAATCCCGAAAGGGTTTTCGCGACGGCCGAACGTGCGGGGGCGGACGGACGAGGGTCACGGTCCGGGAGAGCGGGCGACGGCCCGCGTACCCTGTCCGCGTGCCCGCCTCACCCCTGCATCACGTCGCCGTCCTCGTGCTCGAAGGCGCCAAACCGCTCGATGTCGGCATCCCCGCACAGGTGTTCACGACCCGCGCGAGCATGCCCTACGAGGTGCGGGTGTGCGGGGCGGCGCCGGGGCTGGTGACGGGTGGCGACGGGCTCTCGTACCACGTGGCCGACGGCCTCGACGCGCTCGCGTGGGCCGACATCGTCTTCGTCCCCGGATACCGCTTCCCGGACCGCGACGAGCCGCCCCGGGCCGTCCTCGACGCGCTGATCACCGCGCACGACCGGGGGGCCCGGCTCGCCGCCATCTCCACCGGCGCCTTCGCCCTCGCGGCCACCGGCCTGCTCGACGGCAAACGGGCCACGACCCACTGGCACTACACCCGGGCGCTCGCCTCGAAGCATCCGCTCGTCCGCGTCGACGAGAACGTCCTCTTCGTCGACGACGGCAGCGTGCTGACGTCGGCCGGGGCCGCGTCGGGCATCGACCTGTGCCTGCACATCCTGCGCGGCGACCTCGGGGTGGCGGCCTCCAACCACGCGGCCCGCCGGCTGGTCGCGGCCCCGTACCGCAGTGGCGGCCAGGCCCAGTACGTGCCGCGCAGTGTGCCCGAATCCCTCGGCGAGCGGTTCGCCTCCACCCGCGAGTGGGCGCTGCGCAGGCTCGGTGAGCCGCTCACCCTCGACGCGCTCGCCCGGCACGCCGCCGTGTCCTCGCGCACCTTCTCGCGGCGCTTCGTCGAGGACACCGGGTACACGCCGATGCAGTGGGTGATGCGGGCCCGTGTCGACATGGCCCGGGAGCTGCTGGAGCGTTCGCAGCGGGGTGTCGAGCAGATCGCCGCCGATGTCGGGCTCGGTACGGGCGCGAACCTGCGGCTGCACTTCCAGCGCATCCTCGGCACCACCCCGAGCGAGTACCGGCAGACGTTCGCGCGGGGCGAGTAGCGGCTCCCCGCCGGGAGCGGGCCGGTCCATCACTCCCTCCTGCGCGCTGGCACGATCCTTGCGGACCGTGGCGATCGAGCCGCTGTCACCGGCCCGCGCGGCGCGCGAACCTGGTGGTGAACCGCACGACGGACAGCACCGAGGGACAAGGGACACCGCTCATGACTCGCATCGCCATCAACGGATTCGGCCGCATCGGACGCAACGTGCTGCGCGCGCTCCTCGAACGCGACAGCAAGCTGGAGATCGTCGCGGTCAACGACCTCACCGAACCCGCCGCCCTGGCACGGCTGCTCGCCTTCGACTCGACCTCGGGACGGCTGGGCCGCCCGGTCTCCGCCGACGGCGACACCCTCGTCGTGGACGGCCGCCGCATCGCCGTGCTCGCCGAGCGCGACCCGGCGAAGCTGCCGTGGGCCGAGCTCGGCGTCGACATCGTGCTGGAGGCGACCGGCCGCTTCACCTCCGCCGGGGCTGCCCGCGCCCACCTCGACGCGGGGGCCGAGAAGGTACTCGTCAGTGCCCCGGCGGACGGTGCCGACGTCACCCTCGCGTACGGCGTCAACAACGACGCGTACGACCCCGCGACGCACACCATCGTCTCGAACGCCTCCTGCACGACCAACGCCCTCGCGCCGCTCGCCGCCGTACTCGACGAACTCGCCGGTATCGAGCACGGCTTCATGACGACGGTGCACGCGTACACGCAGGAGCAGAACCTGCAGGACGGCCCGCACCGCGACGCCCGCCGGGCCCGCGCGGCGGCCGTCAACATCGTGCCGACCACCACGGGAGCGGCCAAGGCGATCGGCCTGGTGCTGCCGAATCTGGACGGCAAGCTGTCGGGCGACTCGATCCGGGTGCCGGTGCCGGTGGGCTCGATCGTCGAACTCAACACGACCGTCGCCCGTGACGTGAGCCGCGAGGACGTGCTGGAGGCGTACCGCGCCGCGGCGGCGGGTCCGCTCGCCGGGGTGCTCGAATACTCGGAGGACGCGCTCGTGTCGTCCGACATCACCGGGAACCCGGCCTCGTCGATCTTCGACTCGGCCCTGACCCGTGTCGACGGCCGCCACGTCAAGGTGGTCGCCTGGTACGACAACGAGTGGGGCTTCTCCAACCGCGTGATCGACACCCTCGAACTCCTCGCGGCGGGCTGACCCGCGAGCGAACGCGGGCCGTGGACACCCCGGTTGGCCGCCCGGGCCGACCGGGGCGTCCGGGGCGTCCGGGGGGTCCGGGGGGTCCATGACACGTCAACCCGCGCGGGTAGCATCGGATCATGGTCGACGCATGCTTCGGACATCCGCGGCTCGCCGCGCTCTACGATCCGCTGGACCCCGACCGGAGCGATCTCGACGCGTATCTCCGGATGGCGGAGGAGTTCGGGGCGCGCAGGGTGCTGGACATCGGCTGCGGCACGGGCGTGTTCGCGCTTCTGCTGGCGGATCGCGGGATCGAGGTGACCGGAATCGACCCGGCCCGGGCGTCCGTCGATGTCGCCCGCGCCAAGCCGGGCGCCGAGCGGGTGCGCTGGATCTGCGCGGATGCCTCGGAACTCCCCGCGCTCAATGTCGACTTGGTGACGATGACGGCGAACGTCGCCCAAGCCGTCGCCGATCCGCAGATGTGGCAGGAGACCCTGCGCGGCGCGTACGGAGCTCTGCGGCCGGGCGGGCGGCTCGTGTTCGAGACTCGCGATCCCGCCGCGCGCGCCTGGGAGGAGTGGACCCGCGAGAAGTCCCACGGGGTCACGGACGTGCCGGGTGCCGGATCCGTCGAGAGCTGGGTCGAACTCGTCGACGTGCGGCAGCCTTTGGTGACGTTCCGCTGGACCTATGTCTTCGCGGCGGACGGCGAGGTCCTGACGTCGGACTCGACGCTGCGCTTCCGGGAGCGCGAGGAGGTGGGGAAGGACCTGACCGCGCTCGGCTTCACGGTGGAGGCCGTCCGCGACGCGCCCGACCGCCCGGGGAAGGAGTTCGTCTTCGTCGCGAGGCGCCCGTAGGGCGTGTCGCCGAAGGGCCGTCGCCCGGCCCCCGCTCCGGACACCCGACGGAGCCGGCGCACATCCGCCCCGTTCAAGGCGTACGATCGTACGCATGACGACGACGGACTACTTCGCCGACGACCCGCGCACCCAGCTGGAGCGCATGCTCGCCGGGGACCTCTACATCGCCGACGACCCCGAGATCTGGAAGCGCCAGAAGAACGCCATGCGGCTGACGGCCGCCTACCAGGAGGCCTACCTCTCGGACGGCGGCCGGCACGGTGCCGTCCTGGCCGAGCTGCTCGGCTCGGTGGGCGAGGGCGTCGACCTCAGGCCGCCGCTCTTCGTCGACTACGGCAGCAACATCTCCATCGGGGCCCGCACCTTCGTCAACTACCATCTGACCGCTCTGGACGTCGCACGGATCACCATCGGCGAGGACTGCCAGATCGGACCGAACGTCCAGCTCCTCACCCCCACGCACCCGGTGGAGCCGCAGCCCCGCCGGGACAAGCTGGAAGCGGCGCTCCCCATCACCATCGGCGACAACGTCTGGCTCGGCGGCGGCGTCATCGTCTGCCCGGGTGTCTCGATCGGCGACAACTCCGTCATCGGCGCGGGCTCCGTGGTCACCAAGGACATCCCCGCAAACGTCGTCGCGGTCGGCAACCCGGCCCGCCCGGTGCGCAGCATCTGATGGCGACCGGGCAGGCGGATCCGGGGCGGCGCGAGCGCATCCTGGCCGCGACCCTCGATCTGATCGCGGACGACGGCGTGCCCGGCGTCTCCCACCGCAAGATCGCGGTGCGTGCGGAGGTCCCGCTCGGGTCGATGACGTATCACTTCGACGGCATGGACGAGCTGCTGCGCGAGGCGTTCACTCTCTTCGCGAGTCACATCGTGGCCGTCTTCGAGCACCATCTCACCGGTGTGGAGACCGTCGAGCAGGCCCGGGAGGCGGTCACCGACCTCATCCACACCCTGTCCGAGGGCCCCCGCCGCGACCTCGTTCTGGGCCAGGAGCTCTACACCCTCGCCGCCCGTCGGCCCGAGTACCGCGAGCTGACCCACGCGTGGATGCTCCGCAGCCGCGCCCTCCTGGAGCGGTGCTTCGACCCGGAGACCGCACGCCAGGTCGACGCCCTGATCGAGGGCATGACCCTGCACCGCGCGTTGGACCAGGAGCCCCACCCGCGCGCGCTGACGCGCGAGGCAGTCGGCCGGCTGACCGCGGACAGCCGGTAGCGCCGCTCCGTTCGCCCGGACCGGACCGGAGACCGAGTCCCTCGACCCGCCCGGAATCCGAGCCCCTCGACCGCCCGTGAGGCGCGACCTGACGCGCGCCTCACGGGCATTTCCCTGCCCGCTCTCCCCCACTCCTGGTGGGTGGCGGGCCGCGGCCTGCCCCGACGACTTCACCGGACACACCGCCCCTCGCGCCGCCAGGTCCTTCGCCTGGATCACGCCGGCCCGCGCGCCCGGGTGCCGCGCCTCGCTCCCTGATCCAGCCTGATCCACCCCGGCCCGGACTTCGGCATTCAATTGTTCTGTCGAGATGACGGACGGAATTTTCCGCCGGAGCCGGAACACCCCCTTGCAGGCAATCAGCAGGCAAAGCTATGGTTTTCCGGGAAGGGCGGACGAATCCTCCTGGATCACCCCTTCTCCGTTCGTCGGAAAAATCAATCAACACTTGACCGATCATCCGACTGTGCGAAGTCAACCCCTCGCCCCGGACTCCCCCGACGGGCGGTCGCGCCACCTTGACCGGCAGCTCCAGGCCATCACCCCACGGAGAACCAGTAATGACGTACGGAAATGCCCTGCGCCAGGAAATCCAGGAGTCCGGCACGACGCCGCTCATCGGAATTTACGACATGTACTCCGCATCGGTGGCCGCCCAGCATTACAACGGCTTCTTCGTCTCCGGATTCGGATTCGCGGCGTCCTATTACGGCCTGCCCGACATCGGGTTCATCGCCTGGCCCGACATGGCGGCATTCGTCGAACGGCTGCGCGGGGCGTTTCCCCGTCAGCATCTCCTGGTGGACATCGACGACGGCTACGTCGACCTCGAGGTCGCCTGCCACGTGGTGCAGCGCCTGGAGCGCGTCGGCGCTTCCGGGGTGATCCTGGAGGACCAGAAGCGGCCCCGCAGGTGCGGTCACGCGGACGGGAAGGAGGTGCTCCCCCTCGACGAGTACCTGGAGAAGCTGGAGCTGGTGCTGGCCACCCGCAGGGACCTGGTCGTGGTCGCGCGTACGGACGCCACAAAGGAGGCCGACATCCTGCGCCGGGCGGAGGCCCTCGCCGCGACCGACGCCGACGTGGTCCTCGTGGACGGGGTACGCAGCGTCGAGTGGATCAAGCGGATCCGCCGGGTGGTCGGCGACAAGCCGCTGCTGTTCAACCAGATCGCGGGCGGCAAGTCCCCCCGTCTGTCGCTCACGGAGCTGACGGAGCTCGGGGTGGACGCGGCGATCTACAGCACTCCCTGCCTGTTCGCCGCGCACCGGGCGATGGACACGGCGCTGACGGAGCTGCAGTTCGCGGACGGGCGGCTGCCGGAGGCCGGCGCCACCGGCGAGGTCGGGGTCCGCGAGTCGACCGAGCTGCTGGCGCGAAACATCAGCCGCCACCACGCCGCGCGGGAGGCCGTCTCCGCGTGACCGTACGGCCGGGCCGGGGCGGCGGCGCTGACCGCGTCGCCCTGCGACGCACCGCTTCCGACGCCGCGCACTGATCCACCACGCGTCGCAGGACACCCCACAGCACGCGCGTCGGGCCGGAGCCGCGTCAGTCCACCGCGAGAGACCTGTACGGCCTAAAGAAGGCGCGCAGTTCCTCCGCGTACAGCTCGGGCTCCTCGAACGCGGCGAAGTGTCCGCCGCGCGGCGGTTCGCTCACGCGCACGACGTTCGCCGTGCGTTCGAGCCAGGCGCGGGGCGGGCGGACGACGTCACCGGCGAAGAGCGAGAAACCGGACGGCACTTCCACCCGGCGGGCGTGCTGCGCGGGCGCGATCGCGGCGTTCGCACCGTACATCCGCATGGACGAACCGATCGTCCCCGTGAGCCAGTAGAGCGTGACGTTGGTCAGGATCTCGTCCTTGGTGAAGCTTCGCTCGACGTCTCCGCCGCAGTCGCTCCACCCCCTCAGCTTCTCGACGATCCACGCGGCGAGCCCGGCCGGTGAGTCGTTGAGTCCCACGGCGGCGGTACGGGGTTTCGTACTCTGCATCAGGGCGTAGGCCCCCTCGGACGCGCCCCAGGCGGCGGCGTCCCGGAGCCAGGCGCGCTCCTCCGGCGCCAGTTCCGCCGGGTCGCCCGCGTGGCGGGGCAGGCCCGCGTCGGTCCGGTGGACGGCCACGACCCGCTCGGGGTGGTCGAGCGCGAGGTAACGGCTCACATGGCTGCCCATGTCCCCACCCGCCGCGCCGAACCGCCGATAGCCCAGTACGTCCATCAGCTCGGCCCACAGGCCGGCCACCGCGATCGCGTCGAGGGGCGGCCCGACCGGACGGTCCGAGTACCCGTAGCCCGGCATGTCGGGTACGACCACGTCGAACGCGTCGGCCGGATCGGCTCCGTGGGCACCTGGGTCGGTGAGGAGATCGATGACCTTCGTGTACCGCCAGAAGGAGTCCGGCCAGCCATGGCTGAGGACCAGCGGCAGCACCGGTCCGGCCGGGGCGACGGCCCGCGCATGCACGAAGTGGATGCCCAGCCCGCCGAGGGGGATACGGAAGTGCGGAAGGCGGGCGAGCGCGGCCTCCTGGGCCGGCCAGTCGAACCCGTCCGCCCAGTGGGCGACGAGCTCCCGGAGGTAGCCGAGGTCCGTCCCGGTGGCCCATCCCGCGTCCTCGGGCATCTGCGGCCAGCGGGTCGCGCGCAGCCGCGCGCGAAGGTCTTCGAGTGCCCCGGGAGGGGTCTGCGGGGTGAACGGTTCAGGGCGGCGCGGACCGGCGGGGGCGGATGGTGTGGTCGGCATGGACCGCATCCTAGGCAGCCCCGCGAGGGGGCCGCGGGTGCCTCGCGGGGGCGGGGCACGGCTGCGGCGCCCGCGACGGCGTTCCCGGTCTCCGGCTCGGCAGGGGGCCACGCCCGGAGGTTCCGGCCTCGCGTCGGTCACTGCGGCAGATCCGCGGAGAGGAAGGGAGCGAGGAGCGCGAACAGAGCGTCGGCCCGGTCGAGAGGGATGATGTGGCCGCAGTCCTGTATCTGATGTCCCGTCAAATTGTCCGTGATCGGGCGGAGTTGGTGTTCTAGCCCGGCGCCGACGGGGTGTGAGCCGACAGCCAGGGTGGGCACGGTCAGCCGGGTCGTCGCGACGGCCTCCTGGATCTGCTGTGCGCTGGTGGGCAGGGCCCGGTAGTAGGAGAAGGCGCAGCGCAGGGCCTCGCTCCCGGTGTATGCGTGGACGAAGGCCGCCCGGATGTCGTCGGGGACTCCTCGCCCGAGCGTCCCCGAGTCGAGGAACCAGTCGACGTACGGGGCCTCGTTGCCGGCCAGGACGGTCTCGGCGAGGCCGGGGACGGCGTGGAAGCCGAACCACCACGGGGCGCCGCCCGCGAGGCCCTGCTCCGCTCCGGGCAGGCGGCCGAGCAGCGCCTCCATCACGACCAGGCGCCGGACGAGGCCGGGTCGGCGCAGCGCGAGCAGGACGGCGGGGGCGGTGCCCGCGTCGATGCCGACCACCGCTGCCGAGGGCTCGCCGAGTGCGTCGAGCAGCCCTTCGGCGTCGGCGGCGAGCGTGCCCGCGTCGTACCCCCCGGTGGCACGTTCACTGGCGCCGAAGCCGCGCAGGTCCGGGGCTATGACCCGATACCGTCCGGCCAGCCGGCCCATGATCCCGCTCCAGAGTCGCCACGTATGCGGGAAACCGTGCAGCAGGAGAACCGCGGGCCCGTCCCCGGCGACGGCGACATTGAGCCGGACGCCGTTGGCCGTGACGCGGCGCAGTCGGGGTGCGGTGCTTGCGGACATGATGGCTCCTCCGGCTGGTTACCATGGGTGACCACAGCACGATAGGCAACCGTCCGGCCGCTTCCCAGACGGCACTTTCAGGGAAGGTGGTGAGCCGCAGGTGACCACCCGAGGAGCGC
This sequence comes from Streptomyces sp. NPDC060184, assembly GCF_042728795.1. Taxonomy (NCBI): domain Bacteria; kingdom Bacillati; phylum Actinomycetota; class Actinomycetes; order Kitasatosporales; family Streptomycetaceae; genus Streptomyces; species Streptomyces sp. NPDC060184. The sequence goes on from NZ_JBHWYX010000031.1 coordinate 10,773, forward strand.
GGACCGCCGGTCGCGGGATACGCGGCGACCTGTTCGATCCGCTGTGCCCGACACGGCAGTTGCTGGACCGCATCGGCACGAAGTGGACGTCCATGGCGGTCAAGACGCTCGCCGACGCCGCACCGGACGAGGTGCGTTTCGCGGAGCTGGGACGCCGGATGCCCGGCGTCTCGCCGAAGATGCTGTCCGTGACGCTGCGAAGTCTGACCCGCGACGGGCTGGTGTCGCGCCGGGTCGAACCGACCGTGCCGCCGCAGGTCTTCTACCGGCTCACCGGACTCGGGCTGTCCCTGGAAGCCGCGCTCTCGGGGCTGCGCACCTGGGCGGAGGAGCACATGGCCGAGATCGACCGCGCCAACGAAGCCGCCGATCAGGAGGCCGGGGACGCCGAGCCGGGGTAGGCGGGCCGGTGCCGGGACAAGGCACAGCGGACCTGGGGCGGTCCCGCGACCGCGCGGCGACATGGCCGCGATCGTGCTGGTTCTCACGCGCGGAGCTGCCGTGACGTGGCGGATCGGTGCGCGGATTCGGATACGGTGCATCGCGGCCAAGGCCGTCCCGAAATCCCCGGTGGCTCCGTCTGCGGCGTCGGATGCGGTGCGTCGCGAGGCGGAGGGACGTCCGCGTACTGGATGTACGCGGTGCGTCCCGGCCACGCGGAGAGGTGCCGCGGCTGACGTCGCGCAGCCGCCGGGAGTCGCGGGACACCTTGAGGTGCCGCGGCTGCCTTCGCACACCCGCCGGGGAGTACGGGGGCAGCCCCGGGTGGACACGAGTGACGGGAGCGCAGCAGATGGGCCGGACACGCACGTACGACTGGGAGGACCCGTCGATCTCGGCCGGTGCCGTGGGCACGGCGACCGGACTGGAGGTGCTGCGCGATCTCGTGGCCGGGCGTCTCCCCAGCCCGCCGATCAGCCGGATGATGGGCTTCCGCATCACCGAAGTGGACGTCGGGCGTGCGGTGTTCACGCTGGAGCCGGGCGAGGAGCACTACAACCCGATCGGCAGTGTCCACGGCGGTGTGTACGCGACGCTGCTCGACTCGGCGGCCGGCTGTGCCGTCCACTCGGTGCTGCCCGCCGGGGTGGGGTACACCACCCTCGACCTCAACGTGAGGTTCCTCCGGACGATCACGTCGGACACCGGCACCGTGCGGGCGGTGGGCACGGTCCTCAAGAACGGCCGCACCACTTGTCTGGCGCAGGCGGAGCTGCTGGACGCGGAGGACCGCCTCCTCGCCCACGCGACCAGCACCTGCCTGATCGTGGCTCAGCGAGGCTGAGGGCCCGCGGAGCGTCGGCGTGCCGAAGAGGGCGGGCCCGGCACCGTGCTCCGCCGGACCGTTCGGGGGCGGCCCCGCCCCGGCCGGCCCCACCGCCGGGTCAGCCCGCTCTGACCGCCCTCGTCGCGAAGTAGTGCGACAGGTAGGGAGCGGACGCGTTGGACTGGTGCGGCGCTTCCGCGAAGCCGGTGAGGACGAACCCGGCGGCGAGTTGCCCGCCGATCTGGCCGGTGAGGGTGTGGCTGTATTCGAGGGCGGCGTCCGCGCCGAACTTCGCGGCGCGTTCCTCGGCGGAGTAGTGCGTGACATCGCTGTAGGGCAGCGTGTGCACGACGACCAGCTCGCCGCGCTCGTCGAGCGCCTCGTGGTCGAACAGGTACGCGTCAGGGTTGAGGAAGCCCGCGAGCAGGGTTCCGCCCGGTCGCAGGATGCGGTGGCACTCGCGCCAGACCGGCGCCACGTCGGGTACGAACAGGTTGGAGACCGGGTGGAACACGACGTCGAACGTCGCGTCTCCGAAAGCGCTGAGGTCGCACATGTCGCCCAGGACGGTGCGCAGCCGCAGTCCGTCGCGTGCCGCCACCATCTCGTCCTGGCCGAGCTGGCGGGGTGAGTTGTCGAACACGGTGACCCGCGCCCCGGCGGCGAGGACCGGACCCTGCTGGCCGCCTCCGGAGGCCAGGCACAACACGTCCTTGCCGGTCAGGTCGGCCGGCAGCCAGGAGCGGTCGACGGGCTCACGCCCGATGAGAACGACCGACCAGTCGCCCCGACGGGCGCGCTCGACGTCCTCGGCGCTCACCGGCCTCGACCACTCGTTGCCTTCTTGGACATATCTGTCCCAGGCCGCCCGATTGTGGGCAACGGGGTCGACGACATCGTCCCGCACGTTCAACTCCCTGCTACGGCCGGGCGGACACCCGCGGCGCCGGCGGTCCGGTACTTCCGGGGGGCCCTCAGCCGCGCGACGGCCGCGGGCTCGGGCACCCCCGTCAGAGCTTGCTGCCGCCCGTGGCGTCGATGTACTGACCGGTGATCCACCGGGAGTCGTCGGACGCCAGGAAGGCGACGATGTCGGCGATGTCCTCCGGGCGGCCGATCCGGTCGAAGGCGGAGAGCGCGGCGATCGCGGCGCGCGCCTCCTCGGTGGCGCGCCGGGAGGCGTTCATCTCGGTCTCCACGAACCCGGGCGCCACGGCGTTCACCGTGATGCCGCGGGGGCCGAGTTCCTCCGCCAGGGTGCGGGTCAAGGAGTCGACCGCCCCCTTGCTCATGGAGTACGCGAGGGTGCGCGGCAGAGCTCTCCTGCTCGCGGCGGAGGAGATGTTGACGATGCGGCCCCCCTCCCCCATGCGCGTCAGCGCCTCCTGGATGACGAACAGCGGGGCCCGGGTGTTGACCGCGATCAGCCGGTCGAAGTCCTCGGCCCGCAGGTCCGCGATGCGCGCGGAGATGCTGACGGCGGCGTTGTTGACCAGGATGTCGAGCCCCGGTCCGGCTCCCTGCTCGCGGGCTCCGGCGTCGAAAGCGTCGAACAGGGCCCGGACGTCTCCGTCGACGCCGAGCTCGGCCCGTACCGGGAAACAGCGTCCGCCGTCGTCGCGGATGCCGGCGACGGTCCGCGCGGCGGCCTCCTCGTTGCTCGCGTAGTGGACGGCGACGAGTGCGCCGTCCGCCGCGAGGCGTCTGGCGATCCCGCGTCCGATGCCGCGGCTCGCCCCGGTCACCAGCGCCGTCCTGCCCTTGAGGGTTCCCATGCGTGCCCAGCTCCGTTCGTCCGGCGGCCGGTCCGCCGGTACTCCTGAACCGTACAGGCAGGAGTCGGACGGGTGGTCGCAGAGGGGGAACGGCCGCTCGGACGGGGTGGTCGGACCCCATGGCGGCGGGCGTCGGCCCCGCCCTCGCGCGGGAGGTGCCGGACCGTCATATGCCCTGCCGATCAAGGGAGTCAGGGCCCCCGAGCAGGGGTAACATACCGGCGCGCCTGTTTCGCGCCGTCCTCCTCGCGAGACGCGCCGCGCGCGGCAGGGGACCGGGGGAACGGACCGAAGGAGTCGGGGCATGGCACAGCAGGAGCGGGCCATCAGAACGCGCTACACCGTGCTGGAGGCCGCGGCGGTGGTGTTCGCGTCGAACGGTTACGAAGCATCCACCATCAGCGAGATCATGTCCCTGGCCGGAGTCACCAAGGGGGCCTTGTACTTCCACTTCTCCGGCAAGGAGGCGCTGGCGCACGCGGTGCTGCAGCACGCGGTCATCATCAAACCGGACAATCCGGTGAAGATGCAGGCCATCGTGGACCTGGGCCTGCTCCTCGCGTACCGGCTGCCGCGGGAACCGTTACTCCAGGGGGCGGCGCGGCTGGCCGCCGACCAGAACGCGCGGCCGTTCTTCGGCGGACCGTGGCCGCAGTGGCGGGACGTCATCGCGACCCTGCTGACCGAAGGGCGCTCCCAGGGCGAGGTGTTCGAACACATCGACCCGCTGGAGACCGCGAACGTACTGGTGGGCGCGTTCACCGGATTACAGCTCGTCTCCACCACCGTGGACAGGCCGGACAGCCTGCTCCTCTTCGCCTCCGACCTGTACCGGCTGGTCCTGCCCGGCATCGCCGTACCGGGGGTGCTGCGGGCGCTCTCCACCGATCCGGACCGCGCCCACCGCGTGTTCGACGACCTGGGGCGGCCGAGCTGGGACCTTTCGGTGACGTTCGATAACGTGCCCGGTGCCTCGTTCCCGGCGCTGACCGGGCAGGTGGGCGTTTCTGTCCCCCCGTCGAAACGGTGACACGCATGCACGCGATCCAAGTCCGCAGATCCGGTGGCCCCGAGGTGCTGGAGTACACGGAGGTACCCGACCCCGTCGCCGCGGAGGGGTGGTCGTTGCTCGACGTCGAGGCGGCCGGCGTGAACTTCGTGGACACCATGGTCACCGACGGCACGTACCCCACCCCGGGAGGCCACCCGTTCGTTCCCGGTACGGAGGTCGTCGGGCGCACCGAGGACGGCCGCCGGGTCCTCGCGAGAGTGCGGTCCGGGTACGCGGAGCGGGTGAGCGCGGATCCCGCCGCCATGGTCACCCTCCCCGAGGAACTCGACGCCGGGCAGGCACTGGCCCTGCTGACACAAGGGCTCACCGCCTGGCACCTGCTGAAGTCGGCGGCCCGGCTGGTACCGGGCGAGAGCGTGGTGGTGCACGCCGCCGCGGGCGGGGTGGGCAATCTGGCGGTGCAGCTGGCCCGCGAGTTCGGCGCCGGGCGTGTCGTGGCGGTGGCCTCGACGCCCGAGAAGCGTGCCGCCGCCCTGAAGGCGGGGGCCGACGAGGCGGTGGAGTACCCGCTCGCCGGGAAGGCGGACATCGTGCTGGACGCCTCCGGGGGCGCGCTCTTCGACCAGGGGCTCGCCTCGCTCGCGGAACACGGCAGGATCGTCACCTACGGCAACGCCTCCAGGTCCGCGCCGGCGCCGCTGGACACGACCCGGCTCCTGATGCTGAACGCGTCGGTGACCGGATTCCAGCTGGGCGGCTGGCTCTCGCCTCCGGGCGCCTTCCTGACGGCGCTCGGCGAGCTTCTCGACCTGACGCTCCGGGGCAGGCTGACGCCCCTCACCGGTGGCGTCCACCCGCTGGCCGAGGCCCGGCGCGCGCACGAGGACCTGCTCGCCCGCCGCACCGTGGGAAAGCTGGCGCTGCGGCCCTGAGCCGGAGTGCGCGCGGTCCCCGGCGCGTGACCCGGCGCACGCGCGATCGGGGGCCGCTGCCGCACCGGCTCCGCGCGAGGGTCCTGCCGCCCGTCGGCGCCACGGACATTCACGCCAATTCCTGGCTCCCCAGGCATCGCATGTCGGCCGTTTTTGATTGCTTCCGCACAAGGGGAGGAGGCGTGCCCCCGGGAGAGGCAGGATGACCCCGTGATGGGCAACCCACCCGCCGTCACGACCAGTTTCATCGGCAGAAGCGGTGAGCTGGCCCGGACCGAGCGGGCACTGGACGAACACCGGCTGGTCACTCTCACGGGTCCCGGCGGCATAGGCAAGAGCCGGCTCGCGCTCCATGTCGCGGACCGGACGGCGGGTCGCTTCGCCGGTGGGGTCTGCTGGGCCGATCTCTCGCACCTGCACGGTGACGCGTCGCTGACGACCGCCGTCTGCGACGCGGTCGGTCTGCTGGACCACAGCCGGCGGCGTCCCGTGGAGGCGCTGAGCGCGTGGCTCGCGGATCAGCGGCTGCTGCTCGTCCTGGACTGCTGCGAAAGGGTCCTGACGGCCTGCCGGGATCTGGTGGAGCGGCTGCTCACCGCCGCGCCGGGGCTCACCGTGCTCGCGACCAGCAGAGAACCCCTGGACGTGGCGGGCGAGTACGCCGTGGACGTACCGCCGCTGGCCACCGGGGGCGACGCGCAGCGCCTCTTCCGCGAGCGGGCCGCGCTCACCGCCCCGGCCCGGCGGCTCGACGCGCCGCGGGCGGCGGCGGCCGTGGGAGAGATCTGCCGACGCCTGGAGGGCATCCCGCTCGCCGTCGAACTCGCCTGTGCCCGGTTGCGGGAGTCGGAGGTGGAAGAGCTCCTCGACGCGCTCGCCTCCCGGCTCGACACGCTCGTGGACGACACGACCTGGCCCCGGCGTCACCGGGCGCTGCGGACGACGATCGGCTGGAGCCACGAACTCTGCGCGCCGCTCGAACGGCTGCTGTGGGCCCGGCTCTCCGTCTTCCACGGCGGCATCCGGCTCTCCGACGCGCAGGCGGTCTGCTCCGGGGGGCCGCTCACCCCGGACGAGGTGGCGCGCGGGCTGGAGAGGCTGGCCGCGCAGTCGGTGCTGCAGCGGGACGGCGCCGGCTACCGCATGCTCGACACGCTGCGCGAGTACGGGGCGATGTGGCTGCGGGAACTGGCGGAGGACGGGGTGCTCGCCGACCGGCACGCCGCCCACTTCGCCGAGGTCACGGACGAGTCGCACCGGGGGTGGCTGAGCCCCCGGCAGCTCGCGCGCTACCGGCGCATGGACGAGAGCCACACGGACCTGTCGGCCGCTCTGGACCACCTCCTGGTGGCCTCCCCCGCGCTGGCCCTGCGCATGGCGGGGCAGGCCGGACTGTTCTGGAGCTGCTGCGGCCACCTCCACCAGGCGCGCTCCTATCTGGAACGGGTCCTCGCCCTGCACCCGGGCGGTGGACGGGACCGGACCCGGGCCCTGTGGGCCCTCGGTGTCACCCTCACCCTTCAGGGGGACCACGGGGCGGCGTCCGAGGTCGGGGAGGAGTGCGCCCGCTGCGCGCGGGAGGACGCGGATGCCGAATCGATCCTGTCCGCCGCGCACACGGTGAGCTTCAACCACCTCATGGCGGGCCGCCCGCAGGCGGCGCTGGCGGTGAGCGACGGCGCGCTGCGCGAGCTGCCGGTGGAACCCGCCGTCGCCCCGTCCGTCCTGCGCTGCCGGGTGATACGCCTGTTCGCACTGACGGCCCAGGGCCGGCTGGAGGAGGCGTACCAGGACGCCGTCGGGCTCCAGCGGATCAGTCTGGAGTACGGGGACCGCTGGGCGCGCGGCTACGCGGACCACCAACTGGCGCTCATACACATGATGCGCGGCCGGCCGCGGGATGCGGAGACCCATGCCCGCGCCATGCTCACCAGCAAGCACCAGCTCCAGGACAGCCTGGGGATCGCGCTCGCGCTGGACCTGCTCGCGGGTGCCATCGCCGCCCAGGGCGACGGCGTGGGCGCGGCGCGCACCCTGGGGACGGGTCAGACGTTCTGGCGGATGGTCGGTCACCCGCACCGCGGCACTCCGGAACTGGGCGCGATCCGCGACCGGTGGGAGCGCCTCGCCCGCGAGGCGGCGGGTCATTCGGCGTACGAGACGGCCTACGACCGGGCGCTCAAGGACACCGCGGAGCACGGCCTGGCCCACGCGTTGCGCCCCGAGCGGCGCCAGGCCTGACCTGACCGGCGGTCCCGGGCGTCGAACGGCGGCGAGCAGGGTGCGGAAACAGCGATTCGGTGGTGTGCACGGGCGGCACACCACCGAATCGGGGGTCACGGTCGGGGCATCAGTTCTCTTCGGTCTCCTCGGTCACCTCACCGACGATCGTCCCCTTGGCGGCGTCGATCTCGAAGTCGGTCTGGTTCCAGTCGGAGTCGACGACGTCGACCTGCCAGACGAGGACGTCGTCGTCGTTCTCTTCCAGCCCGATCGACGTCACCCAGCCCTTCTGCTTGTCGGTGGCCACCTTCGCCGCCTGCTCCGGCGTCTGGGTGGCCTTGCCGATCATCCCGGCCAGCCGGCTCTTGTCGTCGGCGGACTGGTTGTCGTCCTCGGTGGTGTCCAGGACCTTGCCGGTGACCGCGTTGATTCGGACGGTGTGCGCGGTGCCGTCCTTCTCCGCGACCTCCGCGACCCACTCGGGGTCGCCGGGGCTCGCGCTGGGACTGGCGCTGCCCGTGGGGCTGGGGCTGCCGGTCGGGCTCGGGCTGCCCGTGGGGCTCGGGCTCCCGGTCGGGCTCGGGCTGGGGCTGGCGTCCTCGTCGTCGTCGAGCCCGCCGAGCTCCAGGTCGACCAGCTTGCTGCCGGAGACCGCGTCCACCGCGGTCCCGGCCGCCTTGTCGAAGGTGATCTTCGTGGCGTCGAGCACGTCCTTGCGCTTCTGCTGCTCCTGCGTCAGCTTCGTCGCGGACGGGCTGGGAGAGGCCGGCGTGGTGGTCGCCTGGTGCGGTACGACCTTGGCGGCCTCCGAAGTCGCCGACGCCGACACGGAGTCACTGTCCGATCCGCAGCCCGTGACCACCGCCGAGGCGAGGACGGCGCACACGACGGCGCCGACCGCGCGGAGCGTGCGGGCACGCGAGAAGACACGGTTCGTCTGTGGGGGATCAAGTCTCATGTGCGCATGCCTAGCCCGGGGGGCGACCAGACATGTTGTGTCCCGGCGCCGAGTCACCCGATCGACCGGACCGCTCCGCCCGTTGGGCTCGCCCGCCGTCCCGTGCCCCGGGCCACGGCGTCGCCGCCCCGGCCGGAAGCCCACTGAGCGGCCGAACCTGCCCTTCCCTTGACCGGGCGCGGAGGGCGACGCTGGGAAACAATGGAATCCAAGGGGTCCGGCGTCCGTCGTGCCCGATCGGGAGGCCCACATGGACTATCCGGAACGTTTCGAGCTGATCTTCCAGACACTCGGCGCGGAGGACGACGTCGTCGTCGTCCGGATGACCGAGCGTGCGGGGGCGGGAGGGCATCCCGTGTACGAGGACGAGACCGGCATCGTCCGCGCCGAGATCAGCGCCAGGGGCGAGGTACGGATGCTGGCCAGCGGCGGCCACCAAGTGCCCGGCGCCCCGCTGCTGGCACGCCCCCTGAGCTCCGAGGTGCCTCCCGAGGAGTGAATATGGGGGCATGAGCGAAGGATGGGACCCGGCCGACCCGGGCATTCTGCGGCTGCCGTCTGGACGCCTCGTGCGGGGCCGGGGGCTGCGTAGGCCGCTGCCCGAGGGCCGGTTCCCACAGTTCTCCGTATGCCTTTTGGGCCGTGAGCCCGAACCGGTGGCGTGGGAGTCGCGCTGGCTGCGCTGGCCCGACTTCCGCCTCCCGGCCGACCGCGGGGCGGCCCGGGCCCTGCTGGAAGAGGTGTGGGCCCGGGCCGCCGACGAGCGGGTGGAGGTCGCGTGCACGGGCGGCCGGGGGCGTACGGGCACGGCCCTGGCGTGCCTCGCCGTCCTGGACGGCGTCAGCCCGGACGAGGCCGTCGGCTTCGTCAGGAGGCACTACCACCCGGGTGCGGTGGAGACGCCCTGGCAGCGGCGCTACGTGCTGCGCTTCGGGGAGTCCGGGTAGCTCGCCCCGCCGTTCGTTCCGTCCTCCGCCGTCCTCCGCCGCCGTCGCACCATCAGGAGCGGGAGCGCGCCGGCGACGGCGAGGCCGCCGGGGACGGCCGCCGACTCGATGCCGGGCCGGGTGAAGGTCGCCGGAATCGGCAGGGTCGCCCAGCGGCCGACCGGCCAGGCGACCACGACGGCCCGTCCGACCACCTCGTCCTCGGGGACCATGCCGCCGTTCTTGTCGTGCTGGTGGTAGCGGGAGTCGGCGGACGCCTGGCGGTGGTCGCCCATCACCCAGATCTTCCCGTCGGGGACGGTCACTTTGAACTCGCCGTCCCCGCCCGGGCTGCACGCGGTGTTGCCGGGGTAGACGTACGGCTCGTCCAGCGCCTCCCCGTTGAGCCGGAGCGGGCCGGTTCCGGAGCACTCGACGGTGTCTCCGCCGACTCCGATCACCCGCTTGATCAGGTCCTTCTCCTGGGCCGACGGCATCAGCCCGACGAAGGTCAGCACCTGTTGCACCACGTTGGGCTGCTGGGCCTCGACGCCCGTGAGCCAGCCGTCGGGGTCGTGGAAGACGACGACCTCACCTCGTCCGGGCTCCGAGCCGAACCAGGGCGTCAGCTTGTCGACGAGGACCCGGTCCCCTTCCTGCAGGGTGTTCTGCATGGACTCGGAGGGGATGGAGAACGCCTGCACCAGGAAGGTCTTGATGAGCAGCGCGAGACAGAGCGCGACGACGACGAGCAGGGGGATCTCCACCCTGAGGGGGCGCTGCTTCTCCGGCCGGGCCTGCCTTCTCGGTTTCCTCCGCAAGACGTCCGTCCCTGTCATCGCACCGCTCCTCGACATACTCACTCTCCGTACCCGCTCGATACGGATGCGTGAGCAGCAACTCTAGTGCCGCGACGGCGTGGACCTCGCCGGTCGCGGCACTGAGCGGTGTCCGGTGGACGCCGCTACGCGACGGATGGTGGCGCCGGTGCGGGTGCGCCCTGCGGTGAGGGCACCATCGCGCCCCTGCCCGCGCGTACGGCCTCGACCACGGTCTGATGGAAGGTGCGGCTCTCTTCTTCGGAGAAGCACGGAACGGGGCTGCCCGCCATGGTGAACCAATCGGAGGATCCGCTGAACTGCACGGCCACGGCCGCCTGCTCGTCCGACCACGTCGTGTGCACGGTCAGATCCCCGGTCACGATGCCCACCTCGGCGGTGCTCACTCCGCCGGCTCCCGCGAAGACGCCACTGGTTGTCCACGATGCCCAGTTCATGACGCCTCGCCTTTCGACAATGCCAAGCCTGCCTACTGGCTCCTTTCGAGTATGGCACCGCGACCCGGAGCTCGCACCGGTGTGCGACGCCTGGGATGCGCACGCCTCTGACCTGGCCTTTATGCCGCACGGGCGATCGATCATCCGCGGTGTGCGCGCCCGAGCGCTCCGCGCACGAAGGCGGCCTGGCCGGCGTGCTGGAGGTCGTCGGCCACCACGCTGACGAGCCGGACGCCGAGGGTCACCGGCGGGGACCACGCCTCGTCGACGATCCGGTCCAGCGCCTTGCCGGTGAGTCCGCCGACGAAGGCCAGGGTGCGCGCGTGGACGGCGTCGTGGTAGCCGAGCAGCAGGTCGGCGGAGGCCACCCGCACGGCGCCCACTTCTTTGCCGGTGTGCCCGTATCCGGTGGCGGCTCGGTCGAACGGGAGGTCGAACCGGTCGGCCCAGCCGTCGGTGAACCAGACCTGGTCCCCGCCGGAGGCGTCCGCGACGTGGTCGTCCTGGACGCGGGTCAAGTGCCAAACGAGCCAAGCGATGGAGTTGGCGCCCTCGTCGGTCCGGGCGTTGAGTTCGTCGGCGGAGAGCCCTTCGGCGGCGGCGTGCACCGCTTCCCGCACGCGGCCGAAGGCGTCGGTGAGCAGATCGGATGTGTTCATCCGTCCACTCTGGCAAGCGGGCCGCCTCGCCGCACCATGACCCGGCCACTCTTCTCGTACGTGAGTACGGCGGGCGGTCCGTCGATCCGCACGTTGACGACAGAAGGACGTCGGCGCACGGATCGGCGCCTCGGTGCGGCCGGCCCACGCGGACCGGCCGCGTGGGCCGGAAGCGTGGGCCGGAGGCGCGGGCCGGAAGCGTCAGGAGCCTTGGGGGGGCGCGTAGGTGACGGTGACCTTCGTGAATCCGAGCGAGGTGAGCAGGCCCCTGAGCATGTTCGCGGTGTTCTTCTCGGCCCGCGCGGTCAGGCCGCTCTCCTTCGCCGCTTCCGCGATGTGCTGGGCCGCCAACTTGTTGACCGCCTGCTCGCTGCCGGGGTTGTCGGAGAAGAAGTCGCCGAGGCGGTCCAGCAGACCGCGCTGCTTGGAGACCGAGTAGGACCGGTCGGGGTCGAGCGCGGGCTTGCCGAGGACCGCGTGGGGCAGGGTGAGCGTGGCCTCCGTACGGTCGTCGTTGACGACGACGCCGTCCTCCGCGACCTTGCCGAGGTCGACGGAGGCGCCGACGGTACCGGCGCCGACGTAGAGGGTGCGCGTCCCCCGGATCGCGTCGGGGAGGAACTTGGCGTCCTTCTCCAGGTCGACGACCACCTGGAAGTTGCCGGAGGCCGCCTCGTACGCGCTCATGTCCTGGATCGACTTGAGCACGGCGGGCCCGGACCGGTCGTTGGTCTTCTCGCCGAAGAGGTCGCCCAGGCCCGGCACGAGGCTGAGCCGGGTCCCGGCGAAGAGGAGGGCCAGCACCACGGCGCAGATGCCGAGGGGCTTGACCCATCCCCGCTTCTTCGCGGCCGGGCGGACGGCGGGCCCGCCGCCGTGCCGCTCGGAGCTGTCTGGTTCCGTACCGGTGGACGTCATACCGTTCGTCTGACCCGTACGCGCCGGTTCAGTCCACCCGCGCGCCCCCAACTCCGGCTGTTCCCGGGGGAGTCGTGCGGGTTTCAGTCACCGGTCACACCGTCCAGCCGTTCCCGCAGCAGGTCGGCGTGGCCGGCGTGGCGGGCGTACTCGGCGATGAGGTGGACGTGTATCAGCCGAAGTGAGTACGTCTCCCCGCGATGGACGAAGGTGTCGTCGAGCGAAGCGGCGGCGACCGTCTCGTCCGCCAGCCGGATCTCCTCCAGCAGCCGTGCGTAGTCCTCCTGGGCGCGCTCGGGGACGAGGTCCTCGAAGTCGGCGTCCTTGCCCTTGGCCGGGTCGTACATCGGGGGCAGTTCCTGGCCGGCGAACCGCTCGCGGAACCAAATGCGTTCGACCTTGGCCATGTGCCGTACGAGGCCGAGCAGGCTGAGGTTGGAGGGTTCGGTGGTCTGCCGCGCGAGTTGCTCGCCGGTCAGCCCGGCGCACTTGCGCAGCAGGCCGGCACGGTAGGAGTGGAGGAACGAGGTGAGGGTCTCGCGCTCCGGCGCGTTCAGCGCGTCGGGGGTGGCTGCCGGTTCAGGTGCTGTCCATGTCATCGGGCGATGATGCCTGGCGGCGGACCGGATGGCGACCTTCTTTTTCGGAGGTCACCGTGCAGCCGGTAGGTGTCCGAGGGCTCGTCGTCGTACGGGGCGGTGGACCAGGTGACGCTGCTCGCGAGACCGAGCACGAGGAAGAGGACGACGAACATCGCGCCCGCCCGGCTCATGATCAGGGGGCGCGTCGCGGAGCCGGTGCCGTACGGGACGACCGGGAGGCTGTCGTCGCCGAAGAGCCCCTTGGGGTAGGCGGGGGTGAGCATCGCGGCGTAGGCCTCGAACCGCATCTGGTAGCGCAGGGTGGCGGCGGTGGCTTCGAACAGGGGCTTCGGCATGCGGCCGAGAATCAGGGTGACCAGCCACCAGACGAAGGAGAGGGCGAACCAGCCGGTGACGGCGAGGGCCTGGACGACCAGCGCGGGGATCATCAGGAGCAGCCGGAAGAGGACGGCGAGCCGGTTGAGCTCGGTGGGGCGGACCTCGACGCGTACCGGGTAGTCCCCCGGCGGGCTGAAGGAGAAGGGCGGGTAACGGTCCACCAGCAGCATCTCGTTGGCGAGGACGCGCGTCTGGTAGCCGAGCCGACCGGCGAGGAAGCGGAAGACGGGTTCGGGCAGGCGGCCGAGGACGAGCGCCGAGAACCAGCCGACGACGACCATGACGGCCGCGACGATCGAGAGGAAGAAGAGGACGACGAAGTGCGGCAGGAGCAGCAGGAACCGGAACAGTACGGTGAGCCGCCGCTGCCGCGCGGGCTCCACGACGTCCAGGACGGGCTGGAACTCCGCCGCCTCGGGCGGGACGTGGCCCGGGCTCCACCGGCCGTCGGCCATACGGCTCCTCCTCAAGCGGGCTGCGAAAGTGGCGTCGTCCGCCCGGAGGCCGGGTCGACCGCGCTGCTTCCGACACACGCCCCGGCGGGTACGCGGCACGCCTCCGGCTCGGTGGACGTCACCGCCAACCTGGCGCGGCGCACCCGTCGGGGCAATCCGCCGGGGTCCGAACGGGTGTCCCCGGCGGGCCAGGGGCGGGCCCGCCGGGGGGTGGAACGGCAGAGGTGCGGGGCGTCCCGTTCAACCCGCACCTCCGCCTGCTCTGATCTCCGCCTGCTCGGATCACTCACTCCGGCAGGTCGGACGGAATCGAGCACAAGGCTTGAACAGGTGGGAGCGCTCCCATCATGGGGAGACGGAAAATCGGAGTCAAGGGACGTGAAGAGTCGAATAAATTCGACTGCTCGCGTGCGGAACTGGCCTGTCGACCTACACCAGTTGACGCTCCAGCGTCGTGGCCGACCAGTGAGAGCGGTTGCGTCAGCCGACGTGCCGTGGGGGGCACCCGGCTGACGGGTGCCCCCCACTTCCCTCCGCACTTCCCTCCGCTCTCCGTTCGCACGCGGTCCGGTCCGCGAGCACGACCCACCCGGCTCCGCGGCACCTGACGGACCGCGGAAACCGCCGACCGGGACGTCCTGCCGCCCCGTCAGCGGCTGCGGAGCCTCTCCAGCAAGGTGCGCCCTCCCCCGGACCGCGCCGCTCCGGCGTTCCCGCCGTCGACCGGAGCCTTCCCGGGGCGTCTGCCCACGACGCCGGCCGCCTTCCCGGCACGCCTGTCCGCCGTCTTCCCGGCACCCTTGTCCGGCGTCTTCCCGGCCCGCGTGCCCGCGGCGGCGGCCGGAGCCTTCGCCGGGCGCCCGGTCCCGTCGGCGGACCGCGCCTTCGCGGTGGTACGGGACACGCCCGCGCGCGCCGATGCCGCCGCCACCCTCGCCCTGAACCCCTTGGCCTCGGCGGGCCGTCCGGTGGATCGCCTGCCGGACGCGTCCCCGGCGGCCGGGGCGACCGCCGAAGCGGGCTCGGTCCGGACCGTCGCGAAGGAGTGGTAGTGGTGGCTGATCCGGCGTCCCACGAACAGGTAACCGAGCAATGCGCCGGTGGTGTTGAGGATGACGTCGTCGATGTCGAAGGCGCGGCCCTCCACGACCGCCCCCTGGGCCAGCTCGACGACCACCATGACCACACCGGTGAGCAGGATCATGCGGAGCATCCGGAGCCGGCGCGGCACGAGGACCGGCAGCAGCACCCCGAAGGGCGCGCCTAGCAGGATGTTTCCGCCCGCCTGCTTGCAGGCCGCGAGGAAGGTGTAGTCCTCGGCGTACTGCCTCAGCGAGCGCCCCGGGGTCATGTTCGAATGGGCGATCCCGGCCGACGCGGGTGACGGAGTGAGCGTCACCTTGGCCAGGACGACGGAGAAGGCGACGAGGCCCACGAAGGCCACCACCAGGATGCCGGCGCGCAGCAGCGTGTGCGCCCAACTTCTCTTCCGCACAGTGCGGTTCGCGTCAGCGGTCATGGCCCTCGAATGCCCCCGCCCCGCCCGGCCACACCCTGATCCGGCCACCCCGCCCGACGAAGTTCGCCCCGGCAGGGCGCGCCGCCCCGGGGCGCCCGCGGTGGGGCGGACGACGGCGGCCGGGCGGCGCCTGACACGATGTCGCCCATGAGCTCATCGAAGAGGGACGAACTGCTCGCCGACGCCGTACGGCTGCGGACCGAGGGCCGCGCGGAGGAGGCCAGGGAACACCTGCTCGCCCTGACCGCGCGATTCCCGGAAGACGCCGAGATCGCCTATCAGACGGCGTGGGCGCACGACACTCTCGGCCTGGAGGCCGAGGCGGTGGCGTACTACGAGCGCTGCCTGTCGGGCGGCCGGCTCGGCGAGGAGGACCGGCGGGGCGCGCTCGTCGGCCTCGGGAGCACGTACCGGGTGCTCGGCAGGTACGGGCAGGCCGTCGAGACGCTACGCCAGGGAGTGGCGGAGTTCCCCGAGGACGGGGCGCTGCACACCTTCCTGGCGATGGCGCTGTACAACACCGGTGAACACCACGAGGCGATGGGCCTGTTGCTGCGGCTCGTCGCGTCGACCAGTGAGGACCCGTACGTGAGGCGCTACCGCACCGCCATCGAGCACTACGCGACCGGCCTCGACGGGACGGTGTGACCGGACCGCCGCCCCCGCACTCCCCGGACACCGCTCCGCCGGGCCGCTCGCCGCGGCTGCCACTCCGACAGCCGGTGCTCCCCGAACGGCCGGTTCGCGTACTCCTGAAGGTCATCCGCGCCTCCTATCGTGCCCATGTTGACGCGTCCGCATCAACTTCGACGACGTGGGTGAGGGTGAGGGTCCATGAAGCAGGGATGGCGCCGGTGGGTGACGGCCGCCGCGGCCGGGTTGTTCTGCGTGGCGGTCTCGGCCGGCAGCGCGCAGTCCGCAACGGGCCAGGGCGGCGGCTCGTACGGCGCGACGACGGGCGTCGGGGTGCACAACGCGTACGAGAAGTCGACGTTCACCTACTTCGCCGACGCGCTCGACTCCGGGGCGGCGATGCTCGAACTCGACGTCTGGACCAACGTGTTCGGCAGTTCGTGGCGCGTCTCCCACAGCAATCCGCTCGGCAACGACAACAACTGCGAGAACGCGGCGAGCGCCGCCGAGCTGCGCAGCAAGCCCCGCAACCAGAACCTCGCCGGCTGCCTCTCCGACATCCGCGCCTGGCACGACGCCCACCCGGGGCACCGGCCCATCGTGCTGAAGGTCGAGCTCAAGGACGGATTCCTCGGCACGAGCGGACGCGGTCCCGCCGAACTGGACGCGCTGCTCACGGCGAAGCTCGGCGACGCGCTCTACCGCCCGGCCGACCTCGCGGGCTCCCACGCCACGCTCGACGAGGCCGTCACCTCCGGGGGCTGGCCCACGCGCGACGCGCTGGCGGGCCGTTTCCTGGTGGAGCTGATTCCGGGCACCGTCGAGGAGGGCAACCCGCTCGACACCCTGTGGACGGACCGCGAGTACGCCACGCGGCTGCGCGACCTGGCCGCCGCGGGCCGGCTGCGCGAGGCCTCGGCCTTCCCCGCCGTGCACACGGCGCAGGCCGGCGACCCCCGCACGCGGTACACCGACGCCTCCCTCCGGCCCTGGTTCGTGATCTTCGACGGTGACGCCTCCGTGTACGCGGGCGGCTCCGTCGACACCGCCTGGTACGCCCGCAACCAGTACCTGGTGCTGATGACGGACGCGAACAACGTGGCACCCGCCATCGACGGCACCAATCCGACGCCCGCACAGGCCCTCGACCGGCTCGGCCTCCTCGCGGGACGGCACGCCAGCATCATCTCGGCGGACTGGCACGCGCTGACCGACGTGCTGTCCACGGTGGTCCCGCGCGCGGCCGGCTGACCGGCCCCCGGACACACGGCCGTACCAACCCCCCCGGCGAGTCCCCGGCGGGTGCGTACGGCCGCGCCGCGTACGCCCCCCGGCACGCCCGGACGCGGGGGTTGCGCGGCGTCCGGGCGCCCGCGCGCCGAGAATGCCCGGGTGTCCTCCTCCTCCCCGCCCCCGCACGGCCCGCCGACCGGGGACGCCCCGTACGGCCGTACCGCCTGGGCCCTGCTGCTGCTCTCGGGAGCCTCCGGGGCGGCCGACGCGTTCGTCTTCCTCTGCGCGGGGCAGGTCTTCGCGGGCGTGATGACCGGAAATCTCGTCCTGCTGGGCGCCTCGGCGACGGGAGCGGGCGAGGAGGGCTCCGCGGCGCACGTGGGCGCCGCGCTCGTGTCGTACGTGGCCGGGGCCGGGTGCGGCGCTCTGATGGCGCGGCGGTGGGGGTGGCCGGTGGCGGCTCTGCTGCTGGTCGAGGTGGCCCTGCTGGGCTCCGCCGCGACGGCGTGGGGGCTGGGACTCGTCGCGTCGGGGACGGACCGGACCTGGCTGCTCGCCGCCGTGGCGGTGGCCATGGGAATCCAGGGCATGGTCCGGGTGACCCCGACCAACTTCTTCACCGGCACGCTGACCTCGCTGGCGGGCCGGCTGGCGCTCGGCCGGCCGGTCCGGGACGACATCCGGGCGCTCGGGCGGCTGGCCGCCGTGGTGGCCGGGGCCGCGCTGGCCGCTGCGGCGACCCGGTGGTGGCCGCCGGGCGCCGCGTCCGTGGCGGTGTTCCCGGCCCTGGGCGCGCTGGCCCTGGAGGCTGCCGGGCGGCCCGGCGGGACGCGCGGTTGAAGGACTCCCCGGACAGCGGAAAGCCCCGGCCGGATCGGGGGAATCCGGCCGGGGCCGTTCAAGAGGTACGAGGGGCGGTCGCCTCTCGGCGGGTTGCTCCATGGGGCTTCAGCCGAACGATCTTCCCCATGGGCGAAAGGTGAGGCCCGGGGACACTGTCCCCCTCGCACCACGTATTGATGAACGATAAACCACTCGCGGGTGTTCCCGTACTCCGGCCTCCGCGGTGTGATCCGGGGCACGGAGACGGCGAACGGCGGGCGACGATACGGGGGACGGAGGCCGACTGGCGCCGGGCCGGTCCGGGACGGCCCGGCCCGGACCCGTCCGCTCCTGGACGGCCGGCACGGAAGTCCCGGCCGTCCCGTCCCGTCAGCGTCCGGCCGCGACGTCTCCGTAACGGCGGTGGAAGCGGTCGATCCGCCCCGCCGTGTCCAGCACCCGCTGCGTGCCGGTGTAGAACGGATGGCTCGCCGATGAGGTCTCGACGTCGATCACCGGATAGCTCCGGCCGTCCTCCCACTCCACGCGCTCGGTCGCGTCGGCGGTCGAGCGCGTCAGGAAAGCGACCCCGGCGGCCCGGTCACGGAAGACGACGGAACGGATGGTGGGGTGGATCTGCTGCTTCATGGAGGTGTTCCTTCCCGTGCGGTACGGCGGATGGTGCGGCTCGCGGACCGTGCGCGGACGCGGGCCGTGCGGTTCGGCAGGCCGTGCGGTTCGGCGGGGCCGTCCGGTGGGGCGCCGCGAGGTTCATCGGGCCGACGGACTCATCGGGCCCTCCCCCGGCGCGCCCCGGTGGTCAGCGCGCCCCCGGTTTCAGCGGGCTTCCCGGAAGACCACGTGATGGCCGGCCACCGGGTCGAACTTGCGCAGTTCCAGCCGGTCCGGGTCGTTGCGGCGGTTCTTCCGCGTGACGTAGCTCTGCCCGGTCCCCGCCGTGGACCGGAGGGTGACGACCGGCCTGAGTTCGCTGCGTGCCATGAATGCCTCCTCCGCTGGACGACTCCCCAGCCCTTGTCCGGGACGGGTGTCGTTTTCATTCTGGTCCGGTAACACGAGCAACCCGACCGGCATTCCCGCCCCCGGACGCCCCTGAATTCCCCCTCGGACCACTCCCCCGACACCCGCGGAACGCGCCCTCCCCGCAGCCCGGGGGCGCACATCCTCCCCGATGCCCCCCGGCGGGCCATTTCACCTCAGACCAACTCCCCACCCACGAAAGGGCGTTCGAAGCACACCCCTTCGCGTCAGCCGCTGGCATATGCCAGACGCAAGAACGCGACGAGTACCGGCAAACCCCTTACGAGCCCCACTCCGCTGTGTCACAGTCATCCTCGGTTCCTCTCCCGTTCCTCCCCGAGAACCGGCAGCAGCGTCTGTATCGGAGTTCGAGATGCCGTCCCCCCTCTTCGCGGACCGCCCGGCGGTACGACCGTCCGAGCGGGACGCCGTCGACGCGATGATCGACCGGGCCCGCCGGCTGCGCGGAGACCTGGACTCGGTGTGCCGGTCCGCGGTGGTCATCGACGAGGACGACCCTCACCAGCGCTGGCAGCGCGCACTCTGCGAGCTCGCCGCCCACCACCTCGACGACCTCGGCGCCCGTCTCGGACAACTGAGGGAGGGACCTCCCCCGGTGACCGCGGACGGCGTTCCCGCCGACGAGGATCAGGGCCCGTTGTCGGGCCGGGCGGGCAGCGCCGAGTGGAACCTCCTCACCGACGACGTCGAATGGTCCACCGAGCTCTTCGAGATCTTCGGCAGGGACGTCGACGCGGGTCCCCTCTCCCTGGACGAGCTGCCCACCGTCCTCGTCCCCGAGGACCAGCCCCTGCTGACCTCCATGGTGACCAACTGCCTGATCGACGGTAAGCCGATGGACGGCGAGTTCCGCATCCGCCGTCCGGACGGCAGGACGCGGACCCTCCACGCCATGGGTGAGCCGGTACTGGATCCCGAGGGCCGCACCGTCTCGCTCTGGGCAGTCCTGCGCGACGTCAGCGCGCTGAACGACAGCCGCCAGCTCGAAGTCCGTACCCGCGACTCCCTGCACCGGCAGGACGACATCGCGCGGACCGAGCACCGGATCGCGGTCGAACTGCACCAGGCGGTACTGCCGTCCCCGCCCGACTCACTGGGACCGGTGCGCGACGGCGGATCGGGCGCCGTCATGGACGTCGCCGCCCGTCTCCTGCCGTCACGGGCCTGCGGCCCGACCGGCGGCGACTGGTACGACGCCATGGCCCTGCCGGACGGCCGTACCCTCCTCACCATCGGCAGTCTCACCGGGCGCGGTATTCCGGCGGCCTCCTCCATGGCCATGGTGCTCGGTGCGCTGCGGGGCATGGCGGTGGCGGGCATCGAGCCCCGCGCGCTGCTGACCCATCTGAACCAGCTCCTCCAGGCATCGGCCCAGCCGACGCTGGGCACGGCCCTGTGCGGGCTCTTCGATCCCTCCGACCACCTCCTGACCTGGGCGCAGGCGGGGCACCCCGCACCCGTGCTGTTCCGTGGCGGCTCCGGGGCCCCACTGCCTCCTCCCGACGGGGCGCTCCTGGGCGCCGCACCGGGAATCGCCTACGGGCAGGAGACCGCGCGGTTGCTTCCCGGTGACGTGCTGCTGCTGCGCACCGACGGACTGGCTCCGGCCACGGAGCGCGGTGCCGCCCCGGAGAAGCTGCTCGGGCTGTCACCGCGGCTCTCCCGGTCCCGTACGGCAGCCGAGTGCGTACGGACCGTCGCCGAGGAGTTCGGCGGGGACGACCGCCCGGTCGAGGGGTGCGTGCTGGTCGCCCGCATCGCCGGCTGACGCCCCCCAGCTGACACCTGACACCCGGCCAACCGACGCCCGGCACCTGACACCCGAGAGCCGACGCCCGGCACCCGGCGGGAGGCCGGTCGGACGCGCGGGGCGAAGCGTTTCGGGGTGGTGGGCAGGCCGACGCGGCTTCAGGCCTCGGTTCCCTTCTCCTTCCTGACCTGGCGGGGCATCACGAGTGCGAGCTCCTCGCGGAGATCGCGGATCGCCGGGTCGTCGGTGTACAGCGCGGTGAGCTCGTACATCTGCTGAAGCCGGTCCCAGGTGCGGTGGGAGGAGGTCTCCCCCATCGACACCATGGCCCGCCGGGCGTAGGTGTTCCCCTGTTCCGGGTCGCCGGCGATGAAGCAGGCCGAAGCGAGCGAGATGAAGTCGAAGAGCTTGGAACGCTGACGTCCGTCGTTCCGCATCCCGAGGGCCTTCTTGGCGTGCTGCTGCGCGAGCGCCGCCGCCGAGGGGTCGTGGTCGGCCAGCGTGCGGAACGCGAGCGCCTGCATGCCGTAGAGGTCGGCCTCGTCGAACATCTGCATCCAGCCCGGCGCCTCCTCGTCGTTCCGGTCGGAGACGAACAGTTCCTCCGCCTCACCGAGGGAGCGGCGCATCGCCTGCCCGCGGCCCATCGACGCGTACGCCCACGCGTCGATGGTGTGGAGCATGGCGCGGGTGCGCGGCAGCGCCTCCTCGCCCGCCCCCGAGTGGGCGAGCTTCATCAGATCGAGTGCCTCGTCCGGACGCCCCAGGTGGACCATCTGGCGTGCCGCCCGCGACAGTGCCTCGCCGGCGCGCGGCCGGTCGCCGCCCTCGCGCGCCGCGTGCGCGGCGATGACGAAGTACTTCTGGGCGGTGGGTTCGAGGCCGACGTCGTGGGACATCCAGCCGGCGAGTACGGCGAGGTTGGCCGCGACGCCCCACAGGCGCTGCTGGAGGTCTGCGGGGTGACGGTAGGCCAGAAGGCCGCCCACCTCGTTGAGTTGGCCCACCACCGCCTTGCGCTGGAGTCCGCCGCCACGCTGGGCGTCCCACTTGCGGAAGATGTCGACCGCGTTCTCCAGGGCGGTGACTTCGGCGGAGCCGATGGGGGCGGTGTCGTAGCGGTCGAACCCCGCGGGGTCCGCGTGGAGGGGGGTGTCGGTCCGGGGCGCGTCGGCCGCCGGAGTGGGATCGGAGTGCAGCCAGTCGTTCAGGGCACTGGTGAGGGTGGGGCCGGCGGCGAGCGCGACGCCCGCGCTCACCAGGCCGCGTCGGTTGAGCATGAGGTCCATTCCCGTGAATTCGGTGAGGACCGCCGCCGTCCGTTCGGGCGCCCACGGAACGTCGTCGGGATGCTCGTCCTTCCCGGCGACCCGCCGTTTTCCCGTGCGCCCGCGTCGGCCGAACCCGAGGTCCTCGATGGTCACGACACGGCCGAGCCGCTCGGTGAACAGAGCCGCCAGCACCTCCGGCACGGGATCGCGCGGGGACTCCCCCATGTCGATCCAGCGCCTGACGCGCGAGGTGTCGGTCGCCAGTTGGGAGTGGCCCATGGCCGCCGCCTTCCGGTTCACCATCCTCGCGAGCTCGCCCTTTGACCATCCGGCCATGCCGAACAGGTCGGAAAGACGGGTGTTGGGTTCTCCGGTCACGTCAAGCCCCCAGGTTCTCGGCTGAGTTGCACACTAACCCCCAGTCAGATGCGCCGCGCATATTCGCCACCCGTTCGCCAGGGCCCGCTATCTGCACTGCCACCGGCCCCGCGGTGTCAGGTAGGAGTGCGCCACCCCGCCCGGCAGCCCTCGGTACTCCCCAGGGTGCCGTACGGCCGCCGGCCGGGGTGGTGCACGCAACTTGTCGGCGCACGAAGGGATCTGTCTCGCCCATGTACACAGCATCGTCCTCCGTGTCCGCTCCGCCCCGGCCGCTCCGTCCGAGGGGAACCGGAGGCGGACCGTATCTCGCCCCCCTCTCCGGCGCTCCGGCACCGGGTCTGGGCCGGGCCCGTCGGACGGCGGGCCCGGGCACCCAACCGCTCAGCGGGAGAATCGACTTGTCGGGTCCCCAGGGTGCGCAGGTGCGCATGGCCATCGCCTCCGTGCAGCGCATCTGCCCCGAGTTCAACCCGGTCCAGGTTCTCCGCCGCAGCGGTCGCTCCGTACTGATCGTGGGCATGACCGGACGCACGACCGCGGTGGCGAAGTGTTTACTCGATCACTCGCCGGCCTGGACCGAACGGTTCCGGCACGAGATAGCGACATACCGCTCGTTCGTCCGGCACCGCCCGCCCGTCCGCGTGCCCCGGCTGATCGCGGCCGACCCGGAGAACTGCACGCTGGTGATCGAGCGGATGCCCGGACGGGTGGCGGCACTGACGCGCCACCCCCTGGAGGCACCCCCCCGTACGGATGTGCGCCAGGTGCTCGGTGCGATCCGCCGGGTCAACGAATGGCGCCCGCCTGCCGGTCTCTTCGACGCCCCGCTGGACTACGCCTCGCGGATCTCCCGCTACCACGAGCTGGGGCTCTTCACCGACCGCGACCTGGGCGACCTGCAGAAGCTGCTGCACGGCCTCGCGGTCGCGGGTGGCCGGCAGGGCATGGGGCAGTTCTGCCACGGGGACGCGCTGCTCTCCAACATCCTGCTGTCGCCCACCGGTCCGGTCCTCCTGGACTGGGAGCACGCGGGCTGGTACCTCCCGGGGTACGACCTGGCGACGCTCTGGACGGTGCTGGGCCAGGACGCGGTGGTGGCGCGGCGTGAGATCAGCAAGCTGGCGCAGGCGCGCGGCGCGGACGCCAGGGACGCGTTCCTGGTCAATCTGATGCTGGTGCTGACACGAGAGATCCGTACCTACGAGACGGCCGTCCAGCGGACCATGCGGGAGCCCGGTCCCGCGGGGGCCTCGCACGACCGTCCGGGCGCCCTGTCGTCCGGCGAGGAACAGCGGCTGCTGCTGCGCCGGCTGCACGACGACTGCGCGATGGCCCGCCGAGCCGTACGGGCGGCCGTCGGCACGCGCTGACCTTGGGCGGGGTCAGGGCGTTCCCGCCCCCAGGGGGAGCGCGCTCGCGGGGCCGGTGCCGACACACCGGCCCGCGGGCGCGCGGTCATGTCCGGGGCAGGCCGTCGTGTCCGGGGCGGGCCGTCGTGTCCGGGCAGGCCGTCGTGTCCGGTGCCGGCGAGCCCGGCCCGTCGGCCCGCCCGCACCGGAGCGCCTCGTCAGCCGGCGCGGACCACGTCCACGTCGGTCGCCTTCACGAACCCGACCCGGTGCCCGATCTGGACGGTCAGGTACTTCTGCGCACCGGCGAAGTACGTGTGGTCGTACGGGGTCGACGCGTCGATGGTCGGCGCGTAGTAGTAACCGGTCGGGGCCTCGCCGCCGCCGGGGAACGCCTGCCCCGCCTTGATGGTGTAGACGAGCGGGGAGCCGGTGCGGGGCGTGAAGCCGGCCGGGTACTCGGCCGCTTCGGGGTAGGCGACGCCGTACACGGGGATCTCGGTCCGGCCCGCCTTCGGCCGGACGACGGTGCCCTTCGTGGGGACGGTGACACGTGTACCGGCGGGAGTGCTGAGCCAGGCCTTCTGCCCGTACCACCAGATCGCCGTCCAGCCGGGCACCCGCTCGGCGACGACGGCCTGCTGGCTGGCGCTGATCTTGCTGCCCCAGTCGGCGGCGCAGTCGGTGCCGGCCGATCCGTCCGGGTGCAGTCCGGGGTCGGAGAAGAGCGGTGCGTCGGCGGAGGGCGCGGTGCGCAGGGGGACGGCGCTGCTGCCCTGGAGCGGCAGGTCCACGCCCTTCTCGCAGTCCCGGAACTCCTGCTTGTTCTTCTCGAAGTCCGGTGCGACGGTGACGAGTTCGCTCTTCTTCGGGCCGGAGGGCCGGGTCTCCTTGCCGAGAAGGGCCATGAAGCGGTTCCAGTCCCAGTAGGGGCCCGGGTCCCAGTGCATGCCCTTCGTCCCGGCGGCGCTGGTGGGCGGGACGCCGTCGTGGCCGAGGATGTGCTGCCGGTCGAGCGGGATGTCGTACTGCTTGGCGAGATGGGCGACCAGCTTGGCGGTGGAGCGGTACATCGCGTCGGTGTACCAGGCGGCCCCGTCGGCGGCGAAGCCCTCCTGTTCGATGCCGATGGAGTGGGTGTTGACGTACCAGTTCCCGGCCTGCCAGGCGATGTCCTTGGTCTTGACCATCTGGGTGACGTGGCCGTCCGAGGAGCGGACGACGTAGTGGGCGGACGTCTTGTTGAGCGGGTTCTGGAAGGTCCGAAGAGTTCCGTCGAAGTCGACCTCGGTGTCGTGCAGCACGATGAACTTGACCGCGTTGGTCTTCGGCCGGTCCGCGGTGTCGTAATTGCCGTACGCGGCCTTGTCGGCCGGGTCGCCGGTCTGCTGGTAGGCCGCCGGTACCCAGTCGCAGGCGAGGCTGCGCGGGCACTCGGGGCGCACCTCGTCGGCCTGGGCGGCCGGGGTGAGCAGGGCGGTGCACAGCGCACCGGCCGCGACCAGCGCGAGTGCGAGTCTGGACCTCTTCTTCGACGTCATGACAACCCTTCTGGGAGCGGGACTTGCTGTGCCGTGGGGCGAGTCGATCTCTCGTACCGTCGTGGCGGCACACTCTCCGACCACGGGTGACGACACGTCAAGAGCGTTGTGGGGAGCGGCGGATGAGCCAGTGGTGCAGACCTCTGGCAGCCGCTGTGACCTGCGACGGGCAGGAACGCCCGGTGCGGGTGACGGGTTTTCGTTACCGGAGTTTTACTCCACCGGGGAGAGCCCGTGGTGATGATGCGACTTATGGCCGCTGTGCGTAGCCCGGATGGCCGAGGGGTAGTGCTGGCGCGCACAACGGGTCCGCGCGAACGGCGCGCGGAGTCTCCTGGAAAGGCCCGACGCACATGGCACAGCCCTTCTCGTTGCCGGACTTCTACGTCCCGTATCCGGCACGGCTCAGCCCGCACCTGGAGGAGGCGCGGCGCCACACCAAGGAGTGGGCGCGGGGCATGGGGATGCTGGAGGGATCCGGCGTCTGGGACGAGAAGGACCTCGACGCGCACGACTACGCGCTGCTGTGCGCGTACACCCATCCCGACTGCTCGTCCGAGGCTCTGTCGCTGGTCACCGACTGGTACGTGTGGGTCTTCTTCTTCGACGACCACTTCCTGGAGCTGTTCAAGCGCAACCCCGACCGGGAGGGCGCGAAACGTTACCTCGAACGGCTGCCCGCCTTCATGCCGATGGAGCGGGGCGCCCCGGCTCCCGAGCCGGTCAACCCGGTCGAGGCGGGGCTCGCGGATCTCTGGGCGCGGACGGTGCCGGGCATGTCGGACGCGTGGCGGGCGCGGTTCGCCGAAGCGACGGAGAACCTGCTCAACGAGTCGCTGTGGGAGCTCGCGAACATCAACGAGGGCCGGATCGCCAACCCGGTCGAGTACATCGAGATGCGCCGCAAGGTGGGTGGAGCCCCCTGGTCGGCCGGGCTGGTGGAGTACGCGGCGAACGCCGAGGTCCCCGAGGCGGTGGCCGGCTCCCGGGCCCTGCGGGTCCTGCGCGACGCCTTTTCCGACAGTGTCCACCTGCGCAACGACCTCTTCTCCTACCAGCGCGAGGTGGAGGACGAGGGCGAGAACAGCAACGGCGTGCTGGTGCTGGAGAAGTTCCTCGGCTGCTCCACGCAGGAGGCGGCCGAGGCCGTCAATGACCTGCTCACCTCCCGGCTCCAGCAGTTCGAGAACACGGTCCTGACCGAACTGGGACCGCTCTGCGCGAGCGAGGGGCTGGATCCGGCGGAGGCCACCGCCGTCCTCGCGTACGTCAAGGGGCTCCAGGACTGGCAGTCCGGCGGCCACGAGTGGCATCTGCGCTCCAGCCGCTACATGAACGACGGGGGCGCGGTGGCGGCTTCGGGCCGTCTGGGGATGGCGGACACGTTCGGCACGGCTGCCGCCTCGATCCGCTTCACTCCCCGCTCGGAGACGGCCCGGCTGCAAAGGCACAGCCATGTGCCGTACCAGCGGGTGGGCCCCTCGCTGCTGCCCGACTTCCGGCTCCCGTTCACGGCCGCGCTCAGTCCCCATCTCGACGGGGCGCGTGTGCGGCTCGTCGACTGGGCGCGCCGGATGGGAATCCTGGAGGGGCAACCGGGGGTGCCCGGCTCGCACATCTGGGACGAGGACCGGATCACCGCGGTCGATCTCCCGCTCTGCGCGGCAGGCATCCATCCGGACGCCTCGCCCGAGGAGTTGGACCTCTCCTCGGCGTGGCTGGCCTGGGGCACCTACGGCGACGACTGGTTCCCGGTGGTGCACGGGCGCACCCGCGATCTGGCGGGGGCGAAGCTGGCCAACGAGCGGCTGTCGCTCTTCATGCCGCTGGACGGCTCGGGAGCGGGCGTGCCGGAGCCGGTGAACGCGCTGGAGCGCGGGCTCGGGGACCTGTGGCAGCGGACCGCCGGACCGATGGACGAGGAGGGCCGGCGGGCCTTCCGGTACGCGGTCGAGTCGATGACGGAGAGCTGGCTGTGGGAGCTGGCGAACCAGGCGCAGAACCGTATCCCCGACCCGGTGGACTACATCGAGATGCGCCGCATGACCTTCGGGTCCGATCTCACGATGGCCCTGTGCCGGCTGGCGCACGGGAAGAAGGTGCCGCCGGAGGTCTACCGCAGCGGCCCTATGCGGTCGCTGGAGAACGCGGCTGCGGACTACGCGGCTCTCCTCAACGACCTGTTCTCGTACCAGAAGGAGATCGAGTACGAGGGCGAGGTGCACAACGGGGTCCTGGTCGTGCAGAACTTCTTCGGCGTCGACTACCCGACCGGGGTGGCGATCGTCCACGACCTGATGAACGAGCGCCTGCGGCAGTTCGAGCATGTCGCCGAGGTGGAACTCCCCCTGCTGTACGACGACTTGGCGCTCGACGCGGGGTCCAGGGAGGTTCTCGCCGGTTATGTGCGGGAGCTGCGGAACTGGCTGGCGGGCATCCTGGTCTGGCACCGGGACTGCCGCCGGTACCGCGAGGAGGACCTGCGCCGGGAGAGAGCCGCCCGTCCGCCGTGGGGCCCGCTGAACGGTCCGACCGGGCTCGGCACCTCGGCGGCCCGGCTGGCGTCGCGCATGGCCGGGGCGCGGGGATAGCGGGGCGGAGCGACGCGAAGACGGCTCGCCCCCGGGTCGTGCGTCGGAGATCCGTCGGCGGTGGGCGGCGGATCTCCGACTCGGGTCACCGGGTGCCCCGCCCCGCTCTCAGCCGGAGAAGAACGCCCCCAGCGAGGCCAGGATCGCCAGCGCGGGCTGTGCGATGTCCGCGCTGGAGGCGAGCAGGGTCCGCAGGCGTTCCACGCGCGTGGTGGCGGCCGGGACGTCCGGTTCCGTCGCCGCGCCGAGGCGGGCGAGGTCGTGGACGGCTGCGGCGGCCTCCTCCCGGTCGGCCGCGGACGTGTCCCGGCTCTCCAGCACGAGCCGGAGCAGCCGCGTCAGCTCCTCGGCGTGGGCGCTGGAGGCGTAGGTGTTCTGGAAGTCCCTGATGACGGTGGACCGTGGGCGGTTGACGAAGGTGGTGTGCTCGCCCTGGAAGTGGAAGTTGTCGGGCACTTCGGCTCCTGCGGTTCGTGGAACGACGACGAAACTGTTGCTGATCGTGATCCCCTCGGGCGGCGGCACCAGTCTCCGCAGCTCCGCCTTGATCCCGTCCTCGGCCTCGCGGAGGGCGTGGAACGCCGCGGCGTCGGAGGCGGGGCCGGATGCGAGGAGGTTGTCGACGGCCTCTGCGGCGGGGGCGTATCCGTCGGTGCGCGGGCGGCGCGCCGCGTAGGCGTACCGGCCGGAGGGGCGCTCCGGCCGCCCGCGGTTCTCCTCCTGTGCCGCCGGTCGCCGGGCGGCGGACACCGCACGGTGCACGGCTCCGAAGAGGGACCTGAAGTAGGCCGTCGACGTGTGCTCGACCGGGAAGACGATCTTCTCGCTCCGCTCGTGGCCGCCGCCGGACGCCTCGAAGAAGACCAGGCAGGGGAGCGCCTCGGGACCGAGCCCGAGCCGGGCGGCCACCTCGTAGGCGCCCTGGGGATCGTACGGCGTCCATCGCAGCCAGTGCATCGTGGACATGACCCGGTAGAGCTCGGGTTCCAGGTGGCGGCGCCAGTACTTCCTCGCCTGCGGCCAGTCGGCGCGGCGTTCCACCACGAAGACCCGGGTGGCGGGCCCGGACAGCACGTTGAGGTCGTCGAAGTGGGTGCGTACGTACGTCGCGAGCTCCACGTCGGCGTCGGTGTAGAGCAGCACGCCCCACAGGCGCGGTCCTCCCGCGGGGGCCGTGGAGTTCTCCGCCAGCTGGAGCCAGCGGAAGAGCTCGTCCGGGTTGCGCGGGGCGCTCATCGAGTAGCACCCGCGGGCGGGATGTTCGATGGAGAGGACCAGCAGGTCCCCGTCGTGCAG
Source organism: Streptomyces sp. NPDC060184 (assembly GCF_042728795.1). NCBI lineage: Bacteria > Bacillati > Actinomycetota > Actinomycetes > Kitasatosporales > Streptomycetaceae > Streptomyces > Streptomyces sp. NPDC060184. The sequence continues at coordinate 39,602 of NZ_JBHWYX010000031.1, forward strand.
CCCGGCCTCCTCCAGCGTGAGCCGTTCCGCCGGTCGCTCGTCCGTCGCGGAGTCCGAGAGCCACACGTCCAGGACGGTGTCCTCGTACCACGCCACCGGCCCCGGAGCGGAGGGGGCCGGTGGCGCGGGTTGCGCCGCACCCGAGCGGCGGGCCTCCGCCAGGCAGAGCTCGGTCAGTTCGCCGACGGTCGTGGCAGCCGCGTCGCCGGGCACCTCGACCACGAAGGTGTCCCGGCCCGTGCGCCGGTCCAGCTCACGCCATCGCGCCGAGTCCGGGGCGGAGCCGAACTCCCCCGCCCCGATCATCTCGTCGAGGATCCAGGAGAAATGCGCGCCGTACGAGCCGTAGGAGACGACGCTCCAGTCCCCCTCGCAGACGTCGATGTGGAAGCGCATGTGCCGTCCTCTCGCCACGCGGTACACCGTCCGGGGTGAAGACGCGGGAGAACCGCTCGCGGTTCGTCCGGGGACCCGCCGGTCCGACGGCCGTCACGACGGCGCGTGCACGCGAGGCGTCCGTCGACGTGACGACCGCACGAGGCCACCACGCCCGGTGCGCCCCGGACGGAGGTCGCCCCACCGGGGCGCTCTCAGAACCTGTCGAGCCACACCACGATCCCGGTGTGCCCCGAGAGCACCGCCGCCGTTCCGGCACGGACGGCCGCCGCGCAGCGGGCGGCGGTGAAGGAGGCGGCGTCGTACGCGGAGGACATGCCGAGCCCCTCGCCCCGGAAGGACGCGCCCGTCCAGTCGACCGCCGTGACGTTCTGGGTGGGTTCGGCGAGTTCGGCGCCCACGACCAGGAACTCCTGGCCGAGGTGGCTCGGGGTGACCGTGGCGAGGGGGTCGACGAGGCTGTTGCCCGCGCTGATGACGAGGTCGGGGTGGAGGTCGACGGCCCTGAGGACGGCGGGGAGGAGGTCGGCGGCGCCGGTCGCCGTCACGGTCCGCAGATCGACGTCCTCGTCCTTCGCCCACTGCTTCACGGCGGTCACCAGGGTCTTGGTGGGCCGGTCGTGGCCGGCGGTGAGCAGGACGACGCGGGCGCCGTCCGAGGGGCGCACCTTCGACCAGGAGCCGGGATCGGGCGTGACGGTGGACTCCGGGGCGGGCGACTCGTCCGGGCCGATGAATCCCGCGCCCAGCGCGCCGATCGCGGAGGGACGCGGGTGCGGTCGCGACCAGTCGGCGCCGGAGGCGCATCCGGCGAGCAGGGCGAGGGCGGCTGCGGTGGTCACGGCGGCGGCCTGGAGCGGGCGGTGCAAGACGATCGTCCTCCGGTAGGGGCCCCGCGGCACGGCTGCGTGCCTGCCCGGCCCCCGGTGGGTGCGGGGCGGGCCGGTCCGGGGCGGCTTTCCGCACATCCTGCGCCGTCGGCTCACCCGATCTCCACGGAACGGACCGCTGTCGAACGTTTGTTTTCCCACACTTCGCTGACCGGCCGCTTCCGGTTCATTCACGGCCTGCACGGTGCACGGGCAACCTCAAGGAGTTCCATGCCTCACCGTGTACGCCGCCCCCTGCTCGCTCTCGCAGCGGCGGCTCTCTTCCTGCTCTGCCTCGCCCGGCCCGCCGCCGCCCACGGCTTCTCGTCGACCGTGTACGCGCACGTCACCGCCGACGGCGACGGACCGCTGCGCACCGAACTGAAACTGGAGTACGACCTGCTCGTCGTCTCGGCCGCCGACACCGGTGACGACGACTCCCTCTTCCGGGCGGGCACCGACGCGTTCGAAGCGGGAGACCCGGCCGCCGAGGCCGCCGCGCTCGAAGCCCACCGCGGGACCGCGCTCGCCTACGTCACCCGGCACCTCTCGGTCAGCGCCGGCCAAAAGGCCTGTACGCCCGCACCGGACGGCGCGTTCCGGATGGGCACCGAGGAGGGCGTGCCGTACGCCCTGCTGAATCTCGACTGGACCTGCGCCGAGCACGGCGCGGGCGACCACGAGGTGCGCGGCACGCTCTTCCCCGACTCCGAGGGATACGTCAAGGGCACCAAGACGATCGTCACCTACGACGTCGGCGGCCACTCCGGGAGTGCCGCGCTCGACGCCGGGCACCCGTCCTTCTCCATCAGCCAGTCCTGGACGCAGCGCTTCTGGGAGTTCTTCCGGCTGGGCGCCGAGCATCTGCTGACCGGCACCGACCACATCCTGTTCCTGCTGGCGCTCATCGCCGGGTCCCGGCGTCCGCGCGAAGTCGTCCTGGCCGCGACCAGTTTCACGCTGGCCCACTCGGTGACGTTCCTGCTGGCCGCGCTGGGGCTGGTGCACGTGCCGGCCGGCCTGGTGGAGCCCGTCATCGCGCTCTCCATCGCGGTGGTCGCGGGCTGGCACCTGTGGCGGATCAGGGGGCGCGGCACCGGCGTGGCGGAGCTCCGGGCGCCCGGCGAGGGCCGGTTCGCGCTGGACCGCGCGGGCTGGACCCGGCTCGGCGTCGTGTTCTGTTTCGGCCTCGTGCACGGGCTGGGGTTCGCGGGCGCTCTCGGGATCGAAGCCGCCTGGTCGTGGACCCTGCTGTGGTCCCTGCTGGTGTTCAACGTCGGCATCGAGGCGGTCCAGCTCGGCATCATCGCCGTGGTGTTCCCGCTGCTCCTGCTGCTCGTGCGCCGCTCGCCGCGGGCCGCCGCGTGGACCACCGGCGGGCTCTCCGCCTGCGTGGCGGCCATGGGGCTCATCTGGTTCGTCCAGCGCGTGGCGGGTGCCTGAAAACCGCACGTGGGCGGTGATGTTCAACCCGCACCAAGATCGCATTCAGATCTCGTTCATCTTGCACGGACAACTTGTGCATCGCCCTTGCATACGCACCGTATGCACACAGAAGAAACGACACTTCATGAGATCGAACGCTTCCCACCAGGCCCGGGGCCCCGTGCGGACCCGTGTGGCCACCGGCGCCACCGCCGCCTTCCTCGGCCTGACCGTGGCCCTCGCGGGCGGAGCCGGCTCCCCCGCCTCCGCGGCCGACGCCTCCGCCCTCACCGGCATCGTCCTGGGTGTCGGCGCCAACGAGACCCAGCGCACGGTCAGCTGGTACTCCTCCGGCGACACCGCCCAGAAGGTGCAGCTCGCCCCCACGGCGCAGCTCGCCGGCGGCGAGTTCCCCGCCGGCGCGGTCACTTTCGACGCGCTGGGCGCCGCCAACCTCGCCTCCAGCGGCGGCTACAACCGCCACGCCACCATCACCGGCCTGAAGGAGAACACCGCTTACTCCTACCGGGTCGGCAGCGAGGGCAACTGGTCGGCCGTCTACGCGTTCAAGACGCAGGACTTCGAGGGCGCGTACGACTTCCTCTTCCTCGGCGACCCGCAGATAGGTTCCTCCGGCGACCTGGCGCAGGACCAGGCCGGCTGGGCGGACACGCTGGACGTGGCCACCAAGGCCAACCCGAACGCCGAACTCCTCGTCTCCGGCGGCGACCAGGTCGAGAGCGCCAACAACGAGGACCAGTGGAAGTCCTTCCTCGCCCCCGACCAGCTGCGCCAGGTCCCGTACGCCGCCACCATCGGCAACCACGACGTCGGCGGCAAGGCGTACGAGCAGCACTTCTCGACGCCCAACACGGACAACTCCGCCTCGAAGTACGCCAACGGCAACCCGGCGTCCAACACCTCGGGCGGTGACTACTGGTACATCTACAAGGACGTGCTGTTCATCGACCTGAACAGCAACAGCTACGCCACCTCGCAGGGCGGCGGAGGTGACGAGGCGCACACCAAGTACGTCACGGACGTCATCAACCAGCACGGCTCCGAGGCCAAGTGGAAGGTGCTCGTCTACCACCACTCGATCTACTCGCCGGCCTCGCACGCCAAGGACGGGGACAACAAGGCGCGTCGGGTCGACTTCCCGACCACCTTCTCCAAGCTCGGCGTCGACCTGGTGCTCCAGGGCCACGACCACAGCTACTCCCGCAGCTACCTCATCAAGAACGGCCAGAAGGCCGATCCCGAGGAGCAGCCGGGCGCGGCCGACGTCTACCCGGGACCCGGCGGCGTCCTGTACGTCACCGCCAACTCCGCCTCGGGGTCGAAGTACTACGACATCACGGCGCCCGACAACAGCGGTACCAGCGGCGCGGGCAACGGCGCCGACCCGCTGAACCCGGGCAACTACTGGTACAACTCGGTGCAGAACCAGGAGCACGTCCGCAGCTACGTCAAGGTCCAGGTGCGGGACGAGAAGCTCGTCGTGGAGAACATCCGCAGCAGCACCTGCGCCGCTCCCAACTCCGAGGTCTCGCACGGCGACTGGTGCAACAACACCGACGCCGCGCAGCCGGTCGGCTCGATCGTCGACAAGGTGAGCGTCCACCCCTACAACGGTGACGGCCAGTCGCTCCAGGTCAACGTGCCGAACGCGGCTCCGGGCGAGTTCGGCTGGACCATCGACGGCTACAACGGCCTGGTGGACCTCGGCACCGCCAAGGAGGAGAACGGTGACCACTTCACCGCCTCCGGCAAGATCAACCCGATCCTCGTGTCGGACACCCGCCGCTCGCTCTCGCCGTGGTCGGTCTCGGCCAACGTGAGCGCGTTCAAGGACGCCGACAAGACGTTCTCCGGCTCCTACCTCGGCTGGACGCCGTACGTGCTCGACCAGGGCGCGGGCGCGCAGGCCGGTTCGCCGGTCGCCTCCGGGTACGACGACCAGGGTGACGGTCTGGCCGTCTCCCGCGGTCTCGGCTCCGCGGAGCAGGGGCACGAGCGCGGCACCTCCAAGCTGGGCGCCGACCTGGATCTCAAGATCCCGGACAGCGTGCAGAAGGGCGGCTACCGCGCGACCCTCACGATCACCGCGCTGAGCAGCTGACCGATCCCGCTCCACCGGTGGGGCGGGCACCGGTCCGCCGGACCTGCCCCACCTCCTCATCAGAGAGACCCCCGAGATGCACGCAGTGGCACCATCCCGCCGTACCCTCCCCGCCGGCCTCGTCCGTGCCGGCGCCCTCGTCCTGTTCACGGTGCTGGCGTTGGCAGGTGTGTTCAGCGCTGCGGCCCGGGCGGCCGACGACGGCGACGTCACCTGGACGGTCCGGACGGCCGCCAACGACTTCGGGGCCGACCGGTCGAGCTTCGGCTACAGCGTGAATCCGGGCGGGAAGACGACGGACGCGATGGTCGTCGCCAACCACGGCACCACCGCGCTGACGCTCGCGGTGTACACCGCCGACGGCTTCACCACCGACAAGGGCCAGCTGGACCTGCTGACCCGGGACAAGAAGTCCCGCTCCGTCGGCGCCTGGGTGCGGGCCGCGCGAGAGACCGTCACGGTGGCCCCTGGCAGGAGTGCCGAGATCCCGTTCACGGTCACGGTCCCGGCGGACGCGACTCCGGGCGACTACGTGGGCGGCATCCTCACCTCGCTCAAGCAGCCCGACGGGGCGGAGGGCATCGCGGTCGACCGGCGCCTGGGCATCCGCATCAAGCTGCGGGTCAGCGGGGCCCTGCGGCCGTCGCTCGCCGTCGAGGACGTGCACGTCTCCTACGACGGCTCCGCCGGGTTCGCCCAGGGCGACGCCACGGTGACGTACAGCCTCCACAACACGGGCAACGCGGTGCTCTCCGGGGCCCAGAAGGTCGCCGTCACGGGTCCGTTCGGCATGTTCAGCACCGATGCCGGCGCCGTCGCCGCGCCGCCGGAGCTGCTGCCGGGCGAACGCTGGAAGGTGACGGTCCCGGTGCACGGCGTCACTCCCGCGTACCGGCTCGCCGCCACCGTCACCGTCACCCCGCTCCTCACCGACGCCGCCGGTTCGACCACCGCCCTCGAGCCGGTCCGGGCCACGGCCCACGGCCTCGCCGTCCCGTGGACGCTGACCCTGCTCGCGGCCCTGGTCCTGGCCGGTATCGTCGCGGCGGTCGTCCTGACCCGGCGCGGGCGGGCCCGCCGCAAGCGGCTGGAGGACGAGCGGGTGCGCGAGGCCGTGGACCGCGCCCTGCGGGAGAAGGCCGGGCACGAGGCCTGACCGGTCCGGCGTACGGCCGGGGGCGTCAGGCGCGGGAGTCCGCGGCGGCGACGATCCAGTTCCGGAACTCGACGGCATAGTGCCGCAGGTGGTGGTCGAGGACCTCGTCCGGGCACGTGACGGGGAAGTAGACCGTGAGGTTCGCGGTGAACCCGTCCGCCGTGTCACCGAACTGGATCAGCGCCCGTCCGATGACGGTGCCGTCGGCCAGGGACAGGTTCGAGGACATCCTGCGCGGAAACTCCGCCTCCGGGAGGAGTTCGTCCGCGTCCTCGGCCCAGGCCAGGGCGTCGGTGCCCCAGCCGCCCATGGAGAAGTCGGCGACGTACGGGCCGATGTTCTCCACCACACGGGCACCGGTCTCGTCGGTGCCCATCACGTAGTGCTCGGGGTGCGCCGCGAGGAGGACGCGCTCGTCCCCCGCGAACGCCTGGTCCATCCAGGCCAGGAACTCGCCCGAGGTCAGCCCCTTCGCCGCGAGCACGGTGGTGCCCCCCTTGAAGGCGCCTCGGGAGGTGCGGGCGCTCTCACGCAGGACCGCGTTGCCCGCCTCGATGTCCGCGGCCAGGAGGTCGAGGAGGCCCTGGCGGCCCAGCAGCGTCCGGAAGCGGTCCACGGCGCGGCGGGCGTAGAAGAGCTCGAAGTCGTCGATGGATCCGGCGCCGGCGGGCCCGGCTTCGAGCGTCACGGTGACGGGCTGGAACGTCCGGTTGTCGGTCATGGTCGAACCTCCAAATGTGAATGTGAATTCGCGTTCGCATCACGAGAGTACGCCGCGGAGTGCGTCGGATGTCAAAAAGTCCTGCTGGGAGCGGTGCCGATACCATGCGGGACATGACCGAAGAGCCGGAGCGCCCAGCGTCCTACCGGGAGCCCCGGCAGGCCCGTAGCGCCGCGACCCTGGCCCGGGTGCTGCGGGCGGCCGAGGAGATCGCCTCCACCTCCGGCCTGGAGGAGATGACGATCGCCGGTGTCGCGCAACGCGCCGGTGTCGCCGTCGGGACGATCTACCGCCGCTTCGAGGACAAGGAGCAGCTGATCGCCGCCCTGACCGAGCGGATGCTGGAACGCCGCGAGGAGTACGTGGCCGAGCGTCTGCGTGCGGCCGAGCCCTCGCTCCCGGGGGTCCTGACCGCCTACGCGCACGCCCTGCTGCAGTCGTTCGCCGACCACAGCAGCCTCTTCCCCGAGCTGCTGCGCACGCGGGGCACCAGGTCGCTGGAGCGAGGGACCTCCACCATCACCGAACTCCACCGCCTCCTGCTCGAAGCGGCGGCCCCCTACACCGGCCAGATCCGCCGCTCCCGGCCCCGGCAGGCACTCGACACCGCCGCCCGCGCGATCCTCGGCGCCTGCTTCCACAACTCCCTGCGCCCCGACGCCGCCACCGGAGAAGAGGCCAGAGCCCGGTACGCCGACGAACTCGGCGACATGGCGCTGGCCTACCTCCTCACCCCCGGCCGGAGCCGGGACGCCGAGGCCTGAGCCCGACGCCCGGCAGCCCGGCCACCCGGCAGCCCGGCTCTGGCGCCGTCCGGGCGGAGGGCGGGCCCGACAACCAGACGTCCCTGCGGCCCACGGACTTCTCCGTGGGCCGCAGGGACGTTTCAGCCTGCTGGGGCGAGTGGGGTCAGCCCTGCTGGAAGAGCTCCGCGGGCAGCGGCTTGAGGAGTGCGTAGAGGTCGTCGGTGATCGGGCGGTCCCAGCTGGCGATCGTGACGAGGACACCGTCGCTGCGGTCGAACTGCACGCAGGCGATGCGGGTCTCGGAGAGCTTTACGCGGCGCACGATCAGCAGGTTGTCGCCCTGCATCACGGGGATGTCCTCGGTGGAGGTGACCTCCACCGGCTCGTCGTTCTCCAGGGCGAGGAGCAGCTGCGCGACCTCGAAGGGGACCTGGCCCTCCTCGGTCTCACGGGCGGGCGAGCCCTCCGGGAGATTTCCGATGATCATGGCCGGACCGCGGCCACCGTAGAGGTCGTACCGGAGGAAGACGCCCTGGCAGGTGCCGTCGGGCGCGGGCAGCAGACCGGCTCCGAGGTTCCCGGGCCAGTCCCCCGGGTCCATGGCGAGGACATCGAAGTCCGGGCCGGCGGGAGTGGCGGCGCTGCGACGGCGGAGGAAGGACATGGAGCCATGTTACGTGGCCCGGCTCACGTCGCGGAGCCGGGCCCGGACGGGCGCGGAGGGAACCGGGGCGCTGACCTCGGGCCGCCACGGCCGGGGCATTCGCCCGAGGAGTCCCGGAGCGGCTACTCGGCCGCGAGCGACTCCAGTACGGTGACGGCCTCGGCGGCCCGCTCGTAGGGGACGAAGAGGTGGTCGTGGTGGTATCCGGCGACCACGTTGCAACTGATGCCCGCGTCCGTGAGCGCCAGGGAGACGGCGGCGGTGAGCCCCACCGCGTCCAGGGCGGAGTGCACCCGCAGGGTGATCCAGCCCGCCACGAAGGCGTGGCTGAGGCCCGCCTGCTTCGCCTCGTACTCGGACAGGACGAGCGTCAGGCCCTCGCGCTCGGCGACCGTGACGACGGGCGAGACGCCGGCCGGTACGGCGTCCCGGCGCACGCTGGTGAAGACGTACCGGCCCTCGTTCAGCTCGGGCCGCAGGGAGCTCAGGAGGGTACGGAGGTCTCGCTCGCCGCTCATGGGGTCATCGTAGATCGGCGGCGGCCGGGTCGCCGTCCCGCTCGGGGGCGTCCGCCGCGACCGCCGCACGGCCGGAGGCCGGGACGGCATGCGCTGCCGTCCCGGCCTCCGGGATGTGGGTGCCGCTCCGGCGTGCGGAGCGCGCGGTCAGGCCGCGTACTTCGGGTTGGGGCCGTGCTCGTTGGCCTCGGCCTTGCCCTCGGACGCGAAGAAGACGAGCAGGATGATCCCGCCGACCAGCGGCACGAGGCCGATGAGGTACCACCAGCCCGAGCGGCCGGTGTCGTGCAGGCGGCGCACGCCGACCGCGAGGCTCGGGATGATCACCGCGAGCACGTAGATGTAGTACAGGAACTGCGAGCCGATGACCTGGCCGATGATGGACAGCACGACGGCGGCGATGAAGTTGAAGAGCACGAACATCCAGAACTCCTTGCGGCGCGCACGTCCGCTGAAGCCCGCGTAGTTCTTGAGTACGCCCAGGTACCAGTTCACAACGATCCCCTCCCCTGGCCCCCGCTGCGGAGGCCCTTACTTTTCAGCCGAGCAGGCCGAAAAGTAGAAGACGGGCGAGGGGTGGGTCAAGGCGGTTCGGGGCTCAGCGGAAACCTACACACAGCTGACGCCGGACCGTGGCCGGTTCGACGCTTAACAGGCCCCGTACAAGCGGTATTTGACCTCAAAACACCCCACTCCGAGCAAGCGGGGCAGGTCGCGCCGAAAGGTTCATTCCGCTTTCCGCGCGTACCGTTCGCGGAGCTCCCGCTTGAGGATCTTGCCACTGGCGTTGCGCGGCAGATCCCGCACGAAGACGACCCTCTTCGGGGCCTTGAAGGAGGCGAGCTCCTCGCGCACATGGGCGATCAGTCCGGCGGCGGTCGCTTCGGAGGCGGAGGCCCCGTCGCGCAGCACGACCACGGCGGTGACGGCCTCGATCCAGCGCTCGTCGGGCAGCCCGACGACGGCCGTCTCGGCCACCTCGGGGTGGGTGTAGAGGGCGTCCTCCACCTGCCGGGAGGCGATGAGGACTCCGCCGGAGTTGATGACGTCCTTCACCCGGTCGACGACGGTGAAGTAGCCGTCCGCATCGCGCACCGCGAGGTCGCCGGAGTGGAACCAGCCGTCACGGAAGGCCTCTTCGGTCTCTTCGGGGCGCCCCCAATAGCCCTGGCACAACTGCGGGGAGCGGTAGACGATTTCGCCGGCCGCGCCGTCCGGAACCTCCGCGCCTGCCTCGTCCACCACGCGCGCCTCGACGAAGAGGACGGGCCGGCCGCAGGAGTCCATCCGGCCTCGGTGTTCGTCGGGGCCGAGGACGAGGGCGAGCGGCCCGATCTCGCTCTGGCCGAAGCAGTTGTGGAAGGCGAGTTGGGGCAGGCGGGCGCGCAGCCGTTCCAGCACGGGCACCGGCATGATCGACGCCCCGTAGAACGCCTTGCGCAGGGCGCCGAGGTCCCGGGTGGCGAACTCGGGATGGTTGGCGAGGGAGATCCAGACGGTGGGCGGGGCGAAGAGGCTGTCGGCCCGGCCCGCCTCCACGAGGTCGAAGATCCTGCCCGGGTCGGGGGCGTCCAGCACGGTGTTCTCCGCGCCGACCGCGAGGTAGGGCAGCAGGAAGACGTGCATCTGCGCGGAGTGGTAGAGCGGCAGCGAGTGCACGGGCCGGTCGGCCGCCGCGAGGCCGAGCGCGGTGACGGCGCTGACGTACTCGTGCACGAGGGCCCCGTGCGTCATCATCGCGCCCTTGGGCAGGGCCGTGGTCCCCGAGGTGTAGAGCAGCTGCACGAGGTCGTCGGGGCCCACGGCACGCTCGGGGGTGAAGGGGCGGGGCGCGGCGAGGGCGTCGAGCAGGGACCCCGGGGCGTCGCGCAGCGTCCGCACCCGGTGCCCGGCGGGGACGCGGTCCGCCAGGTCGGGGTCGGTGAGGACGAGGGAGCTGCCGCTGTCGCCGAGCAGGTGATCCAGGTCGTCGCCCTTGAGGTTCTGGTTGACCGGTACGTGGACGAGACCGGCGCGGGCACAGGCGAGGTAGGCGATCGGGTAGACGTCGCAGTTGTGGGCGTAGGTGGCGACCCGGTCGCCGTGGCGCAGTCCGTGCTCGGCGGTCAGGACGGCGGCGGCGGTGCTGACGGCGGCGTCCAGCTCCGCGTAGGTCCACGACCGGTCCGCGTACCGGAGCGCGGTGCGGCCGGGGGTTCGCCGGGCGCTGCGGGTCAGGAAGCCGTCGACCGTACTGCTGCGTACACCTGTCATGGCCGGAATCCTGTGCGCGCGGGGGCCGCCGGTCAAGGGTGGCGCGGACACCGGAACGGGGAGGCCGGGACCCTTTTTCTGATGCGCCGTCAATTTTCGGTGCGCGCAACCCCGTACGGAACGGCGGCGGCGACAGTACCCTCTCCTTCGGCAACAAGTTTCAGGATCGGACGCTTTTTCGGAAGTTACTTTCACGCAGGTGTCGGACACGGACCGGGAGGGGTCACGGATGACCGGGGACACGAAGGGTTTCGGGATCGGCCGCCGGAGGCTGGGCGGCGGGATACTCGCACTCGGCGGGGCACTCGCCCTGGCGCCACTCCCTCTCGCGGGGGTGGCGGCGGGCGCCGAGCCCGGCACGGGGGCTTCCGGGGCGGAGGCCCGGGACCCACGGGCGGGAACGGGAGCCGGCATGGCGGCAGCGACAGAACGGCCCACCCTGCGCCACGGCTCCGCCGGGCGGGCCGGGCTGATCGAAGAGCAGCTGGACGCGCTCGTCGACGTGGCCGGAAGCTATCTGGAGAACTCCCCCAGCCACCCCTGGTACGCCGGGGCGGTCCTGCTCGCGGCGCGCGGCGGCACGGTCGCCCTGCACCGGCCGATCGGGATGGCGGTCCGGTACGCGGCGTACGACGAGAAGACCGACACCGGCGTGGAGTTCCCCGCCGACCAGCAGGTACCGATGACCGAGGACACCGTCTTCGACCTGGCCTCCGTGTCCAAGCTCTTCACCTCGATCCTGGCGGTGCAGCAGATCGAGCGCGGCCGGCTCACGCTGGAGGCCACGGTCGCCTCGTACCTGCCCGAGTTCGCAGGCGGCGGCAAAGGCGACGTGACGGTCCGTCAACTACTGACCCACACCTCGGGTTTCCGGGCCTGGATTCCCCTCTACAAGGCACCCACCCGGGAGGGGAAGCTCCAACTCGTCTGGGACGAAACCCTCGTCGCCGCCCCGGGGACGGCGTACCTCTACTCCGACCTCAATCTGATCTCGCTCCAGCTGATCCTGGAGAAGATCACCGGCCGGACGCTCGACGTCCTGCTCCGGGAGGAGATCACCGAACCGCTCGGGATGCGGCGCACCCGCTACAACCCGCCCGCGTCCTGGCTGCCGGACATCGCGGCCACCGAGGACGCCCGGCTCCCGTGGTCCGGGCTGGACCGGGGGCTCGTCCGGGGAGAGGTGCACGACGAGAACGCGTACTCACTCGGCGGGGTCGCCGGGCACGCCGGGGTCTTCTCCCGCGCCTGGGACCTGGCGATCCTCGCCCGTACGCTGCTCAACGGCGGGATCTACGGACGTGCCCGGATCCTGTCCGAGGAGTCGGTCGAGCTGATGTTCACCGACTTCAACACCGCCTTCCCCGGCGACGCGCACGGGCTCGGGTTCGAACTCCACCAGCACTGGTACATGGGCGCGATGGCCACCCCCCGCACGGCCGGCCACACCGGGTTCACCGGAACCAGCCTGGTGATCGATCCGACGACCGACTCCTTCCTGATCGTGCTCGGCAACTCCGTGCACCCCGTGCGCAATTGGCGCTCGGGCAGCGCTCCGCGCGTCGCCACCGCCGACCGGATGGCGTGTGCCGTCGCGGTCCGCCCGGCACACGGCCGCACCGCGTGGTTCTCCGGGATGGCGAGCGCGTCCAGCGCCCTGCTGACGCTGCCCGCCCTTCGCCCCGCCTCCGAGCACGCCCAACTGGAGTGCTCGCTCTGGTGGGACACCGAGCCGGACTCGGACGCGCTGTACCTGGAGGTGTCGGCCGACGCGGGCGCCGGATGGCAGCCGGTCCCGTTCTCCACCGTGCCCTCGTCCCCCGGGACGCACGGCACCCCGACCACGCATCCGGCGGGGACGGTGTCGGGCTGGTCCGGCCGGGTCTGGCACACCGTGACCGCCGGCCTCGGCGCCTGGCGCGGCCAGGAGATCCTGCTGCGCTGGCGGTACGCGACGGACAAGCTCTACGTGGGGCGCGGGGTGTACGCCGACGCGATCCGGGTGAGGGACGCGGGCCGGGTGCTTTTCGACGAGACCCGTCCGGCCGACGCGGCCCGCGTCGCGGCCATCGGCTGGGCCCCCTCGGCGGACTGAGCGAGGCCGTGACGCGTGTGCGCGGTGGCCGGTTTCCCGCCCCGTCAGCGCCCCAGCGCGGCCATCGCCGCGTTGTGGCCGGGGACCCCGGAGACGCCGCCGCCTCGCACCGCACCGGCGCCGCACAGCAGGACGTTGGCGTGCGGCGTCTCGACGCCCCAGCGGCCGGTGTGCTCGGTGGCGTACGGGAACGAGAGGTCCCGGTGGAAGATGTGGCCGCCGGGCAGACCCAGTTCGCGCTCGAGGTCGAGCGGGGTCTTCGCCTCGATGCAGGGGGCGCCGTTCTCGTCGCGGGCGAGGCAGTTGGCGATCGGCTCCTCCAGATGGGCGTCCAGCTGCGCCAGGGTGGCGGTGAGGAGGGTCTCGCGGGCGCCCGCGTTGTCGGCGGCGAACAGCCGGGCGGGAGTGTGCAGCCCGAAGAGCGTGAGGGTGTGGAAGCCGCGCTCCGCGAGTCCGGGGCCCAGGATCGACGGGTCGGTCAGGGAATGGCAGTAGATCTCGGACGGCGGTGCGCCGGGCAGCCGTCCTGCCGCCGCCTCGCGGTGGGCGAGGGCGAGCGCGTCGTACCCCTCCGCGATGTGGAACGTACCGCCGAAGGCCGCCCGGGGGTCGACGGACCGGTCGCGCAGCCGGGGCAGCCGACTGAGCAGCATGTTCACCTTGAGCTGGGAGCCCTCGGCCGGGGCGGGCGGTCCGTCGCCGGGTTCCCCGGTGAGTGCGGCGAGCGCCTGGGGTGAGGCGTTGACCAGGACCCGGCGGGCGGCGACGGTGTACTCGCCCCGGTCGTCGCGGACGGTGACCTCGGCCGTCCTGCCGTCCGTCTCGATCCGAACCGCCTCGTGCCGGGTGCGGATCTCGGCACCGGCCGACCGCGCGGCGCCGGCGAGCGCGTCGGTGAGGGCGCCCATGCCGCCGACGGGTACGTCCCAGTCGCCCGTGCCCCTGCCGACGACGTGGTAGAGGAAGCAGCGGTTCTGGCGCAACTGCGGGTCGTGGGCGTCGGCGAACGTGCCGATCAGCGCGTCGGTCAGCACGACCCCGCGCACCAGGTCGTCGGTGAACCGCTCCTCCACGGCGACGCCGAGCGGTTCCTCGAAGAGCGCCCGCCAGGCGGTGTCGTCCCCGATCCGCTCCCGCAACCCGGCGCGCTCGGGCAGGGGTTCGGTGAGCGTGGGGAAGACACGCTCGGCCACCCGCCGCGTCATGCCGTAGAACCGCTGCCAGGCGTCGTACTCCCGGTCGCCGCCGGTGAGCGCGGCGAAGCTCTCCCTGGTGCGGCCGTCGCCGACGAGCAACCCGGTGGCGACCCCGCCGCGCACGGTGGGGGTGTACGAGGAGACCGTGCGCCGACGGGTGGTGAAGCGGAGTCCGAGGTCCCGGACGATCTTGTCCGGCAGCAGGGAGACCAGGTAGGAGTAGCGGGAGAGCCGGGCGTCCACCCCGGCGAACGGGCGGGTGGAGACGGCCGCGCCGCCGGTCGTCCTCAGCCGCTCCAGCACGAGGACGGACTGCCCGGCCCCGGCGAGATACGCCGCGGCCACCAGGCCGTTGTGGCCGCCGCCCACGATCACGGCGTCGTAGCTCTTCTGCGTCGGGTTCCCGGGTTCGGTCATCCGTCTTGGTAACACGCGACGGCCGCGCCCGGCCAGAGGTGCGCGGGTCCATCCGGGTGTCAGCTGGCCCTCAGCCGGGTCCACTGCTGACCCAGGTCCCCCTCGTAGCAGGAGGACCGGTAGATGGCTGTCGTGTTCCCGTCCAGGCAGGTCCCGTCCGCCAGCCACTTGACCATCGCGTAACCGCCCGTCAGTTCGACGTGGTTGATGATGCCGACGTAGACGCAGGACACGGTTGTCACACCGGGGTCCCCGGGTGTGTTGAGGGCGTGGAAGATCCACTCCTCGTTCAGACAGCCACCGCTCCCGCCGTTGACCCAGTTCTTCACGGCGCTGTCCCAGTACCACAGTTGCCGAGTACTGTTCGAACAGACCGACGGATACACCACCCTGTACGGGTCCGACTCCGGGGCGGCCGTGAGGCAGAGGTTCGTCTGCCGGCTGATGAGCTGGAACGCGGGCCCCGTAGTGGCGGCCGGGACCCCGCCCGCCGCGTCGGCGGCCTGCGCGGCCGTCGGCGTGAACACGAAACCGCAGGCGAGCAGGGCGGCACACACCACCAGCCCCTGTCGCAGCCACCGTGCGAGGTGACGCATTCCTGACCACTGATCACGCATGTGCACTTCCACTTCCCATCGGACCGACAGCAGATTGATCGACTCGGCGGGGAGCGCCGGCACGTCCTCCCCCGGACCATGGAGGCGTACCGAGACGTCCGGGAGGAGCCTGTCCGGGCGGAACCCGGGACACCGGCCGCACCCACGCGGGCTTCAGCCTTCCTCGTAACTCCGCTCATCGGACAGGTCACTTCACTGCTCGCCCGCGCTCACCCCTGCTCGACGCCCGGGACGCTGATGTCGTCGGTCAGCAGTGGTCGTGCGGAGGGGTTCCGTGGTCCGGCAGGCCGAAGAGCCGGCCCGCCCTGTCCCTGTTCCGCTGCCGGTGGTGGGTGATCCAGAGACCGAAGTCCCCCGGCCGGAGGTACGGGCAGACGAGGCGGTGCGGAATGCGGCACCGCGCGCCCGGGAGGGGTTCGGCGTCGAAGAGGTTCATGGCCCTGCGGTCCGGCGTGATGATCCAGCGGTCGCGCGGAGGGACCGTGTGGGCGGGGACGATCACGCACGGTTCGAGGAGAACCCAGTGGCCGTCGTAGTACGTGGGAAAGCGGTCCTGGCGGAGGTCGCAGAAGGGACAGTCGGGCGGGTAGGGCGGGCGCGGGGCGACAGCACCTTCGAGGAGGGCCTGGAAGATGTGGTCGGCGCTGTCCGGTCCTGGCGCGGTATTTCCGGTATCCCCCATGTATCCAGGGTCCGCACGGGCCGTCGGCCGCGGTAGGACGCGATCCGGCCGTGCCGGAGGGGCGAGGAGTGCACGAGTGGGGCCCGAGACGTCCGACGAGGCGCACCGCTGCTCACCGGTTCCACCGGGGCAGGCCGAATCCGTACGCCCGCGGGCGCCCCCTCACCGGGGCGACGGCTCCTCGGGGTGGGGAGTCGCGGAAGGTGCGGGAGAACGGCGGGACTCGGCGGCCGATGCTCCGGCGTCCAGCTGCTGGCGGCAGCGGGCCTCGTCGTCGCGGCTCGCCACCGCGTCGGGGTGGGTGTCGCCGAGCACCCGGGTCCGGGCCGCGGCGACCCTCCGGTAGAGGGTGAGCGCCTCCGCCCAGCGGCCGAGCCATCCGAGCGAGACCGCGATCTCCCGGCAGCTGACGAGAGTGTCGGGGTGATCGGGGCCCAGGGTGCGTTCCCTGGCGGCGCACACCGTGCGCGCCTCGGCGAGCGCTTCTTCCCACTGGCCGAGGCGGCCGAGGTTGACGCCCAGGCCGTGGCGGGCGCGGAGCGTCTCCGGATCGTCGGGCCCGCTCGCGCCCGTCCGGTCGTGGACGAGGGCGCGGTAGAGCTCCGCCGCTTCCGCGCCCCGTCCGAGGCGACCGAGGCAGACGCCGATCTCGTGGCGGGTGGAGAGGGTGTCCGGGTGGGTGGCCCCCAGGGCGACGACCCGGCCCCGGGCGACCCGCGTGTAGGTGTCCAGCGCCTCCTGCCACCGCCCCGTCCGGCCGAGGGCGTATCCCACGTCGAAGAGGGTCACCAGGGTGTCCGGGTGGTCGGCGCCGAGCACCCGGGCGCGTGCGTCGGCGACCTCGCGGGACATCCGGTACGACTCCTCCGCGCGGCCCAGCCGGCCGAGGTTGGACGCCATCTCGTGGCGGCAGCCCAGAGTGTCCGGGTGGTCGGGGCCGGCCGTACGCTCCCGGGCGGCGAGCACCGCCGCGTACACCCGGTGCGCTTCGGCGTGCCGCCCGAGGCGTCCCAGTACGTACGCCGTCTCCTGGCGGGCCGCCAGGGTCTCGGGGTGATCGGGCCCGAAGGCCCGGGACCGGCCCTCGCAGACGTGGCCGAACTCCGCCAGCGCCTCGGTGTCGTACCCGGCGCGGCTGAGGCAGACGCCTCGTTCGTACCGGCTGGCGAGCGCTTCCGGGTGGGCGGCCCCGAGCAGCCGGGCGCGCTCGGTCGCGACCGCGCGGTGGATCTCCTCCGCCTCCGCCCAGCGGCCCAGGCGCGCGAGGGCGAGGCCCGACGCGTGGCGACCGGCCAGGGCGCGCAGCGCGTCGGCGCCCGGAACTCCGGGTGCGGCCGGAGGTGTCGCGGCGGGAAGGCCGGTCGTCCACGCGCCCGTGAGGGCGGCGGCGTGGTCGCCCGGTCCGGCGGCCCGGCGCTGAGTGCCGGTGGCCCGGCGGCCGGTGGTCATCGAACGGGTCCAGTCGGGCAGTGCGTCCGGACCGGCGTCCCGGGGCGGTGCGGGGAGGGCGGGCGGGGGCAGCAGGAACCCGGCGGACGGGTGCCGCTCGGAGCGGGCGGGCGGGAGAAGCCCGGCGCGGGCGGCCGGGAGCTCGGGGCGTGGAGCCGGTGCGGGGTACGGGTGTCCGGCGGGTCCGGTCTCGCGTACGTTCCCGGTGTGCGCGGGGGCGATCCGCCGCCGCAGCGAGCCGGCGTCCTCCGGGCGTTCTCCGGGGGATTTGGCGAGCAGGTCGAGCACGGTCCGCTCGAAGAACTCGGGGAGTTCGGCACGGTGGGCGCGCAGGGGCCGGGGCGGCGTGTCGCGGTGGGCGACGAGGATGCCCCAGGCGTCGTCCAGGTCGAACGGCGGTACTCCGGTGGCGATCTCGTAGAGCACGCAGCCCAACGAGTAGAGGTCGCTGCGGTGGTCGACGCCGACTCCGCCGATCTGCTCGGGCGACATGTAGTGCGGGGTGCCCATGGAGATGCCGGTACCGGTCAGCTTGGAGGTGAAGGCGGTGTCCTGGGCGAGGCGCGCGATACCGAAGTCGCAGATCTTCACCGTGCCGTCGGTGAGCCGCATGATGTTGGCGGGCTTGAGGTCGCGGTGCACGATGCCCTGCCGGTGGGTGTAGCCGAGGGCGTCGGCCATCTGTTCGGCGATGTCGATCACGTCGTCGACGGGCAGAGCGCGTCCCCCGTTGTCCTCCAGGAGCTGGCCGAGGTTGCGCCCTTCGAGGAACTCCATCACCAGGTAGAGGACGCCCTCGTGTTCGCCGAAGTCGTGGACGACGGTGACGCCCCGGTGCTGGAGGGCGGCGGCCACCCGGGCTTCGCGGCGGAAGCGCTCCCGCAGGACACGGGCGAAGGAGCGGTCGTGGGGAGGGCCGGAGGGCTTGAGGCATTTGACGGCGACCTGGCGGCCCAACGACTCGTCGCGGGCCCGCCACACCTCGCCCATGCCGCCGCGCCCGATCAGGTCGAGCAGCTGGTACCGGCCCTGGATCAGCCTGGTCTCCGCCATGGTCCGCCGTCGCCCCCGTCGCTCCGATGCATCCGCGCCCTCCCCCGGCCGCTCCAGTATGGCGGCCCTTCTCGGAAGTCGGTGCGGGCCGGGGCCGAGTCGGTCCGTCGCCGTCACGATGCGGCGGGGCGGCGATCGCCGGCCGCGGCGTGGGCGGTGAGGCACGGGCTCGTGGCGTTCGGGGGATCTGCCGGCCGGACTCCTCGGCGACGACGGCGACTTCGTATGACCGGGCTGCGCCGCGGTGGGGCGGCCCCGGGATGCGCCCGGTGGCCGCTCGCCGGGGACGCGGCTGGTCGTGACATCATCGGAGCATGGCCACGACCGGGAAGAAGCGCCGAGCGGCGCGTGCCGGACTCGGGGCCGTCTGCGAGACGACCGACATCCCGCCGCTGCGCGGACCAACCGTGGTCAGCGTCGAGAACGCGGCCGGAGACAGCTCATGACCGACGCCCTGACCGTTTTCGTCCGCGCCCGCTTCGCCGAGGAGCTTGAGAAGGCCCGGTACGCCGGCGATGTGGTGACCAAGCAGCCCGATCGCTTCGGTGTCGAACCCGAGGACGCCGCCAAGCACGCCCGCTTCACCGCCGCCACGGCCGAGGTCCGTCTCGCGCTGCTGGAGGACACCGTGGTGCCGTTCCTGGGGACCGCGGGGCCGGCCGGCCGGAACGCCGAGTACCAGCTCCGGCTCCTCGCCGCGCCCTACATCGAGCACCGCGACTACCCGCACGACCAGGAACCCGCCGGGCGGCCCGACAGCTCCGCGTGACCGTGGGGCTGGTGGGTTCTCTGCGGGCATACGGTTCCGGGGCCGGGCCCCGGCATGCCCTGGCGGTGTGTCGCGTCCGTCAGCACGCGGCCGGGGCCCGCGAGCAGGGCGGCGTCCTCTTCACCAGTCCCGGCTCGCGGTCAGCTCCTCCGCATCCGCTTCCGTGAACCCGTGTGCCGACGCGACGAAGAAGAAATCCTCACAGATCTGCTCCCGCGCAACCGTCTCGATCTCGCTCCCGGCCGCCACGAACTCCCTGTCCAGCAGGTTGAACTCCTCCGTCGCCGCACGGGTGAGTGCGTACAGGCTCTCCAAGTCCGAGGGCCGCTCGGTCTCGACGCGTTCGCACAGCCTCAGCAGGATCGCCTTCCCCCGGTCGACCAAGCGGTCGGGGAAGTACGAATCGTCGTACATCTGCCGCAGGAAAGCGTGTCCCGCTACCTGCTGGTTCGTGATCGGCATGGCACTTCCCCACATCCGTGAAAGGTGACGTGCCGATCATGCGCGCCACCACTGACAACGACGCTTCCTGGGGCCCGGCATCCCGCACCGGGGCCCCTCCATCCGTACGACACCGGGCCCGCGGGTACCACCAGCGCAGTACGGCGGATGACGGCAGGCGCACGACGCCCGCCGGCCGCTGCCCGGAGAGAGTGGAGGAGTCCGCGTCTCTTCGAACGGAAGGCCCGCAACCGTGGCTCGCTTCCTCTACCGCCTTGGCCTCGGGGCCTTTCACAGGCGACTGCTCGTGATAGCCCTGTGGGGGCTGGTCCTGGTCGGCGCCGCCGTCGGTTCGGCCGTCGCGCCGGAGGCCAAGGACTCCGCCACCACCATGCCGGGAATCGAGTCCCAGCAGGCCTACGACCTGATGGCGAAGCGCTTCCCCGGCGCTGCCTCGGACGGGGCCACCGCCCGTATCGTCTTCGTCGCGCCGGACGGGGAACGCGTCACCAGCGCCGGGAACCGGGAGGTCATCGACGAGACGGTGACCGAAGCCGCCGGTGCCGGGGCGGTCGCCTCGGCCATGGGCCCGTTCGCCGCGGGCGCGGTCAGCGAGGACGGCTCCACCGCCTACGCGACGGTGACGTTCAAGGAGACCGCGAACGATCTCACCGACGCGGAGAAGGCGCCCGTCCAGGAGGCGATCGACGACGCCCGCGCGAGCGGGATGACCGTCGAGGTGGGCGGCGACGCGCTGGCAGGCCAGGTGGAGTCGGGCGGCGCCGCGGAAGGGATCGGCATTCTCGTCGCCGCCGTGGTCCTGCTGATCACGTTCGGTTCGCTGGTGGCGGCCGGGCTGCCGCTGCTGACCGCCGTCGTCGGCGTCGGCGTGTCCGTTCTGGCGATCGGCGCCCTGGCCAGCACCTTCGGCCTCTCCTCGTCGACCAGCTCGCTGGCGTCCATGCTCGGCCTCGCGGTCGGTATCGACTACGCGCTGTTCGTCGTCTCCCGCTACCGCGAGGAGCGCGGCAAGGGCCGCGGCGCCCGGGAAGCCACCGGTATGGCGGTCGGAACCGCCGGCTCCGCGGTCGTCTTCGCCGGACTCACCGTGATCATCGCCCTCGCGGGCCTGTTCGTCGTCGGCATTCCGACCCTGACCACCATGGGCTTCGCCGCGGCCGGAGCGGTCGCCGTCGGCATCCTGATCGCGCTCACCCTGGTCCCCGCTCTGCTCGGACTCTGGCCGAACACCGTGCTGCCGCGACGGCTGCGCACGGTCGCGCGGCAGGCCCGGAAGGCGGCACTGCGCACCGCTGCTCCGGGTGAGGGGCGCCGAGCCCGTCGGCGCGCCGCCGCACGGGCGGCCGACGGAGCCGTAGCCGCCGCATCCGCCGAGGGCGTCCACGCGAAGCCGGTGGAGAACGGTGGCAGCCGTTGGGCCCGTTTCGTCACCCGTCGTCCGCTGCCGGTCCTGATCGCTTCGGTGATCGGCCTGGGCGTCGTCGCCCTGCCCGTGCTGGATCTGCAGCTGGGCATGCCGGGTGCCGAGTCGAAGTCCGTGGCCACCACCGAGCGCCGGGCGTACGACGCGCTGGCGGAGGGCTTCGGCCCGGGCTTCAACGGTCCGCTCACCATCGTCGTGGACGCCCAGGGCGCGTCCGGTCCGCAGGACGCCGTGGCGGACATCCACGACCGCCTGGCCGGGACCCGCGGCGTGGAATCGGTGTCCGAACCCCGCTTCAACGCGGCCGGTGACACCGCCGTCCTGTCGGCGGTGCCGTCCACCAGCCCCACCGACAAGGCCACCGTCGAGCTCGTCGACTCCATCCGCGGCGACCGGGGTGCCATCGAGGACGGCACCGGAGCCACCTTCGAGGTGACCGGGACGACCGCGCTCAACATCGACGTCGCCCAGAAGATCCAGGACGCCCTCGTTCCCTATCTGATCCTCATCGTCGGCCTCGCCCTGCTGCTGCTGATGATGGTCTTCCGCTCGGTGCTCGTCCCCCTGAAGGCCACCCTCGGCTTCCTCCTGTCGGTGCTGGCGGCGCTGGGCGCCGTGGTGGCCGTCTTCCAGTGGGGCTGGGCCGCGGATCTGCTCGGTGTGGAACAGGCCGGACCGATCATGAGCATGATGCCGATCTTCCTGGTGGGTATCGTCTTCGGCCTCGCGATGGACTACGAGGTCTTCCTCGTCTCCCGTATCCGCGAGTCCTACGTGCACGGGGAGAGCCCGAAGCAGGCCGTGGTCAGCGGATTCCGCGCCAGCGGACGAGTGGTCGTGGCCGCCGCGCTGATCATGATGTCGGTCTTCGCGGGGTTCGTGACCGCCGACGAGTCGATGGTCAAGACGATCGGGTTCGGCCTGGCGATCGCCGTACTCTTCGACGCCCTCGTGGTCCGGATGGCCTTCGTGCCCGCGGTCCTCGCGCTCCTCGGACGCTGGGCCTGGTGGCTGCCGAAGCCGCTGGCCAGGATTCTGCCGAAGGTCGACGTGGAGGGCGAGAAGCTCGCCGGAGCCGCCGCACCGGCCGAGGACACGGGAGCCGACCCGGAGCGGGAACCCGCGGGCGTCTGAGGCGGCCGGAAGGTACGTACCGGGTTCGGGGCTCCCGTGTCCTCGCGACACGGGCAGCCCGCTCGCGACCCTGTTCGAGGGAGATCATCATGGGACGGACAGCCCGAAGGAGGCCGCTGATGAAGGCTCGGCCCCTCGTCACACGCTGGGAGGAGTTCGTACGGCGGCGCACTCTGGTCGCCGATGGCGTCCTCGCCCTCGTCCTGTTCGCGGTGACGGTCACCGCCGGTGTCGCCACCAGCACGCATCCGGACGACGGCAGCCAGTGGATCTGGGGCGCGGTGCTCGGCGCCGTGGGGAGCGCGGCCCTGCTGTTCCACCGCGGGCACCCGCGCGGCACCGTCGTGGTCACCGCCGTGTGCGCGGCCGTGGCCACGTCCCTCGGGTTCCTGCTGACACCTCTGGTCCTCGGCCAGCTGATGGTGTCGCTGTACTGGTTCGCACGGGACCAGGACCGGCACGAGGCCTTCCGGTGGGCGGCCGGAGTCGCCCTGCTGCTGGTCGCCGTGTCCCTGCTGGAGGACACCGCGAACTACTCCTTCGTGCTCCAGACCGTCAACCCGGTCGCCTGGCTGCTGCTGATGCCCTACATGGGCGGCGCCGTCCAGTTGCGCCGGGCGTATCTCGAAGCGGTGGAGGCGCGAGCCGTGTTCGCCGAACGGACCCGCGAGGAGGAGGCCAGGCACCGGGTGGACGAGGAACGCATCCGCATCGCCCGCGACCTGCACGACGTCGTCGCCCACCACATGACCCTGGCGAACGCCCAGGCGGGCACCGCCGCCTATCTCGCCCGCCTGGGCCCGGACCCGCGGGTCACCCGCGTTCTCGACGATCTCGCGGGCACCACGTCGGCCGCGCTGCGCGAGCTCAAGGCGACGGTGGCGGTGCTCAGGGAGGCCGGTGACACCGACTCCCCCCTCGAACCGGCCCCGGGTCTGGCGGATCTGCCCGCTCTCGCGGAGTCGTTCGCCGCGACGGGGCTCCGGGTGACCCTGCGCGACGAGGGGCAGCCGCTCCCCGTCTCGTCCGGGGTCGGCCTCACCGCGTACCGGATCGTCCAGGAAGCGCTGACGAACGCGGCCAAACACGCGCGCACCGACGCGGCTGCCGTGACCTTGCGCTACGACCGCGACCGCGTCGTGGTGACCGTCACCGACGACGGCCCCGCCGGATCCCATGCGGTGACGGGCCCGGAGGCACCACCCGGGGCACCCTCGGGGTTCGGACTGCTCGGCATGCACGAGCGCGCCCAGCTCGTCGGCGGCACCCTGACCGCGGGACGCCGGGGGACCGGCTTCTCCGTGGTGGCGGAACTCCCCCTGCTGCCGGGCGAGCTGAACACGAACGGCCCTTCTCCCGAACAGGAACCCACCACGTGACCTGCACCGTACTGCTGGCGGACGACCAGGGCCTGCTGCGCGCGACGTTCCGCATGCTCATCGAATCCACCGACGACCTCGTGGTGGTCGCCGAGGCGTCGGACGGCGCGGCGGCGGTCGCCGCGGTGCGCGCCCACCGCCCCGACGTGGTCCTGATGGACATCCGTATGCCGGGAACCGACGGCCTGGCGGCCACCGAAACCATCTGCTCCGACCCGGATCTGGCCCCGACCCGGGTCCTGATCCTGACCACGTTCGAGACCGACGAGTACGTGGCCCGGGCGCTGCGCGCCGGGGCGAGCGGGTTCCTCGGGAAGGACGCGGACCCCGACACCCTGCTCGACGCGATCAGGACCGTGGCCGCGGGAGAGGCACTTCTGTCACCGATGGCGACCCGCTCGCTGATCGCCTCGTTCGTCGGTACACCGCCGCCCTCGCCGCCCGCCGACGCGGACGCGCTGGCCGGGCTCACTCCCCGGGAGCGGGAGGTGGCGGTGCTGGTCGCCGAGGGGCTCTCCAACCAGGAGATCGCCGAACGTCTCTTCCTGAGCCCGCTGACCGTGCGCACCCATGTGCACCGCACGCTCGCGAAGACGGACTCCCGCGACCGGGCGCAGCTCGTCGCTCTGGCCTACCGCACGGGGCTGGTCCGGCCGCCCGCGTGAACCGGCTCCGGTGCTCCGGCCCTGCCCGTCGGGCGGCGGGCGAGGCCGGACACGGGCCGGGGGTCAGCGCTTCACGGCGCGCAGGACCACGAACTTCGGGTCGCCCGCGACGGTGGTGCAGTTGCCGAAGATCCGGCGCAGCTGCGTGTGGTACCCGAGGTGCCGGTTGCCGACGACCCACAGCTCGCCGCCCTGGCGCAGCGCGGTGCGCGCGCCGTGGAACATGTTCCGGGCGGTGGCGTCGGTGGTGGCCAGGTGGGAGTGGAACGGCGGGTTGGTGAGGACGAGGTCCGCGCTGCCGGGCTCGGCGTCCGTCAGGGTGTCCCCGACGACGAACGACGCCTCGCGGCCCGGTTCCGTACCGGCCCGGAAGGTCTCCTCGGCGGAGGCGACGGCCTGGTACGACTCGTCGGTGAAGGTGACGGAGGCGTCCGGGTTGGCGAGGGCCGCCGCGAGGCCGACGACTCCGTTGCCGCAGCCGAGGTCGACGACCCGGTCGGGGCCGGTGCGCGTGGGCAGGTGCTTCAGGAAGAAGCGGGTGCCGATGTCGAGGCGTTCGGCACAGAAGATTCCGGCGTGGTTGACGACCGTGCGGCCGGCGGCGGTGCCGATGTCGGCGGGGAGGT
Source organism: Streptomyces sp. NPDC060184 (assembly GCF_042728795.1). Lineage (NCBI taxonomy): Bacteria > Bacillati > Actinomycetota > Actinomycetes > Kitasatosporales > Streptomycetaceae > Streptomyces > Streptomyces sp. NPDC060184. The sequence continues at coordinate 64,439 of NZ_JBHWYX010000031.1, forward strand.
CGTACCGCAGCGGCCAAGGGCTGGGCGTACGGGCCGGGGCCGGGTCGGGGGTCGAGAAGATCAGCCGGGCCTTGCGGACCGCGAGCGAGGTGCGGGTCGGGCCGACGATGCGCTCGAAGAGCTTGAGCGTGGAGGTGTGGATCTCCTTGACCATGCCCGCGCCGATGACCACGGTGCCCTCGTGGAGGGAGGGCGCGAGGCGGTGGAGCTGGTCCTCCAGGAACGCCAGGCTCTTGGGTACGCGTACGAGCAGGACGTCGATCCGGTCCGGCGGGGTGTCGCGCGACGACAGCAGGCGCACCGCTTCGGGGTCGACGCCGTTGCGGGCGAGGTTCGCGCGGGTGGCGCACTGCGCCAGGTAGGAGTCGGAGATCTGTACGGGCCGGTGCCCGGCCAGCACGGTGGAGAGGGCTCCCCAGCGGTCGCCCACCACCACGACGGTGCCGGTGAGGTCCACCGGCCCGGCGGGTCCGGCGGCACCGGGCTCCGCCGGTCCCTCCAGCCTGGACAGGAGGTACTCGTCGGCCGCGTCCCAGGCGCGGAGGGGGTCGCGCGGGTGCTCGGGGAAACGGGCCAGGTCGACGCGGCCCTGTGACGTCGTCAAACAGTTCATTGTGCGTTCAGGCTAACCCGGGCGGGAGCACCCGCCGTGACGCGCACACCCGCTCCAGGTCCCGGCGGTCTCAGGGGAGTCGCTTGTCGATGGCCGAACGCCCTTCCTCGGCGATTTTGCGCCGGGCCCATTCCAGGTTCTCCGGCGTCACGTCCCGGCCCGAGGCGAGGACCAGGTCCTCGGCACTGGGGCGGTCGCTCGCTCCGGTGTGGAGCAGCCGGTCCGGCGTGACCTCTTCCGGCGCGACCGCCCGTGCGTCACGCGTGAGGTATATGGATTCGGGATCTTGGCTCATGCCGCCTCCTCGTCCTTTCGGCAATTCTCGCGCCGCGACGCGGCACGCGCATCCGAGGCCCGGAAGGCGGTGTCCGGCGGGACGGTCGGTGCGGGAGTGACCGGCGGGACCGATCCCCACTTGACCTGCACATGGCCATCACTTTCCGTTCATGCATGAAGTACGGCGCGTATGGAAGGCTGCCGGGCAGATCGCCCTTCATTTGGCCGCCACACCCCCTCCATCCCCCACGAATCAGAGGGTGGCCGCAGCCTTCTCGCGTCCCGGAGAGGACACCCCACATGTCCCGTCGCCCAAGAATCTACGCGCGTCCACTCGTGGCCGCCCTCGCCGCCGTCACCGTTCTCACCGGCACCGCCGCGGCCACTCCGGGCAAGGACGCCCCGGCGCCCGCCGCCCCGGCCGCCGCGTCCGCCACCCTGGACGACACCTACTACGCGAACGCCCTCGGCAAGTCCGGCACCGCCCTCAAGGCGGCCCTGCACACGATCATCAGCAGCCAGACCAAGGTCTCGTACAGCCAGGTCTGGGAGGCGCTCAAGGACACCGACGAGGACCCGGCCAACCCCGGCAACGTCATCCTGCTGTACACCGGGGAGTCCCGGCCCGAGGGCGACAACGGCGGCAACGTCGGCCAGTGGAACCGCGAACACGTCTGGGCCAAGTCGCACGGCGACTTCGGTACGGCGACCGGTCCGGGCACCGATCTGCACCATCTGCGGCCGGCCGACGTCCAGGTCAATTCCATCCGGGACAACAAGGACTTCGACAACGGCGGCAGCCAGGTGTCGGGCGCTCCGGGCAACTACACCGACGCCGACTCCTTCGAACCGCGCGACGCGGACAAGGGCGACGTCGCGCGGATGATCCTCTACATGGCGGTGCGCTACGAGGGCGACGACGCGTGGGCCGACCTGGAGCCCAACGAGAAGGTGAACAACGGCTCGGCGCCGTACATCGGCAAGCTCTCCGTACTGAAGGCGTGGAGCCAGGAGGACCCGCCCAGCGCCTTCGAGAAGAACCGCAACGAGGTCATCTACACGCAGTACCAGCACAACCGGAACCCCTTCATCGACCACCCGGAGTGGGTCGAGTCGATCTGGTAGTTCCCGGGCGCGTCCGGACGGCAGGCCGTTGCCCTTCAGAGCCGACACCGTTCTGGGCGGACGCCGGTCAGGGCGGACGCCGGTCAGGGCCGCCGTCCGTCGCCCTCCCTCGCGCACCGCGCGACGGCCTCGGCGCGCGAGGGGAAGCTCGGCGGGTCCACGAGCGGGTGGTCGACGAGCGGCGGGTCGCCGTCCGGCGGGGCGTCACCACCGGCCGGGGCGCCTTCGCCGCCGGGCGGCGGGGCGCCCAGCCGGCCGGCCGGGTCGGCGAGGGCCACGTGGTGACCGGCCCGCTCCAGCCGGGCCAGCCCCTGGCGGAGCATCGCGTACGCCACCGGCTCGATCCCGTTCACCTGCCGCAGGTCCAGCACCACGGACGGGGCACCTCCGGAGCCGGCCTCGTCGAGTCCGTGGAGCACACGTTCGGCGGCGGTGAAGTCCAGCGCCCCCTGCGCGGCCACGACGGCGACGCGCCCTCGCCCCTCCGGACCGCTGCCGGGCGGGGGCTCCTCCCCCGTGGTGACGAGCGTGACGGTGGAGCCGGGCAGGGCGGGGTTGAGCATCAGGTGGAGGCCGAGGCGTTCCGAGAGGGCGGCGAAGGCGGACCGCCCGCGCACGGAGGTTCCGGCGGCGTCGAGCGGCGGGCTGTAGGAGGCGAGCCCGAACCGGGCGGGACCGGCGGCGATCAGGCCGCCCGACACCCCGCTCTTGGCCGGCAGCCCCACCCGTAGCAGCCACTCCCCCGACGCGTCGTACATCCCGCAGGTCGCCATGACGGCCAGCACCCGGGCCGCGACCTCGTCGGTCACCACCCGTTCGCCGGTCACGGGGTTGACGCCGCCGTGGGCCAGGGTGGCCGCCATGACCGCGAGGTCCACGGCCCTCACCCGCACCGCGCACTGGCGGAAGTACGTCTCGGTGGCGGTGACGGGGTCGACGGGGAGCCGGCCCGCGCTGCGGATGAGATAGGCGAGCGCCCGATTGCGGTCGCCCGTCTCGGACTCGGAGCGGTACACCGCTTCGTCCACGTCCAGTTCCCGTCCCGCGAACCGGCCCAAAAACGCCAGGATGCGTTCGAACCGCGGACGGTCCGGGGTGTCGGGGACCAGCGAAGAGGCGACCAGGGCGCCCGCGTTGACCATGGCGTTGGCGGGCCGGCCGGTTCCGTGCTCCAGGCTGATGGCGTTGAACGCCTCCCCGCTGGGCTCCGCGCTGACCCAGGCGGACACCTCGTCCAGCCCCAGTTCGGCCAGCGCCAGGGCGTAGACGAACGGTTTGGAGACGGACTGCACGGTGAACGGTGTGCGCGCCTCGCCCGCGCTGTAGAGGTGCCCGTCCATGCTGACCAGCGCGAGACCGAAGGCGTCCGGGTCGGCCCGGGTCAACTCGGGGATGTAGGACGCCACTTCGCCGTTGCGGACCCCGGCGAACCGGGCACGCAACTCGCCGAGTGCGGCGGTAACCGCCCCGGCCGCGCCCTCCCCGGCACCGTCGGAGGGAAACGGCGCGTCCGGGGGAGACGGCCCGCCCGAGGGGATCGGCGCGTCCGAGGAAGACGAGACGCCGGGGGGAAGGGGCACTCCCCGCGGCTGCGCACCGGCGGCGCTCACCGGTCCCCGCAAGTCGCTCCGGACCGGACCCCGGCGCCGCCCGCCTCCGCGGCCCCGGACCTCCACACGGCATCGGTGGGCATGCGACTACCTCCCCGGCCTCCGAACACGACACCGACCAATTGGCTCATATTAGGATCAAAAGGTATGAATTGACTCGTCGGGCCATCCGTCGCTGGTACGGGGAAGGGCCCGGGCCCCGCGGGACACCGCGCAGGGCCCCCACCGGAATCGAACCCCCTGGGAGGGAACGATGGACACGGACGCCCTGACCACCGGAGTGCTCAAGGAACTGCGGACGACCCGCCCCTATCCGGTTCTGTCCCTGACGATGCCGACCCACCGCCGCGCCCCGGACAACGCCCAGGACGCCGTACGGCTGCGCAATCTGGTCGCCGAGGCCACGAGCCGGCTGGAGGCGGACCCGAGGGTGTCCCGGGAGACCGCCGCCGCGCTGCGGGCGCAGCTGGACCGCGCGGTGGCCGAGGTGGACGCGCGCAGGGCCCTGGAGTCGCTGGTGCTCCTGGTGAGCACGGAGGAGTACCAGATCTGGCAGTTGCCGCGTACCGCTCCCGAGCGGGTGGTGCTGAGCGACACGTACCTGACCCGCAACCTGGTGGCGGCCAAGGCGCAGTCCCAGCCGTACTGGGCGCTGACCGTCGCCGCCGACCACGCGGCCCTGTGGGGCGGCACCGCGGACTCCGTCCATCTGGAGGAGAAGGGCGGGTTTCCGCTGACCGCGCCGAGCGAGGCGCCGAACCCGCAGCGGATGGAACGGATCGGGGACACCCCGAGCACGTACACCGACGAGGAGACCCGCCAGTTCCTCCGCACGGTCGACGAGAAGCTGCGCGCGGTACTCGCCGCGGACCCGCGCCCCCTGTACCTGGTCGGCCTGCCGCCCGCGCTCGCCCTGCTGGACGACGCCGGCGAGGGCGCCCACGCGGCGGTCGGCCGGGTCGCCAAGGGAGCCCCCGCCGACATCACGCCGGCGGCGCTGCTGGCGGAGCTCGGTGCGGCGATGGCCGAACACGCGGAGCGCCGCGCCGCCGACGTACGCTCCCGGCTCGACGGCGCACGCGGCGCCAAGACCTTCGCGGGCGGGCTCGACGAGGTGTGGACCGCCGTGCGGGAGGGACGCGCCGGGCTGGTGGTGGTGGAGGAGCACTTCCAGGAGACGGCGCGCACGGCCGAGGGTCACCTCGTGCCGGTGGGCGACGAGGAGGTGGCACCGGGCGACGCGACGGTCCGCGAGGACGTGGTGGACGAACTCGTCGAAACGGCCCTCGACAGCGGCGCCGAGGTCGTGTTCCTCCCGGACGACACGTTGAACGAGCACCACCGGATCGCGGCGGCCTTGCGCTACTGAGCGGTGCCGTCCCAGCTCACGGGCAACGCCGCCCGCCCTGGTGGGCGGCGCCGGCCACGCTCCTGAGCGGCGCCGCCCAGGACCGCCCGGTCCGGTTCACGCCCCCAGGAGCCGGACCGGCGATCCGGCGAGGTACGCCTCGATGTCCTCGACCGCGTCGCCGTAGTAGGCCGCGTAGTTGGCGCGGGACACGTACCCCAGGTGCGGGGTGGCCAGCAGGCGCGGGGCGGTGCGCATCGGGTGGTCCGCGGGCAGGGGCTCGATGTCGAAGACGTCGACGGCCGCGCCCGCGATGGTCCCGGCGCGGAGCGCCGAGAGCAGGGCGTCCTGGTCGACGATGGCGGCCCGCGACGTGTTGACGAGGTAGGCGTCCGGGCCCATCAGCGCCAGCTCCGGGGCGCCGATCAGACCCCGGCTGCGGTCGCCGAGCGCCAGGTGGACGGAGACGAAGTCGCTGGTGGCGAGGAGCTCTTCCTTGGAGGCCGCGAGCCCGGTGCCCACCTCGGCGGTCCGCTCGGCGGTGAGGTTCGGGCTCCAGGCGACCACGTCCATGCCGAAGGCGAGGCCGACCGCGGCGACCCGGCTGCCGATCCGGCCGAGCCCGAGCAGGCCGAGGCGCCGCCCGTGCAGGTCGGCGCCGACCGTCGACTGCCAGGGTCCCCCGGTGCGCAGCGCGGTGGCCTCGGGGACGATGCCGCGGGCGAGGCCCAGCAGCAGGGCCCAGGTGAGCTCCACCGGCGGGGTGCCGGCGCTGGCGGTCCCGCACACGGTGACCCCGGTGCGCGCGGCGGCCCCGTAGTCGATGACGGAGTTGCGCATGCCGGAGGCGACGAGGAGGCGCAGGCGCGGCAGCCGGTCGAGCAGGGTGGCGGGGAAGGGGACCCGCTCGCGCAGGGTCACCACGATGTCGAAGGACGCGAGCGCGTCGGCGGTCTCGTCCTCGGTGGCGAAGTGCTCGGGGAAGGAGACCACGTCCACCCGGCCCGCCAGGGGGGACCAGTCGGCGGCGGTGGTCGCGACGGACTGGAAGTCGTCGAGTACGGCGCAGCGCAGTGTCATCGGTTCGGCTCTCCTCGGGCAGGCGTTCGACCCGACCATGATCGCTCACCGCGAGGAGCGTGCGGGGACCGGCCGGGACCGCCCCGGCGCGGGGCGGCCCCGGAGGAAGCCGTCGGCTCAGCCGGTCCAGGTCCAGTCGGCCACCTCCGGCATGTCCTCGCCGAACGCGCGGATGTAGGCGTGGTGGCGGGTCCGTGCGTCGGCCATCGCCTGGCGGACCGCGACGGTGCGGACGCCCAGTCCGGGCACCCGGTCGACCACGTCCATGACGAGCCGGTACCGGTCGAGGTCGTTGCGGACCACCATGTCGAACGGGGTGGTGGTCGTGCCCTCCTCCTTGTAGCCGCGTACGTGGAGGTTGGCGTGACCGGCCCGGCGGTAGGCGAGGCGGTGGATCAGCCACGGATAGCCGTGGTAGGCGAAGATGACCGGCTTGTCGCGGGTGAAGAGGGCGTCGTACTCGGAGTCGGGCATGCCGTGCGGGTGTTCGCCGTGCGGCAGCAGCCGGGTCATGTCCACGACGTTCACCACGCGTACGGCGAGGTCGGGCAGATGGCGCCGGAGGAGGTCGGCGGCGGCCAGCGTCTCCAGGGTGGGGACGTCTCCCGCGCAGGCGAGCACCACGTCGGGTTCGCGGCTGCCGTCCTCCGTACCCGCCCACTCCCACACCCCGGCGCCCCGGGCGCAGTGGGCGCGTGCCTGGTCCATCGTCAGCCAGTCGAAGGTCGGCTGCTTCCCGGAGACGATCACGTTGACGTAGTCGCGGCTGCGCAGCACGTGGTCGGCGGTGGAGAGCAGGGTGTTGGTGTCCGGCGGCAGGTAGACGCGGACGACCTCGGGGCTCTTGTTGAGGATGTGGTCGACGAATCCGGGGTCCTGGTGCGAGAAGCCGTTGTGGTCCTGGCGCCAGACGTGCGAGCTGAGCAGGTAGTTCAGCGAGGCGATGGGGCGGCGCCAGGGCAGCCGGCGCGAGGTGCGCAGCCACTTGATGTGCTGGTTGACCATCGAGTCCACGATGTGGGCGAACGCCTCGTAACTGGAGAAGAGCCCGTGGCGCCCGGTGAGCACATAGCCCTCCAGCCAGCCCTGGCAGAGGTGTTCGGAGAGGATCTCCATCACCCGGCCGTCGCGGGCGAGGTTCTCGTCGGTCGGCAGGATCTTCTCCTGCCACGCCTTGCCGCTCGCGCCGTAGACGGCGTCGAGCCGGTTGGACGCGGTCTCGTCCGGGCCGACGAGCCGGAAGTCCCGGCGCCCGGCGGTCGCGGCCATGACGCCTTCGAGGAGTCGGCCGAGCACCCGGGTGGGTTCGTGGGACGCCGCGCCGGGCTTGTCGACGGTGACGGCGTGGTCGTCCAGCGGGGGCACCGGCAGATCGCGCAGGAGCAGTCCGCCGTTGGCGTACGGGGTCGCGCCCAGCCGGAGGTCGCCCTCGGGGATCACGGAGAGCACCTGCGCGGTGGGGCGGCCGGCGTCGTCGAACAGTTCCTCGGGCCGGTACGAACGCAGCCACGCTTCCAGTTGCCGCAGGTGGTCACGGTTGTCGCGTACTCCGGCGAGCGGGACCTGGTGGGCGCGCCAGGTTCCTTCGACGGGCAGCCCGTCGACCTCTTCGGGCCCGGTCCAGCCCTTGGGCGTACGCAGGACGATCATCGGCCACCGGGGGCGCCCGGTGGACCGGCCGCCCCGGGCGGCGCGCTGGTGCTCGCCGATCCGGTCCAGCGCGGTGTCCAGCGCGGCGGCCAGGGCGCGGTGGACCTCCGCGGGATCGTCGCCGCCGACGTGGAGGGGGTCGTGGCCGTATCCGCGCAGCAGCCGGTCGAGTTCGTCCTCGGGGAGGCGGGCCAGCACCGCCGGATTGGCGATCTTGTATCCGTTGAGGTGGAGGATCGGCAGCACGGCCCCGTCGTGCACCGGGTCGAGGAACTTGTTGGAGTGCCAGGAGGCAGCGAGCGGTCCGGTCTCGGCCTCCCCGTCCCCGATGACGCAGGCGACGAGCAGGTCGGGGTGGTCGAAGGCGGCGCCGTAGGCGTGGGCGAGGGCGTAGCCCAGCTCGCCGCCCTCGTGGACGGAGCCGGGGGTCTCGGGTGCCACGTGGCTCGGCACTCCGCCGGGGAAGGAGAACTGCTTGAACAGCGCTCCCATCCCTTCGGCGTCCCGGCTGATGTCGGGGTACGTCTCCGAGTAGCTGCCTTCCAGCCAGGAGTTGGCGAGTACGGCGGGCCCGCCGTGTCCGGGTCCCCAGACGCAGAGCGTCGGCCGGCTCCGCGCCTTGATCACCCGGTTGAGGTGGGTGTGGACGAGGTTGAGCCCGGGTGAGGTGCCCCAGTGGCCCAGCAGCCTCGGCTTGATGTGCTCGCGGGCGAGGGGCTGCTCCAGCAGCGGGTTCGCCATGAGGTAGATCTGGCCCGCCGCGAGGTAGTTGGCGGCCCGCCAGTGGGCGTCGAGGGCGGCGAGCTCGTCGTCGTCGAGCGCGGTGGTCGAGGGGGCCGGCTGCCCGGCGGTGCTGGTCACGAGGGGGTCTCCTCCTGGAGGGTGGACACGGCGGAAGCGGGCACAGTGCGGGTGGCCGCGGCGCCGACGGAAGCGGCGTGTGTGGGCACGGCGGGGGTGGACGCGGTTTTGGCCCGGGTGCGGCGGCCGGACGGCAGCTGCCGGGGGTGCGGGGGCCCGGTCATGCCCCACCGTCCTCCGTGGGGCCGTACCAGACGGTGGTCGCGTTGCAGAACTCCCGGATGCCGTGGCCGGCGAGCTCCCGGCCGTAGCCGGAGCGCTTCACCCCGCCGAAGGGCAGCGCGGGGTGGGAGGCGGTCATGCCGTTGAAGAAGACGCCGCCGGCCTCCAGGTCGCGGACGCACGCCTCCATGTCGTCCGGGTCGCGGGTCCAGACGTTGGAACTCAGCCCGAAGGGGGTGTCGTTGGCGATCTCCAGGGCCTCGTCGAGCCCGGAGACCCGGTAGAGGGTCGCCACCGGGCCGAAGGTCTCTTCGCGGTGGATCCGCATCTGCGGGGTGATCCCCGCAAGGACGGTGGGTCGGTAGAACCAGCCGTGTTCCAGTCCTCCGCCGAGCCCCTTGGGCCGTCCCCCGCCGCAGAGGGCCCGTGCCCCCTTGCCGAGGGCGTCGTCGACGAGTTCCTCCAGGTCGGCGCGGCCCTGTTCGGTGGAGAGCGGGCCGACGTCGGTGGATTCCTGGAGCGGGTCGCCGACCGTGAGGGCGTCCATGGCGGCGGTGAAGCGTTCGGCGAAGGCGTCGTACACGTCGGTGTGGACGATGAAGCGTTTGGCGGCGATGCAGGACTGGCCGTTGTTCTGGACCCGGGCGGTGACGGCGGTGTTGGCCGCCCGTTCGACGTCGGCGGAGGGCAGCACGAGGTAGGGGTCGCTGCCGCCGAGTTCGAGGACGGTCTTCTTCACCGTGTCCCCGGCGGTCGCGGCGACGGCGCGGCCGGCGGGCTCGCTGCCGGTGAGGGTTGCCGCGGCGATCCGGTCGTCGCGCAGGATCGCCTCGATGGCACCCGAGCCGACCAGGAGGGCCTGGAAGGCCCCGGCGGGGAAGCCGGCCCGGCGGAACAGGTCGCCCAGGTAGAGGGCGGTCCGCGGGACGTTCGAGGCGTGCTTGAGGAGCCCGGTGTTGCCCGCCATCAGCGCGGGTGCCGCGAAACGGACCACCTGCCAGAGCGGGAAGTTCCACGGCATCACGGCGAGGACCACGCCGAGCGGCCGGTAGTGGACCCGGGCGCGGACGGCCCCGGAGTCCTCGACGTCGTCGTCCGCGGGGTGCTCGTCGGCCAGCAGCCGTTCGGCGTGGGCCGCGTACCAGCGCATGGCCTTGGCGCATTTGGCGGCCTCGGCGCGTGCGGCGGCCAGGGGTTTGCCCATTTCGAGGGTCATGGTGCGGGCGATGGCGTCGCGGTCGGCGTCCAGGAGGTCCGCGGCCTTCTCCAGCAGGGCGGCCCGCTCGGCGAAGCCCGTGGTGCGGTAGGTGCGAAAGGTGTCGTACGCGGTGGCGATCCGCCGTTCGATCTCCGCCTCGCCGATCGCTTCGTACGTCGTGAGCGTTTCGCCGTTCGCGGGGTTGACCGTCGCGATGGGCATGGCTGTGGCCTCCTTGCCTGGGTTCTTCGACCGTCCCGCGCCTTCGCGTGCGGCGCAACGCGGGCCCCGTCGCAGCGCCTACCCGGCCGTCGCGGATCATGCGTGCCGAGGGCGCGCGATCCGGACCGGCCGGGCAGGGTGGCAGGAACGGTCAGGCGAGGGCCGAGGCGGGCAGCGGCCGGGACTCGGGAGCGGTGTCCGGCGGTGTACGCGGCAGCAGGCCGGTCGGGCGCGGCACCTCGGCGTACCGGGTGAACCAGACGACTTTGCCGTCATCGGTGCGGCAGGTGCCCCAGCTGTCGCTGAGCGCCATGACCCGGCTCAGTCCGCCGCCGGAGGCGAGCAGCCTCGGCATCCCCGCGCCGTCGTCGGCCACGGCCACCGTCAGACGGCGGCCGGTCCAGCGGAGTTCGACGACGCACGGGGTGTCGCCGCCGACGTGCCGGTGGACGTTGGTCAGCAGTTCCTCCAGCGCCCGGCAGACCGGGCGGACGTGCAGTTCGAGACTCCAGTGGCGCAGGTGCGCCGCGACGATGCGCCGCAACTGGGAAACGCGCTCTGCCGACACCTGCAGTTCGACCAGATAGTGCCGGTCGAGTGGAACGGTCATCGTCGGGGCTCCTCACCGCGAGGCCCACGTGCGTGTCCGTCGTGAACCGACGGCCCCTGAGCACGAAGCGTGAGCGGCCATCACTTCTGCGTCACTCCTCAGGGTGACGCCGCTGGGCCGGGTGCGCAACAGTTGGACCGTCGCCGCTGGTGGAAGGGACTCCTACGGGGTACGGAGCATCGCGGGCACCGCCTATGGCAGGTACGGCAGGACCTTGTCCGGGGTGAGCGGGAGTTCGGTCAGCCGCGCCCCGGTGGCGTGGCGCACCGCGTTGCCGATGGCGGCGGCGGTGCCGACGATGCCGATCTCGCCGATCCCCTTACTGCCCATCGGGTTGAGGTGGGGGTCGTCCTCGTCGATCCAGTGCGCCTCGACGGCCGGGACGTCGGCGCAGGCCGGTACGTGGTAGGCGGCGAGGTCGCTCTCGGTGAAGTCGCCGTACACCGGGTCCAGGGTGCTGCCCTCGGTCAGCGCCATCCCGATGCCCATGACCATGCCGCCGATGAACTGGGAGCGTGCGGTGCGGGCGTTGAGGATGCGTCCGGCGGCGTAGACGCCGAGCAGCCTGCGTACCCGGATCTCGCCGGTGAGCGAGTCGACGGCGGTCTCGGCGAAGTGCGCGCCGAAGGCGTGCCGGGAGTACGGGGACTCGGTGCCGGTCTCCTCGCCGGTGTCGGCGCGCTCCGTGATGCCCTCGGCGGGCAGCGGCCCGGAGTGCGCGGCGAGCCGGGCGGCGAGGGCTGTCGCGGCCTTGTGCACCGCCCACCCCCAGGAGGCGGTGCCGGAGGAGCCGCCGGCGAGCGGCGCGGTGGGCAGGTCGCTGTCACCGAGGGCGACCCGGACCCGGTCGGCGCCGGTGGAGAGCGCCGAGGCCGCGATCTGCGCGAGGACGGTACGGGCGCCGGTGCCGATGTCCGTGGCGTTCACCTCGACGAGGAAGCTCCCGTCGGCTGCGGCGTGCGCGGAGGCCGAGGAGGGCCCGACGAGGACGGGGTACGTCGCCGAGGCCACGCCCGTACCGAGCAGCCAGCGTCCCTCCTGGCGGGAGGCGGGGCGGCGGTCGCGGTGGTGCCAGCCGAAGCGCTCGGCGCCCTCGCGCAGGCAGGCGACGAGGTTGCGGCTGCTGAACGGTTTCCCCGAGTCGGGCTCGGTGGCGGGTTCGTTGCGTACCCGCAGCTCGACGGGGTCGATGCCGAGCGCGCAGGCCAGTTCGTCCATCGCGGACTCCAGGGCGTACATCCCGGGCGCCTCACCGGGGGCGCGCATCCAGGACGGGCTCGGGACGTCGAGGGCGGCCACCCGGTGCGCGGTCCGGCTGTGCGGTGAGGCGTACATGATCCGCGCCGGTACGGCGGCCTGCTCCACGAACTCCTTGACCGTGGAGGTGTGGGTGACGACCTCGTGGCAGAGGGCGGAGATCACCCCGTCGTCGTCGGCGCCGATCCGGACGCGGTGCACCGTGGGCGCGCGGTGGCCGACGACGGCGGGCAGCTGCTTCCTCGGCAGGGCGAGCTTCACGGGGCTGCCGGTGTGCAGGGCGGCCATGGCGGCGAGCACCACCTGGGGGCGCGGCGTGCCCTTCGACCCGAAGCCGCCGCCGACGTGCTCGGAGATCGCGGTCACCCGGCCGGTGTCGATGCCGAAGACGGCGGCCAGCGTGTCGCGGACCGTGCTGGAACCCTGGCTGGAGTCGTGGACGGTCAGCCGGCCGTCCGCCCATCGGGCGGTGGTGGCGTGCGGCTCCATCGGGTGGTTGTGCAGGGGGCCGATCCGGTACGTCGTGTCGATCCGGTTCTCCGCGTCCTCCCAGGCCCGCGTGAAGTCGCCGCGTTCCCGGACAGCGGGGAAACCGCCGTTGGCCGTCTCCGGGGTGTACAGCCCGGGGTGGTCGTCGGTGAGGACGACGTCGTGGGGTTCGACCTCGTACTCGGTGACCACCGCGTCGGCTCCCGCCCTGGCCGCTTCGAGGCTGTCGGCCACCACCAGCGCGACGTACCAGCCCCGGTGCGGGACCCGGTCGTCCTGGAGCACCGCGAGCGTCGGATCGTCGGGGGTGTGCAGGCGGGGCGCGTTGTCGTGGGTGAGCACGGTGTGCACGCCGGGGAGGGCGAGCGCGTCGGCGGTGCGGACGGCGGTCACCCGCCCGCTGGGCACGGTGGCAGGGACGGGCCAGGCGTACAGGCAGCCGGGCGGGGTGTGCTCCGCGGCGTAGCGCGCCGACCCCGTGACCTTCTCCCGGGCCTCGCGGCGGACGACGGGGGCACCGAGCGGCTGGGGGGCGTGGCTCATGACGGGTCCTCGGGCGAGTCGGGGTGCGGGGCGCGGGCGGGTGCCGGCCGGTCAGGCGGTGGCCGGTGCGGTGAGTTCGGTGAGCGCGGCGACGGTCAGCCTGCGGGCGAGGTCCACCTTGAAGGCGTTGTCGCGCAGCGGCCGGGCGGCGGCGAGTTCGGCGGAGGCGGCACGGGCGAAGGTCTCGGTGGTGGCCGTGGCTCCGCGCAGCACGGCCTCCGCCGCGGTCGCCCGCCAGGGGCGGTGGGCGAGACCGCCGAAGGCGAGGGCCGCGTGCTGGACGCGGCCGTCCCGCACGGTGAGGACGGCGGCCACCGAGACGAGCGCGAAGGCGTACGAGGCCCGGTCGCGGACCTTGCGGTAGAGCTGCGCCGAGCCCTCGGGCGGCGCGGGCAGGACCACCCCGGTGATCAGCTCGCCGGGGCGGATCACCGTGTCCTGGTCCGGGTTCTCCCCCGGCAGCCGGTGGAACCCGGTGACGGGTACGGTCCGTTCGCCCTCCGGCCCGTGGAGCACCACGGTGGCGTCGAGCGCCGCGAGGGCGGCCGAGAGGTCCGAGGGGTGGGTGGCGACGCAGCTCTCGGAGTGGCCGAGGACGGCGAGGTCCCGGTGGGCACCCTCGCGCGCGGGGCAACCGGTGCCGGGGGCCCGCTTGTTGCACGGTTTGGACACGTCCTGGAAGTACGGGCAGCGGGTGCGCTGGAGGAGGTTGCCGCCGGTGGTGGCGATGTTGCGCAGCTGGCCCGACGCCCCGGCGAGCAGCGCCTGGGAGAGCACCGGGTACCGCTCGCGCACGAGGGGGTGCGCGGCGAGATCGCTGTTGCGGACGGTCGCCCCGACGCGCAGCCCGCCGTCGGGGGTGGGTTCGGTGCGGTCCAGGGGCAGCCGGGTGACGTCGACGAGGACACCCGGCGTCTCGACGCCGAGCTTCATCAGGTCGACCAGGTTGGTCCCGCCGCCGAGGAAGCGGGCGCCGGGGTGCGCCGCCACCGCGCGTACCGCTTCGGCGACGGAGTCGGGCCGCAGATAGCCGAAGGGTTTCACCGGGCCACGTCCCCGATCGCCTCGACGATGTGCGGGTAGGCGCCGCACCGGCAGAGGTTGCCGCTCATCCGCTCGCGGATCTCCTCGGGCCCGAGGGCCACGGGCCCGCCCGCCGGGAGGGCGGCGGGCTCGGTCGCGTGCGAGGGGAAGCCCTCCTCCGCTTCGGCGAGCATGCCGACGGCGGAGCAGATCTGGCCGGGGGTGCAGTAGCCGCACTGGAGGGCGTCGCGGTCCACGAACGCCTCCTGCAGGGGGTGGAGGCGGCCGTTCTCGGCCAGCCCCTCGACCGTGGTGACGCGGGCACCGTCCTGGGCGACGGCCGGCAGCAGGCAGCTGTTGGCGCGGCGGCCGTCGACGAGGACGGTGCAGGCCCCGCACTGCCCGTGGTCGCAGCCCTTCTTGGCCCCGGTGAGGCCGAGGTGTTCCCGCAGGGCGTCCAGGAGCGTGGTGCGGTGGTCGAGCGTCACCGTCCTGGCGGCGCCGTTGACGTGGAGGGTGACGGTGGAATGGCCGGGGAGGCCGCCGGGCACGCCGTTCTCCGGTTCTCCCTGGGGGATCCGGAGAACGGTCTCCGCGTCCTCGACCAGCCGGTGGGGTTCCATGCGCGGGTGCCTTCCGTTTCTGCCCGCCGGGACGGTGGCGGTGCGGGGGGGGTGGGTCAGCGGCTGGTGAGCCGCATCCTGACTTCCTCTTCCTGGTCCCCCGCCGCGGTGCCGACGGTCTCGACCGAGAACACCTCCCCGAGATGCCCCCGGAGCCGGTCCACCGCCCAGTAGCCGCCCTGGACGTCGAGGGTGACCGGTCCGGCGAGCGCGGCGGGCCCGGCGGCCTCCTTCTTCGTGGAGACGTCGACGGTGGCGGACCAGACGGTCGGGCGGGGCGTGTTCGTGTCGGCGGGCGCGTCCGCGGCGGCCCGGTCGGAGGTGAAGGAGCGCCGGAGCACCTCGAACACGGTGCTCGCGTCGTCGGTCGTGCACTCGCTCAGCGAGACCAGGACGTCGTAGTTCTCCTGATGCTCGGAAGCGGTCTTGTCGCTGGTGTTCACCATGGTTCCTTTCTCGGGAGCCGGACGCGGCGGAGCCGGCCCGCTCCCAGGCTCGCCCCGCGGCCGGAAGTCGGCGACACGGATACGGCAGTCGGCCCAGTGCCTGCCCCGGGTCCTGCCCGGGAAGTCACCGCGTACGCGTGGCGATCACGCGGACCGCCCGCCCGACGGGAGTGGCCGGACACGGCCTACAGGGCGCGGAGCGCGGGCAGCAGCTTCTTCTCCGCCCAGGAGATGAACGGCTGCTGGTGCGCCCCGCCGACCTGGATGAGGGCGATCTCGGTGAAGCCCGCGTCGCGGTAGGCGCGGACCGCTTCGGTGAACTCGTCCACGTCGCTCCCGCAGGGGATCGCCCCGGCCACGTCCTCGGGGCGCACGTACGCGGTGGCCTGGTCGAATCCGTCCGGCCCCGGCAGCTCGGAGTTGACCTTCCAGCCGCCCAGCGACCAGCGGAACTGCTCGTGCGCCCGGGCCACGGCGGCGTTCCGGTCGGGGTCGTAGCAGACGGGGAGCTGCCCGACCGAGGGTTTGCCGGCGCCGCCGTGGCGGGCGAAGGCGTCGAGCAGTTCCGCCTTCGGCTCGGTGGCGACGACGAGGTCCGCCAGTTCGCCCGCGAGGGCGCAGGACTTCGGTCCGGAGACGGCGATCCCGACCGGCACCCGGGTCTCCGGAAGGTCCCACAGCCGGGCGTTCTCCACCTGGAAGTGGGTACCGGCATGGTTCACCACGCCTCCGTCGAAGAGGGCACCGATGATGCGAGCCGCTTCCTCCAGCATGTCGAGCCGGACCCGGGCGCGCGGCCACCCGGCGCCGGTGATGTGTTCGTTGAGGTTCTCGCCCGATCCGAGCCCCAGCCGGAAGCGGCCCTCGGACAGGATCTGGAGTGTCGCGGCCTTCTGGGCGACGACGGCCGGGTGGTAACGCACGGTCGGGCAGGTCACGTACGTCATGAGCGGGATGGTCGAAGTGGCCTGCGCCGCGGCGCCGAGGACGGTCCAGGCGTACGGGGCGTGCCCCTGCTCGGAGAGCCAGGGGAAGGAGTGGTCGGAGGTGACGGAGAAGTCGAATCCCGCGCGCTCGGCGGCGACGACGTCCGCCACCAGCTCCCGGGGGCCGGTCTGCTCGGTCATCATCGTGTAGCCAATTTTCACCATACAAAACACTTATCCGGTCATATAGCTACAAAACATGAAATCGAATGAATGACTGTCTGACGATCCGCATCCGGGGTATCCGGCATGCATGGACGTATCGAACGCAGCCCAGGCCGCCGCATCCTCCACGCTCGCCGTCTCCGGAGCGCTGGGGACCGGCCTCATCATCGCCGCGGTCGCTGTCGTGGCCCTGCTCATCGGCGCCTTCTGGTTCGGCATGCGCCGCCGCGACAAGGAGCTGCCGCCCCCGCGCGCCGACGAACAGCCCATCCCGCCGGCCCACCGCTCGCACATCCAGCAGGAGAACGTGCACGGCGAGGACCGTTTCCCCGACGACGGCCACGCCCTGTCCCCTTACGAACTCGGGGAGCGCGACACGGGAACCACTCCGCCGGAGAGCGACCGGCCCCGTGACTGAGGGGATACGCACCGAGCGCCGCTCTTCCGGAACTCCGCCGGACGTACCCGGCCCGGGGGCGGCGGGCGCGGAGAGCGGGAAGGCCGCCGACCGGCGGACCCGCGTCACCGTGCTCGTCGCCCTCGCGGCGAATCTGGTGATCGCCGCCGCCAAGACCGCGGGCGGCCTCCTCTCCGGCTCCCCGGCCCTGCTGTCCGAGGCCGCGCACTCCGTCGCCGACAGCGTGAACGAGGTCTTCCTCCTCGCGGCGCTGCGGCGCAGCCGTCGCCCGCCCGACGCGCGTCACCCGTTCGGATACGGCAAGGAACGGTACTTCTGGTCCCTCCTGGCGGCGGTGGGGATCTTCGTCATGGGCGGCTGCTTCTCCTTCTTCCAGGGCTTCGAGGCGCTGCGCAGCCACGACCGGGAATCCCCGTCCGGCTACGCGGTCGGCCTCGCCGTCCTCGGTGTGGCACTGGTGGCCGAGGGCACGTCGCTCGTCCGGGCCCTGCACCAGGTGCGGGGCGAGAAGGGCGGCGCGAAGGACCCCGCGCTGCGCACGGTGGTCGCGGAGGACTCCACCGCCGTGCTCGGAGTGGTCCTCGCCATGGCCGGCATGGCACTGCACCTGGTCACCGGGAACGTCGTCTGGGAGGCGTCCGCCTCGCTCGCCATCGGACTGCTGCTGGTGTACGTGGCCTTCCGGCTCGGCCGGGACGCCCGCGACCAGCTGATCGGCGAGTCCGCCGATCCCGCGCTGCGCAAGGACATCGGGGACTTCCTCGGCCGCCAGGCGGAGATCGACAACGTCGAGTCCCTCCTCACCATGCGGCTGGGGCTCGACTCGACCCTGGTGGCCGCGCGGGTCGACCTGTCGCCGGGCATCGACAGCGAGGAGATCGAGCGGGTCTCCGTCCGCATCAGGGAGACGATCAACCGGACCTGGCCCCAGGCCGACCACGTCTACCTCGACATCACCAACGCACCTCCCCGCGGCGGGGTCTGAAGGGGCCGGTCAGGGGAAGCGCCCGGCCGCGTGTTGCGGGACCGGCCCGGTCGGCCGACGCTGGTTCTGGCCCGGCGGCAGTCGGCGGACGGGCCCGCCCGAGCGGACGAAGGCAGTGTGAAAGATGACCGGAAGCGATCCCCGTACGCCCCCCGCCGCCGCGCCGCTGACCGGCGCGGCGGCACCCTGCTGGGTCAACCTGCTGACCCGGGACCTGGAAGCCGCGCAGCACTTCTACGGCGCCGCCCTGGGCTGGACCTTCCACCCCAGCAAACTCGGCCCCGAGTTCTGCGTCGCCCGCCTGCGCGGCGTGCCGCTGGCGGGCATCGGCGGCGTCTCGTCCTCGTACCAGACCGCTGTCGCCTGGCTGCCGTACTTCGCGGTCCAGGACGCGGACGTCGCGGCCGGACGCGTCCGCGAGCGCAGCGCGACGGTGGCGGTGGGACCGCTGAAGCTCAACGAGGGGCGCGGGGTGCTGGCGTCCGACCTGGACGGCGCGGTCTTCGGGCTCTGGGAGCGCCTCTCGGCCCCCTCTCCGCGGTCCGCTCCCGCCGACCGCTCGTACGCCTGGCTCCGGCTGCGTACGCGGAACGCGTTCGACGCGGCGATCTTCTACGGCGGGGTACTCGACTGGGCCAGCGGCCGGCCGGGCAGTTGCGAGGTCTCCTACGAGGAGGACGAGGTCATCGTGCGCTTCGAGGGACGCCCCCTGGCGCGGATCAGCTCCGGGGCGGTGGAGGCCTCGCCCGATCCGGTGCTGCGCCCTCACTGGCAGGTGCAGTTCCTGGTGGAGGACGTGTCCGAGACGGCGGAGGCGGTCCGCAGCTCCGGCGGTACGGTCATCGCCCTCGACGAGGTCCGGGGCGGTACCGAGGCCGTGGTGCGCGACCCCGACGGCGCGGTCTTCGGCGTCACGGACGCCAGCAGCCCGGAGGCGGGCTCGGCCTGAGGCAGTCCGGGCCAAAGGTCCGGGCCGCCCGGCTCAGGGCTCCGTGGGACCGGTGGCGTCCTGCCCGTGGTCACGGGCGATCGCCCACAGCGGGAAGACGAACCAGCAGACGGCGAACCACACCGCCATACCGCCGACGAGCCAGAGCGCCACTTGGTTGTGGAGCGCCACCCGCAGGATGAGCAGCAGCGCGCTGCACATGGTGCAGAACAGCAGGACGAGCCCGAGGACCGTGAGCCGGGAGGCCCAGGTGACGGTCTGCGGCTTCAGCCGGCGTCCGGTGAGCAGCCGGTGGTAGGAGACGGGGCCGATGAGGGCGGCGGCCGTCGAGGAGCCCAGTATCACCGTGACGACGTAGATGGTCCGGTCGGTGGTGCCCAGTTCGGCGAACCGGGGCTGGAACACCACGGCGAGCAGGAAGCCGAAGAGGATCTGTACGCCCGTCTGCGCGACCCTGAGCTCTTGGAGCAGGTCCGTCCACCGCCGGTCCGCCCGTTCCTCGGCGCTCTCCTGGCGTCCGTCGTCCCCCGCGAGCGTCACGGCGGGCCTCCCCTCGTCGGCGTGGACCGCCGGGGCGGTGCGCCGCGGCGGGTTCCTACGCCTTCCCCGCGCCCGTCGCGGCGAATCCTGCGGGGTGACGGGCGCGGAGCCCCGGACGGGCCGCCGTCCCGGGCCCCGCGCCCGTCGCGGCGAATCCTGCGGGGTGACGGGCGCGGAGCCCCGGACGGGCCGCCGTCCCGGGCGGACGCCGTTCAGGCAATGGGGAGCATCAGTTCGGGCCGGTCCCACATCACGTACGGCGGGGTCGCGGGTGCGGTGCCGGTGCGTTCGGCGCCGACGCTGCGGTAGAAGCCCTCGGAGGGCGGGTGGGAGACCACCCGGACGGCGTCGAGGCCGGCGCGGCCCGCCTCCTCGCGCAGGTGCGCGATCAGGCACCGGCCGATCCCCCGTCCCTGGGCGGCGTCGGCGACGAACATGAGGTCGAGTTCGCCGGTGGCACCCGGTGCGCCCGCGTGCCCCGGACCGAGCACGAGGGAGTAGAAGCCGAGCACCGGGCCGCCGTCCCCGTCGACGGCGACGAAGACCCGGTGGGTCTCGATGTAGTCGGGTCCCACGCGGTAGCCCTCGACCATGGGCGCCCAGGGGCCCTCGTACGCCCGCGACGCCCGGACCAGCCGGGTCAGCCGCTTGGCGTCCCGGGCCACCGCCCGCCTGACGAGTACCGCGCCGGGGCCGGTGTTCCACGTGTCCATGGGACAAGTATCGCCGTCGGGGGCAGGAGGGGATCCTGCGGGCGCCCGACGGACCGGCCCTCCGGCGGTCACGGGACGGTTGCCACCGGATCCACTCGTCCCACGTCCGCCCGCAGGACCGGCGGGGCGTCCGCAACGCCCCGCCGTCCCTGACGACGGATGCGGTGCCGGCCCGTCGCCCGGCCGGCACCGCATCCGTTCGACCATCGCCGCGGCGTCGGCCGTCAGGCTTTCAGGCGGGCCGGGCCTCGCCGTCCCGGCCGCCGGTCCGTGCCGCGCGCCATTCCCCGACGGTCTTCTCGACGTCGAAGCGCCCGAGGTTGAGCGGCGGGCCGGGCGGGGGCATCCGAACCGCCTCGTCGATCTTCTCGTTGATCGCGTCCAGCAGTTCCCGCACCCGGCGCTCGGAGACCGCCCCGGTGATCGCGCGACGGACGTCCTCCGCCTCCTTGCGCAGAGCGAGGGCGGGCGGCAGGACCGACAGCCCCTCGCGCTGCATCTTCTCCTTGATCCACCAGTCCTCGTCGTAGGTGCGCCCCAGTCCGGGAAGCGGCTTGCCGAAGCCCGGCAGGGAGGCGAAGTCGCCACGCTGCTCGGCCTCGTGGATCTGCCGGTCCACCCACGAATCGAAACTGACGCCAGGGGGCTTCCGTTCGGTCACGGGACACCTCTTCCGTACTCCGGCCAGGACCCTTTCACGGTACCCGGACGCCGTTGCGCGCAACGACGCTGTCTCGAACTGCTGGTCGGGGGTACACGACTTCACGCACCCCGCTCGGCCGGATCAACCGGCCGAAGCCCGGACCGGAGGGAGTTGACCACTGTGCGAGAGAACTGCGTACCGGACAGCGAACGGGGGGAGCGTCGATCATGACGACCGTACTGATCATCGTCGGTGTCGTCGTCCTCGCGGCGATCGCCGGCTGGCTCCTTCTGCGCGGGCGGGCGACCGGCGGCGCCGGGTTGAAGCGCCGCTTCGGACCCGAGTACGACCGGGTGCTCGCCCGCCATCAGGGCGACGCCAAGCTCGCCGAGCAGGAGCTGGAAGAGCGGGTGAAGCGGCACGGTTCGATCGGCGGACAACCGCTGTCGGCCGAGGCGCGGGAGCGGTACACCGCACGCTGGACCCGGGTGCAGGAGCGGTTCGTCGACGCTCCCGAGGACGCGGTCGCCGAGGCCGGTGACCTTCTCGACGAGCTTTCCCGGGAGCGCGGCTTCCCGGAGGCGGGCAGTGCCGAGGAGCGCGCGGAGGCCCTGTCGGTCCACCACGCCACGCGGGTCGACGCCTACCGCCGCGTGCACGCGGCGCGCGATGGTTCCGGCGGCACCGAGGAGTTGCGCCAGACCCTCGTCGAGGCCCACGGGCTCTTCGACGCACTGCTCGGGAAGCGGACGGCCGAACCGGCCGAGCGGGGCCGGACCACAGACATGAGGAAGCAGCACCACGCGAAGGGAAGTGTGACGTCATGACGTACGGATCTTCTACGAACGGTGAGCGGATGGACGGCGAGCGGACCGGCGGCGAGCGGTCCGGCGGGGCGGCGGACGCCCGGCGCACGGACGACCGGACGCGGACGGCGTTCCCCGAACCCTCCGGCGCGGTCCCCGAGCCCTCCGGCGCCGCCCCGGAGAGCGCCGCGGGTCCCAGGCCCCTACATGCCCCCGAGACCGCCGGGAGCCCCGCCGGCCGCACCGACCGGAACCTCGCGGGGGACCGCGCCGACCGTCCGGCCGACGGTACGGGTACGACGGACGCGGCGGCCCCCGACCGCACCGGCACCCTCGGCGCGAAGCGGGACCCGGACCGCGTGGACGGCGTGGACGGCGTGGGCCGCACGCACGGCACGGACCGTACGGACCCCGTGGGCCGTGCCGGAACACGCCGGGAGGCCTCCGGCGCCCGCACCGCTTCCGGCACCGCCGCGCACGACGGACACGGCCTGGACCACGCCGACGGGGCCCTGCTCGGCGGAACCGACCACGACGAGCTGGAGCGGCGGATGCGCCACGCGGTCAGCGACTTCGTGGAGGACCCGCGGCGCGCGGTCCGGGAGGCCGGCGAGACCCTCGACGCGGTCACCCAGAACCTGGTCAAGGCGCTCACCGACCGGAGCACCGCACTGCGCAGTGAGGAGCAGGCGGACGACGCGGGCGGGCAGAACGGCGAGCGGACGGAACAGCTGCGGATCGTGCTGCAGCACTACCGCGACCTCACCGACCGGCTGCTGGCGGTCTGAGCCACCCGGCTCCGCCCGCCGGGAGCCCGGCCCCGAGGCCCCGGAACACGAGCGGCCGGGAGGAACACGGACACACCGTCCGCGTGCCTCCCGGCCGCCGGGGCGTTCCCCCGTACGCGCCCCTGGGTCTACACCGGTACGCCGACGGGGACGGTCAGCTCCTGGCGCAGCCGCTCCACCACCGGCTCCGGCAGCCTCAGCCCGCTGCGCACATAGCCGTCGAGCCCGCCCCACCGCTCCTCCATGGCGTCCAGCGCCACGTCGAGGTAATGGGGCCGCGCCTCGATGACGGCGGAGGCGATGGCCGGATCGCCTCCCGCGTCGAGGAAGCGCTGCACGGAGGGGGCGAAGGCGAGGCGCACGGCGGGGTTGACCGCGAGGAATTCGGCCCGGACGGTCTCCCGGGACGCCCCCAGGATCATCAGCAGCACCGCGGTGGCCCAGCCGGTACGGTCCTTCCCCGCGGTGCAGTGGAAGAGGACGGGCCGGGCCGAGGCGTCCGCCGCCGTCTCCAGGAAGGCGCGGTAGGCGGCCGACGCCCCCGGGGAGAGCACCATCTGACGGTACGTCTGCGCGAACACCTCCTCCGCCCGGCCCCCGCCCAGCGCCTCCTCGGCGGCGGCCGGGTCGGCGAGCAGGGCCCTGAGCCGGGCCGGGGCGACCCCGGGATTGCCGCCCAGCACGTCGGCGACGAAGAGTCTGGCTCTCGGGGGCAGCCGGTCCGGGGCCCAGTGGCGCTCGTCGGCGGTCCGCAGATCGACGACCGTACGGACACCGAGGGCGGCGACCGCCATGTCGTGCTCGGGATCGAGTTCGCTCAGCTGGCCCGAACGCAGGAGGATCCCCTGCCGCAACCGCTGGCCGTGGCCCAGGGCGATGCCGCCCAGATCCCGCAGATTGACGACGGTGGTGGCCGGGACGGCCCGGGCGGTCTGCACGATGAACTGCCTCTTTCCCGACGTTTTGCGCATTTACGTATCAACGTCGCATGTCAGTGGCGATTCGACGATTCGACAACGGAAAGCGCCGGAGCGGACCGGCCCTTCGGTGACGGGAGCGCGGGCCCCGCGGGCCGCCCGCGGACGGCGGTCCACGCACGCCCCGGACCGCCCCGACGCCGGTTCGCACCGTCGTCGGCCCTCGCCGGGCTCGCCGTCCACGAGGGACGGCCCGGCCCCGATCCGGGCCCAGGCCGGATCAACCGATCGAATGAAGATCCATTGAAGGCGAGCGCGACCGGCGGGGCCCGGCCCGGAACGGGGGCGTCGGGTCGTCCTCGCCGACCGCCCCCGCGACACGCTGTGTGCACGTCCGGACGCGCACCGGAGAGGGATAGGTCACAGCCGAATCCTCTGCTGGTCCCCCGCCGGACTGCCCTAGCATCTGGGCATGACGGTCCTGCCTGCTGACGGGCTCCCCCTGGCCGCCGAGTTCGCTGACGCCTCCCCGGAGCAGTGGCAGACCCTCGTCGAGGGTGTGCTGCGCAAGTCGGGCAAGGACGTCACGGGCGAGGCCGCGCTGGAAGCCCTGTCCACGACGTTGGAGGACGGGCTCACCACCCGCCCCCTGTACACCTCCCGCAGCGACGCACCCCCGGCCGGGCTGCCCGGTTTCGCGCCCTTCGTCCGAGGTGGCGGACCCGCCGGGAACGCGGCGGGCGGCTGGGACGTACGGCAGCGCCACGCGCTGACCGACCCGTTCCGGCTCAACGAGGCCCTGCTCGCCGATCTGGAGAACGGCGTCACCTCGCTGTGGCTCGGCGTCGGCGGCCCCGGCGGTGTGCCGGTCTCCGGGCTCGACCGGGCGCTGGACGGCGTCCTCCTCGACCTCGCGCCGGTGGCGCTCGACGCCGGGGACGACTCCGGCGCCGCGGCGGCCGAGCTGGTGCGGCTGTACGCGGACCGGGGTGTCGCCCCAAAGGCCGTACGCGGCGGGCTCGGCATCGATCCGCTGGGCGGGTCGGCCCGTACGGGTGACACGCCCGACCTGACCACCGCGGTCGAGTGGGCCGCACGGTGCGCCCGGGAGTACCCGGGGCTGCGGGCGCTGAGCGTGGACGCGCTGCCCTACCACGAGGCCGGTGGCGGCGTGGCCCAGGAGCTGGGCCTCTCGCTCGCCACCGGGGTGGCGTACCTCCGGGCGCTGACCGCCGCCGGGCTGTCCGTCAAGGCGGCCTGCTCGCAGCTGGAGTTCCGTTACGCGGCCACCGCCGACCAGTTCCTGACGATCGCCAAACTGCGGGCCGCGCGCCGGCTGTGGGCGCGGGTCGCGCAGGCCTGCGGCGAGCCCGGCGCGGGTGCCCAGCGCCAGCACGCGGTGACCTCGTCGGTGATGATGACGCGGCGCGACCCCTGGGTGAACATGCTCCGCACGACGCTGGCCGCTCTGGGCGCCGGGGTCGGCGGCGCCGACGCGGTGACGGTCCTCCCCTTCGACGAGGCGCTCGGGCTGCCGGACGCCTTCGCCCGGCGGATCGCCCGGAACACCTCCACCATCCTGATGGAGGAGTCGCACCTGGCCCGTGTCGTCGACCCGGCGGGCGGCTCCTGGTACGTGGAGCGCCTCACCGAGGAACTGGCCGTCGCCGCCTGGGCGTTCTTCCAGGAGATCGAGCGCGCGGGCGGCCTGGAGGCGGCCACCGCCTCGGGTCTGGTCGCCGAACGGCTCGCCGCGACCTGGGAGAAGCGCTCCCGCGACCTGGCGCGCCGCAAGGAGCCGGTGACGGGGGTCAGCGAGTTCCCGTACCTGGACGAGCGCCCGGTGGAGCGCGAGGCGGCGCCCGCCGCTCCGTCCGGCGGCCTGCCGAAGGTCCGCCGCGACGAGGCGTTCGAGGCGCTGCGGAGCCGGTCGGACGCCCATCTCGCCACCACGGGAGCCCGCCCGAAGGTCTTCCTGGCGGCTCTCGGCCCCGCCTCGGCGCACACCGCCCGGGCCTCCTTCGCCGCGAACCTTTTCCAGGCCGGCGGCGTCGAGACCGTCCACCGGCCCGTCACCGTGGACGCCGCGACGGTGGCCGACGCGTTCGCCGCGTCCGGCGCAGCGATCGCCTGCCTCTGCTCCTCCGACGCGGTGTACGAGCAGGAGGCGGCCTCGGTGGCCGCGGCGCTGGTGGCCGCCGGAGCCGGCCGTGTCCTGCTCGCCGGCCGCCCCGGCGAGGTGGACGGGGTCGACGGATACGTCTTCGCCGGCTGCGACGCCGTCGCCGTGCTCTCCTCCGTACTCGACCGACTGGGAGTGGCGTGATGCAGAACCCCGAGACCTCCTCGGCATCCGGGAGCCCCACGAGCCCCGTCCCGGACTTCTCCGCCGTCCCGCTGGACGCGGACACTCCCCCGGCGCCCCCGGCCGACCGGTGGCGGGCCGCGGTGAAGGAGTCGACCGGCAGTTCGGTGGACGACCTGCTGTGGGAGACCCCCGAGGGAATCACCGTCAAGCCGCTGTACACCGAGGCCGATCTGGAGGGGATCGACTTCCTCGACACTTTCCCCGGCATCGCCCCGTACCTGCGCGGCCCCTACCCGACGATGTACGTCAACCAGCCGTGGACGATCCGTCAGTACGCCGGGTTCTCCACGGCCGAGGAGTCCAACGCCTTCTACCGGCGCAACCTCGCGGCCGGGCAGAAGGGGCTCTCCGTCGCCTTCGACCTGCCCACGCACCGGGGGTACGACAGCGACCACCCCCGGGTCACCGGCGACGTCGGCATGGCGGGTGTGGCGATCGACTCCATCCTCGACATGCGGCAGCTCTTCGACGGCATCCCGCTGGACCGGATGTCGGTGTCGATGACGATGAACGGCGCGGTGCTCCCCGTGCTGGCGCTGTACATCGTGGCCGCCGAGGAACAGGGCGTACCGCCCGAGAAGCTGGCCGGGACCATCCAGAACGACATCCTCAAGGAGTTCATGGTCCGCAACACCTACATCTATCCGCCCGCCCCCTCCATGCGGATCATCTCGGACATCTTCGCGTACACCTCGCGGAAGATGCCGCGCTACAACTCGATCTCCATCTCCGGCTACCACATCCAGGAGGCCGGAGCCACGGCCGACCTGGAGCTGGCCTACACCCTGGCGGACGGGGTGGAGTACCTGCGGGCCGGGCGGGACGCGGGACTTGACGTGGACGCGTTCGCGCCCCGGCTGTCGTTCTTCTGGGCGATCGGAATGAACTTCTTCATGGAGATCGCGAAGCTCCGGGCAGCGCGGCTGCTCTGGGCCAAGCTGGTCCGGGAGTTCGAGCCGAAAAACCCCAAGTCCCTTTCTCTGCGCACCCATTCGCAGACCTCGGGCTGGTCGCTGACCGCGCAGGACGTGTTCAACAACGTCACCCGCACCTGTGTGGAGGCGATGGCAGCCACCCAGGGGCACACGCAGTCGCTGCACACCAACGCGCTCGACGAGGCGCTGGCCCTGCCCACCGACTTCTCGGCGCGCATCGCCCGCAACACGCAGCTGCTCCTCCAGCAGGAGTCGGGCACCGGGCGGGTCATCGACCCGTGGGGCGGCAGCGCGTACGTGGAGAAGCTGACGTACGACCTGGCCCGGCGGGCCTGGCAGCACATCGAGGAGGTGGAGGCGGCCGGCGGCATGGCGAAGGCCATCGACGCGGGCATCCCCAAGCTGAGGATCGAGGAGGCCGCCGCCCGGACCCAGGCGCGCATCGACTCGGGCCGCCAGCCGGTCGTCGGGGTCAACAAGTACCGCGTGGAGACCGACGAGAAGATCGACGTCCGCTCGGTCGACAACTCCTCCGTGCGCGCCCAGCAGATCGAGAAGCTGCGGCGGCTGCGGGCGGAGCGGGACGAGCAGGCCTGCCAGGACGCGCTGCGCGCGCTGAGCGAGGCGGCGGGGCGCGCCCCGGGCCCGGACCTGGAGGGCAACCTGCTGGCGCTGGCGGTGGACGCGGCACGCGCCATGGCGACCGTGGGCGAGATCTCGGACGCGCTGGAGAAGGTGTACGGACGCCACGCCGGCCAGATCCGTACGATCTCCGGGGTGTACCGCAAAGAGGCAGGAGAGTCCCCGTCGGTGGACCGTACCCGCGCGCTGGTCGACGCCTTCGAGGAGGCGGAGGGGCGCCGCCCGCGCATCCTGGTCGCGAAGATGGGCCAGGACGGCCACGACCGCGGCCAGAAGGTGATCGCTTCGGCCTTCGCCGATCTGGGCTTCGACGTGGACGTCGGCCCGCTGTTCCAGACGCCCGCCGAGGTGGCGCGGCAGGCGGTCGAGGCGGACGTGCACGTCGTGGGCGTCTCGTCGCTGGCCGCCGGTCACCTCACGCTCGTTCCCGCACTGCGGGAGGAGCTGGCGGCCGAGGGGCGCGAGGACATCATGATCGTGGTGGGCGGGGTGATCCCGCCGCAGGACGTCGAAGCCCTGCACGAGGCGGGCGCGGCCTCGGTCTTCCCGCCGGGCACGGTCATCCCGGACGCGGCGTACGACCTGGTGCGGCGGCTCGGTGCCGCACTCGGGCACGAGCTGTGAGCCGCTGACCCGATGGCCCCGACGATCGACATCGAGAGTTACGCCAAGGGCGTGCTCGACGGGAGGCGCGCGTTCGTCGCGCGCGCGATCACCCTCGTCGAGTCCTCCCGCCCCGACCACCGGGTGCTGGCCCAGGAGTTGCTGAGCAGGCTGCTTCCGCACGCGGGCCGGGCCCGGCGGGTCGGGATCAGCGGGGTGCCCGGGGTCGGCAAGTCGACCTTCATCGACGCGCTCGGCACCCTGCTGACGGGTCTGGGGCACCGGGTCGCGGTGCTCGCCGTGGACCCGTCGTCCACCCGCACCGGCGGCTCCATCCTGGGCGACAAGACCCGGATGGAACGCCTCGCGGTGGACCCGCACGCGTTCGTCCGCCCCTCGCCCTCGGCGGGCACGCTGGGCGGGGTGGCGAAGGCGACCCGCGAGTCCATGGTGGTGATGGAGGCGGCGGGTTACGACGTGGTGCTGGTGGAGACGGTCGGGGTCGGCCAGTCGGAGACCGCGGTGGCCCGCATGGTCGACACCTTCCTGCTGCTCACCCTGGCGCGTACGGGTGACCAGCTCCAGGGCATCAAGAAGGGCGTCCTGGAGCTGGCGGACGTCATCGCGGTGAACAAGGCGGACGGCCCGCACGAGCGCGAGGCGCGCTCGGCCGCGCGCGAACTGGCGGGCGCCCTGCGGCTGATGCACCCCGCCGACACCGCCTGGACCCCTCCGGTCCTCACCTGCAGTGCCCGTGAGGCGACGGGCCTGGAGTCGGTGTGGGACACCCTGGAGCAGCACCGCACGCTGCTGGACTCGACGGGGCGGCTGGCGGCGAAGCGCAGCGAGCAGCAGGTGGACTGGGTGTGGAGCATGGTCCGGGACGAACTGCTGGAGAGCCTGCGCTCCGACCCGGACGTACGGGCGCGTGCGCCTGAGCTGGAACGGCGGGTGCGCGCGGGCGAGCTGACGGCCACGCTCGCCGCCGAGGGGATCCTCGCGGCGTTCCGGGGCGGCTCCGCGGGCGGCTGACGGTGGCCGTCGGGGCCCGGACGAGGATCTGACGGACCTGCGGGGCCCCCGCCTTCCGGAGCCGTCGCGCGGGCACCTGTCCGCGCGACGGCTCCGGCGTTTTCGGGCGGGCGTTTCCCCGCGGGCGTTTCCCGGCGGGCGGGGCGGGTGTCCTCTGCGGCCGGGCACGCTCCGCGGCCGAGCCCCGGTGAACCCCGTTCCCTCCGGCCGCTCGTCGTGGTACTCTCCGAAAAGCACTCGTGTACGTCCCCGTCGGGGACGCCGGTGCGGCTTTCTCTTCATCGCTGTCGCAGCTGTCGATTCACGACCCGCGATTCAGCCCCTCCCGAGCAGTTCTTCTTCTCTTCCCGCACGCGTCGATCCGGTCCGCCACCTCCGGGGCCCGTACGCCGCGAGGCGATCCCCGCTCGTCGGGACACCGGTGCACGCGGTGCACGTCGAGGCGTGTGCGTACCGCCTCCCGCCGCCCGCACCGGGCCCGCACTCTCTTCCGTCCTCGAAAGGACATCCCCGTGACCACCACACTCGAACGCCCCGTTTCCGCCCAGCACGCGCCCGTCGCCGCCGCCGGTGTCCTCGACACCTCGCAGGGCGGGCACGGGCTGCTGCGCGGGCCGCACGGGCACCCCGCCCCCGGCGACGTCCGCGTACCGGCCGCACTGATCGGCCGGTACGGGCTGCGCGCGGGCGACTTCGTGAAGGGCGGCTGCGACCGGCCGGGCACGCTCACCGTCGTCGACCGCGTCGACGGACTGCCTCCGGGAGCCCTTCGCTCCCGCCCGCACTTCCACGAGCTGACGCCGTTGCACCCCCGGGACCGGCTCCGCCTGGAGACCCGCGCGGGCGGGCCCGCACCACGCCTCGTCGACCTGATCGCGCCGGTCGGCAAGGGTCAGCGCGGTCTGATCGTCGCCCCGCCGAAGACCGGCAAGACGGTGCTGCTCCAGCAACTCGCCGCGGCAATCGCGACCAACCATCCGGAATGCCGTCTCATGGTGGTGCTGCTCGACGAACGCCCCGAGGAGGTCACGGACATGCGCCGCTCCGTGCGGGGCGACGTGCTCGCCTCCACCTTCGACCGTCCGGCGAAGGAACACATCGCACTGGCCGACCTCGCCGTGGAACGCGGCAAGCGGCTCGTGGAGCAGGGGCAGGACGTCGTCGTCCTCCTCGACTCGCTCACCCGGCTCTGTCGTGCCCACAACAACGCGGCGGGCCCCGGCGGGCGCACGCTGAGCGGCGGCGTCGACGCGGCGGCACTGCACGGCCCCAAGAAGCTGTTCGGCGCGGCGCGGCTGACCGAGGAGGGCGGCTCGCTGACCATCCTGGCGACGGCGCTGGTGGAGACCGGTTCACGCGCGGACGACTTCTTCTTCGAAGAGCTCAAGGGCACCGGCAACATGGAGCTCCGCCTGGACCGCGCGCTCGCCGACCGCCGTGTCTTCCCGGCGCTGGACATCGCCTCCTCCGGCACGCGGCGCGAGGAACTGCTGCTCCCTGAGGCGGAGTTGACGGCGGTACGCGGACTGCGGCGCGCCCTGAGCGGCCGGGACGGCCGGGACGGCCGGGCCACGCTCGAAGCCGTACTGGACAAGATCCGCAAGACGCCCGACAACGCGGCCTTCCTGCGCCAGGTGCACCGGACGGTCCCCGGCGCCTGAACACGGCACCGCGAGAACGCCCTCGGGCCCCGCCGTCCCGGGCCGGACCTGGAAAGGGACGGGCCCCGGGCGAGAATGGCCAGAGACGGCCCAGGCTGCCGGGACCGCAGAGATCCACAGGAGGGCCACTCATGGAGCACAGCTCCTTCGAACAGGAGAACGCCGAGGGCGCGGCTCGCGCCCGGTACACCCAGGACATGCGGCAAGAACGCCACGCCGTGCGCGAGGCGCTGCGCTCGGACCTGCCCGCCGCCCACCTGGGCCTCGGTGCGACGGTCATAGCCCTGATCGTGGTCGCCTGCTTCTCCGGCCCGCGATGGACCTCGATCATCGGCGGCGGCTTCGCCGCGTGGTTCCTTCTCGCACTGACGGTGATTCGCCTCGGCGGCGGTCGCGGCCAGGATGCCGTCCGGCGGGCCCATATCGCCACGTTCGGCTGGGGCAACTGGATCTGAGTGCCCTTCTCGCACCCCGCCCGCGCGTCGGAGCCGGACCACCGGGGCAGGATGGGCTCTTCGGAACACCACTCCCCCGCAGGAGGCACCGCACATGACCCACCGTTCCGCCGTCGCCCTGGCCGGTCTGCTGGCCGGTGCGGGAGCGCTGCACCTCACGGTGCCCCGCCCCTTCGACTCGCTCGTCCCGAACGCCCTGCCGGGGAGCCCCCGCACATGGACGTACGCGAGCGCCGGTGTCGAACTCGCCCTCGCGGCGGGCGTCCTCGCCCCGCGGACCCGCCGTGCCGCCGCTCTCGGGGCCGCCGCGTTCTTCGTGGGCGTGCTCCCCGGCAACGTGAAGATGGCGGCTGACTGGCGCCACCGCCCCGCACCGCAACGCGCCCTGGCCTACGCGCGGGTGCCGCTCCAGGTGCCCCTGGTGCTGTGGGCCCGCCGGGTGGCCCGGCAGGCGTGACCCACCCGTCCGGGCACCACCTCCGTGCGCGGCGGTCCGGGGCGTGCCGCAGCACGCGCTCCAGCTGTCACGTCGTCACTTGAGCGAGGAACGCGGCGAGGTTCGCCGCGGTCCGCTGGATCTTCTCCTCCAGGGTGAGCGACTCGCGCATCCGGGCTCCGGGGCCCGCGTCCTTCTTGCCCCGGACGTAGAGGGAGCAGGCGAGGTCGCTGCAGAGGTAGGCACCCACGGAGTTGCCCTGCTGCCCCGCCTTGCCGGCCTTCGGCGCGACCATCAGGGAGACTCCGCCCGAGTGCGTGGTCAGGCACATCGAGCACATGCTCCGCCGCTGCCGGCCGGCCGCCGTGGCGGAGGAGCGCAGCACGACGGCCTTGGGGCGGCCCTCCGATTCCACGACGAGGTAGGCGCGGTCGGGCGCCTGGGGGTCGCGCCAGCCGAGGAAGTCCAGATCAGCCCACTCGCGTTCCGCGAGGTCGCGCGGAACGGCCAGCCGCTTCGCCTCGCCCTTGCTGCAGTTCACGAAGGCGGCGCGGATCTCTTGCTCAGTCAGCGGATTCATGAACGCTATGCTAATTTACCTAAAGCTTGTAGGCAAATGAATGAACTGATTAGCCAGAGGAGGGGGAGGTCATGGCACGCGCGGGACTCACCGCGGAGAGACTGGTCCGAGCGGGGGCGGAGATGGCCGACACCGCCGGCTTCGACCAGGTGACCCTCTCCGCGCTCGCCCGGCGGTTCGACGTCAAGGTCGCGAGCCTCTACTCGCACCTGAAGAACTCCCAGGAGCTGAGGACGCGGATCGCCCTGCTCGCGCTGGAGGAGATGGCCGACCGGGCAGCCGCCGCTCTGGCGGGCCGCGCCGGACGGGACGCGCTGACCGCCTTCGCCGACGTCTACCGCGACTACGCGCGCGAACACCCCGGCCGTTACGCGGCGGCGCAGCTGAGGCTCGACCCGGAGACGGCCGCCGCGAGCGCCGGACCCCGGCACTCGCTGATGACACGGGCCATCCTGCGGGGCTACGACCTGGCGGAACCGGACCAGACGCACGCCGTCCGCCTCCTGGGCAGCGTGTTCCACGGATACGTCAGCCTGGAGGCGGCGGGCGGTTTCAGCCACTCCGCCCCCGATTCGCAGGAGAGCTGGACCTGGGCCCTCGACCAGCTCGACGCGCTTCTGAGGAACTGGACCTCCCCCTGAGCTTGATCTTCAGCCTTCGGCGTCACCTGCCCCGATCGTCCGGCAGCCGCCGCCCGACACCGCAATCCGCCATCCGCCATCCGCCATCCGACCGACGGGCTGAGCACCTTGAGCACGCAACCGAGCACCTCGCACCGCTGGATCACCACGCCCCTCACCGCCGCACTCCTGCGGGGTGCCCTCGACCTGGAGCACACCGAGCACGGCGTCCTCCCGCACCGGCTGCCCGCATGGGCCCGTGCCCAGTACGCCGACGCCCAGCTGGCCATGGCCGAGTCCCAGCCCTCCGGTGTCCGGCTGGTCTTCCGCACTCCGGCGACCGCCCTGGAGCTGGATACCCTGCCCACCAAGCGGGCCTACGCGGGTGCGCCCCCGCGCCCGGACGGGGTGTACGACCTGCTCGTCGACGGCCGCCCCGCGGGCCGGGCCACCGCGTCCACCGGCAACACGGTGATCGTCGACATGGCCACCGGGTCGGCCGAGCACCGGCCGGGGCCGGTCGCGACGATCCGGTTCGACGACCTGCCCGAGGGCGACAAGGACGTCGAGATCTGGCTCCCGCACAACGAGACCACCGAGCTGGTCGCCCTGCGCACCGACGCCCCCGTCGAACCGGCGCCCGACCGGGGCCGCCCGGTGTGGCTGCACCACGGGAGCTCGATCAGCCACGGCTCCGACGCCGCGGGCCCCAGCGCGATCTGGCCGGCTCTCGCCGCGCGGCTCGGCGGCGCGGAGCTGATCAATCTGGGACTGGCCGGCAGCGCCCTGCTCGACCCCTTCACCGCGCGCGCCCTGCGGGACACCCCGGCCGACCTGATCAGCCTCAAGATCGGCATCAATCTGGTCAACACCGACGCGATGCGGCTGCGCGCCTTCACCCCCGCCGTCCACGGGTTCCTCGACACGATCCGGGAGGGCCACCCCACGACCCCGCTGCTGCTGGTCTCGCCGATCCTGTGCCCGATCCACGAGGACACCCCGGGCCCGAGCGCGCCGGACCTCTCCCGGCTGAGCACCGGGAAGTTGAGCTTCGTCGCCATGGGGGACGCCGCCGAGACCGCGGCGGGGAAGCTGACGCTCACCGTCGTACGTCAGGAGCTGGCCCGGATCGTCGAACAGCGGTCCGCCGACGACCCGTACCTGCACCACCTCGACGGCCGCGCGCTCTACGGCTCCGCCGACTGCGCCGAGTTGCCCCTGCCCGACCAGCTCCACCCGGACGCCGCGACCCACCGCCTCATGGGCGAGCGGTTCGCGGCGCTGGCGTTCGCGGGTGACGGACCCTTCGCGGGCACACGCCGCTGACACACCGCGGTCGTTCCCGGGGAGCGCGTGCGGCCGGCCCCGGACCGGTGGGCCGGCCGCACACGGGTTGTCCGGCCGGGTGTCAGCCCGCGGCGCCGAGGACGGTCGAGACGAGGGCCTTGGCCTCGTCCTGGACCCGGCTCAGGTGGTCGGGGCCCTGGAAACTCTCCGCGTACACCTTGTACACGTCCTCCGTGCCGGAGGGGCGGGCGGCGAACCAGGCGCTGTCGGTGCAGACCTTGAGCCCGCCGATGGCCGCGCCGTTGCCGGGCGCCTCGGTGAGGACGGCGGTGATGGCCTCGCCCGCGAGGGTGTCGGCGGTGACCTGCTCCGGCGAGAGCTTGGCGAGGACCGCCTTCTCCTGGCGGGTGGCGGGGGCGTCGACGCGCGCGTAGGCGGGGTCGCCGAAGCGGGTGGTGAGCTCCGCGTAGTGCTGCGACGGGGTGGAGCCGGTGACGGCGGTGATCTCGGAGGCCAGCAGGGCGAGCAGGATGCCGTCCTTGTCGGTGGTCCACACCTGGCCGTCGCGCCGCAGGAACGAGGCACCGGCGGACTCCTCGCCGCCGAAGCCGAGGCTGCCGTCGAAGAGGCCGTCCACGAACCACTTGAAGCCGACCGGTACCTCCACCAGCGGGCGGCCGAGGTCGGCGGCGACCCGGTCGATCATCGAGGAGGAGACCAGCGTCTTGCCGATGCCGGTGCCGGCGGGCCAGCCGTCGCGGTGGGTGTAGAGGTACTGGATGGCGACGGCGAGATAGTGGTTCGGGTTCATCAGCCCGCCGTCCGGGGTGACGATGCCGTGCCGGTCGGCGTCGGCGTCGTTGCCGGTGGAGATGGCGTACGCGTCCCGCTGGGCGATGAGCGAGGCCATGGCGTACGGCGACGAGCAGTCCATCCGGATCTTGCCGTCCCAGTCCAGCGTCATGAAGCGCCAGGTGGGGTCGGCGAGCGGGTTGACCACCGTGAGGTCGATGCGGTGGGTCTCCGCGATGCGGCCCCAGTAGCCGACGGACGCGCCGCCGAGCGGGTCGGCCCCGATCCGGATGCCCGCGTCACGGATCGCGTCCAGGTTCAGTACGGACGGCAGGTCGTCGACGTACCCGCCGAGGAAGTCGTGGCGTCCGGTCGTCCCGGCGGCCAGCGCACGGGCGTACGGGACGCGGCGCACCTCCTTCAGCCCGCCCGCGATGAGCTCGTTGGCGCGGTCCTGGATCCAGGAGGTGGCGTCCGAGCCGGCCGGGCCGCCGTTCGGCGGGTTGTACTTGAACCCGCCGTCGGCGGGAGGGTTGTGCGACGGGGTGACGACGATCCCGTCGGCCAGTCCGTCCGTCCGGCCCCGGTTGTACGTCAGGATCGCGTGCGAGACCGCCGGGGTAGGGGTGTAGCCGTCCTCGGAGTCGATGAGGACGGTGGCGCCGTTGGCGGCGAGCACCTCCAGGGCGGTGACCCGGGCGGGCTCCGACAGCGCGTGGGTGTCCACGCCGAGGAACAGCGGCCCGTCCGTGCCCTGCCGGGTGCGGTACTCGCAGATCGCCTGGGTGGTGGCGGCGATGTGGTCCTCGTTGAACGCGGTCGCGAGCGCGGAACCGCGGTGCCCGGACGTGCCGAAGGCCACCCGCTGGCCGGGCTCGGCCGGATCGGGGTGGAGGGCGTAATAGGCCGTCACCAGCTTTGCCACGTCGACCAGGTCGTCGGAAGCTGCCGGTTCGCCGGCCCGTGCGTGCACCATCGGTTCTCCTCGTTCGTCGGGGGTGGCCGTCCGCCCTGCGGCCGGGGCGGTGGCCCGGCCGCGGGGGGGGGGGTGACCACGAGGTGTTGCCCGAGACCCAG
>NZ_JBHWYX010000032.1:0-96909 GCF_042728795.1 Streptomyces sp. NPDC060184
CGCCCGCACCTCCCGGTGCGGGCGTTCCCGGCGAGACGGCCGAGGCAGTGGTGGGGAGCTCGGCGGAGGTCTCGAGTCCGTGGGGACTCCGGGCACGTCACGTCCTCGCGGGAACGCGCGGCCCGGAGCCGGTCGGCGTACCGCCGGGTCAGACCTTCGCCGGGACCCCGCCCCCGTCACGCTGGTCCGGCACCTCTTCGGCACCCGGATCTTCGGCCCCCGGAGAACCGGCCTTCGTGACCGGGTCGGACGGTGCGTCGTCCTCCAGCATCCGCTCGTCGAAGGGCAGGTTGCCGGCCAGGACCTCGTCCACGCGGGCCCGGTCGATCTCCTTCGTCCAGGTGCCGACGAGGATGGTGGCGACGGCGTTCCCGGCGAAGTTGGTCAGGGCGCGGGCCTCGCTCATGAAGCGGTCGATGCCGACGATCAGGCCGACGCCGTCCACGAGTCCGGGGCGGTGCGACTGGAGGCCGCCCGCGAGGGTGGCGAGTCCGGCGCCGGTGACTCCGGCGGCGCCCTTGGAGGCGATGACCATGAAGACGAGGAGGGAGATCTGCTCGCCCGCGCTCAGCGGGTCGCCCATGGCGTTGGCGATGAAGAGGGACGACATCGTGAGGTAGATGGCGGTGCCGTCGAGGTTGAAGGAGTAGCCGGTCGGCACGGTGATGCCGACGACCGGCTTGCTGACGCCGAGGTGCTCCATCTTCGCGATGAGGCGCGGCAGGGCGGACTCGGAGGACGAGGTGGAGAGGATCAGCAGGAATTCGCGGCCGAGGTACTTCAGCAGCAGGAAGAGGTTCACCCCGGCGACCAGGCGCAGGATGCTCCCGAGGACGACGATGACGAAGAGTCCGCAGGTGAGGTAGAAGCCGACCATGATGATGGCGAGCGACTTCAGCGCGTCCACGCCGGTCTCGCCGACGACCGCCGCCATCGCGCCGAACGCGCCGACCGGGGCCGCCCACATGATCATGGCGAGGATGCGGAAGACGAGCTTCTGGATGTGGCCGATGCCGCGCAGGACGGGTTCACCGGCGGAGCCCAGGGCCTGGACGGCGAAGCCCGCGAGCAGCGCGATCAGCAGGGTCTGGAGGACCTCGCCCTCGGTGAAGGCCGAGACCATGGTCTTCGGGATGATGCCGAGCAGGAAGTCCGCGGTGGACTCGCTCGCCCCCTCCGCCTGCTTCTCGCCCGCCGCGCGGACGGTCTCGGTGAGGTGCAGCCCGGAGCCGGGCTCCAGGATGTTGCCAACGATCAGGCCGATGGCGAGGGCGACGGTCGACATGACCAGGAAGTAGCCGAGAGCCAGCCCGCCCACCGCGCCGACCTTGGCGGCCTTGCGCACCGAGCCGACGCCCAGCACGATCGTGCAGAAGATGATCGGCGAGATCATCATCTTGATGAGGTTGACGAAGCCGGTGCCGATGGGCTTCAGCTCGACGGCGACCCCGGGGGCGGCGAAGCCCACGACGATGCCGAGCACCACGGCCCCGATGACGGCGAGGTACAGGTACTGGGTGCGGTCCCGCTGTCGGGCTGTCCCTGCCACGGGTGCCTCCTGGGTTCGGTCTCGGCTCGGTGGCGCACGAGTCCCGGACCCCGGGCGCGTACGAGTCACCCGGGCGGTGTCCGGGGCACGTACGGGTCCCGTCGTCGGGGCGCGTACCGGCCCCCGTCCCTGGGGGCCCCGGCGACTATCCACCGAGCGGTGACGCGGGTCACCCTTGCGTTCATAACGTTCATGCGCCCGGTGGCGTGCACACCGTTCCTGAGCGCGTGGCGCGGGCCAGAGCGGCGGGGCCGAAAACGCCTGGCCACCGGTGCGCGGCGCCATTAGCCTCCGCTCATGATCGAAACCGGAACAGCGACGGAAGCAGACGCGGCCGGCGCAGAGTCGGAGAACGGACACACCGAGCGGCTCCGGACCGTCTGCTGGCGGGGTCGGGGCGTCGCCTTCACGCCGCTGGACCCCGACGACGCCGAGCTGATCCACGCCTGGCGCTCCGACCCCGTCATCGCCCGCGAGGTCGGTACGTGGCCGCGTTCGCCGTCGGCGGTACGCGAGCGCGTCGAGAGCGACCAGGAAGACGGGGACCGCGACGATTTCCTCGTCCTGCTCCCCGACGGCACTCCCATCGGTCACATCGCCCTGACCGAACAGAACCTCATCGACGGATCGGCCGCGATCACGCTGATGCTGGACCCCGGTCACCGCGGGCAGGGGCACGGCACCGCCGCCGTGGACGCGCTGGTCGACCTCGGCTTCGGTGAACTGCCGCTGCACCGCGTCGAGGCGGAGACCCACACCACGAACACCGCGGCACTGGGCGCCCTGGCCGGGGCCGGTTTCGTCCACGAGGGGGTACGCCGCTCCACCTGCCTGCACCAGGGGCGTCGGCACGACCTGGCGGTGCACGCGCTGCTCCGGGAGGAGTGGGAGGCCCTCGACCGACCCCGGTCGTGGGACCTGCCGGCCGGCACCGGCTGAGGCCCGGACCGGAAGGGCGGCTCGCGCACACCGGGCCACGGGTCAGGCTCGCGGCCCGGGGTCCACTCCCTCCTCCGGCCACAGGAACTCCACGACGGTCCTCGTGAACTCCTCCGGCTCCGCCCGGTGGACCAGGTGCCCGGCCGGGATGGTGACGACCCGCCCGTGCGGGACGCGGCGGGCCAGTTCGGTCACGCCCTCCTGAGGTATGTGGCTGTCCGGTCCGCCCGCCACCACGAGGGTCTCGGCGGTGATCCGGTCGAGGCGCTCCAGCCATTTTGCTTCCGGGGTGTCGAGTTCCGGTTTGACGGCCAGGACCATGTCCCAGTCGAACGCCAACTCCCCCTCCGGTCTGGCCGGTACGGACCGCTCCCGGGAGCGCGGGGCGGGGACGTCCTCCAGGACGAGCCGGT
Organism: Streptomyces sp. NPDC060184; assembly: GCF_042728795.1. Classification (NCBI taxonomy): domain Bacteria; kingdom Bacillati; phylum Actinomycetota; class Actinomycetes; order Kitasatosporales; family Streptomycetaceae; genus Streptomyces; species Streptomyces sp. NPDC060184. The sequence goes on from NZ_JBHWYX010000032.1 coordinate 2,902, forward strand.
GCACCCGCCGCGGGTGCTCCTCGGCGAGGAGGTAGGCGACGATCCCGCCCAGCGAGTGCCCCACCAGGTCCACCCGGTCGAGTGCCAGCGCGTCCAGGAAGCCGAGCACGTCGTCCCGCATCAGGCTCAGGGAGTAGGCGCCGGGCCACTCGCTCCGGCCGTGACCGCGCAGGTCGAGGGCGTGGACGCGTCTGCGCCGGGCGAGGGCGGGCGCCACGGCGTCCCAGTCCGAGGAGTCCATGCCGAGCGCGTGCAGCAGGACGAGTGGCGGGGCGTCCGGCGGCCCGGAGACCTGGTAGGCCAGGCGGATGCCGCCGACGTCGACGGTGCGGTGATCGTTCATACCGGGGATGTGTCCCGGCGCCCGCACCACGAAAACTTCTTTCGCCACTGGCCGAACCAACCCGTCGCCGCTCCCCTCACCGCACCCCCGCACCGCACCCCGGGCAGACTGGTCGCCATGCGTTCCTTCCGTCCCCGTCCCCGCAGCCTGGCCGGTCAGCTCTTCGCCATGCAGGTCGTCCTCATCGCCGCCGTGGTGGCCGGGGGCGCCTTCTTCGCGTACGTCTCCGGTTCGGCGCGGGCCGAGGAGACCGCGCGGCGGCAGGTGCGGGCGGCGGCGGTGGCCATCGCCGGGTCGCCCTCCGTACGGGAGGCGATCCGCACCCCGGACCCGTCCTCGGTGCTCCAGCCGTACGCGGAGCAGGTCCGCGCGGACACCGGGATCGCGTTCGTGACGATCATGGACCCGCGGGGCGTCCGCTGGACGCACCCGGACCGGTCGCGCATCGGCGAGACCTTCCTCGGGCACACCGCGCGGGCGCTGAGGGGCGAGACGTTCGAGGAGACGTACACGGGCACGCTCGGCCCGTCGATCCGCGTGGTCACCCCGGTCCGCGACGGGGGCCGGATCACCGGGCTGGTCAGCGCGGGCATCACGGTGGAACGGGTCTCCTCCCAGGTGCGGGCGCAGTTGCGGGCGCTGAGCCTGGGGGCGGCGGGCGCGCTGGCGCTCGGCGGGATCGGTACGTACGTGATCAACGCCCGGCTGCGCCGCCACACGCACGGGATGAACGCGGCCGAGCTGAGCCGGCTGCACGACTACCACGAGGCGGCCCTGCACGCCGTGCGCGAGGGGCTGCTGATGCTGGACGGGCAGCGGAGGATCGCGCTGATCAACGACGCGGGCCGGGAGCTGCTGGGGCTGGGGCCCGAGGCGGTCGGCCGGAAGGTGGACGCGCTGGCGCTGCCGCCCTCGCTGACCGGGGCGCTGCTGGCGTCCGAGCCGCGCGGGGACGAGCTCCATCTGACGGCGGACCGGGTGATCGTGCTGAACTCCCGTCCGGTGGTGGGCGGTGAGCAGCGGGGCACCGTGGTGACCTTGCGGGACCACACCGAACTACAGGCTTTGTCGGGCGAGTTGGACTCGGAGCGTGGTTTCTCGCAGGCGCTCCGCGCGCAGGCGCACGAGGCGGCGAACCGGCTGCACACGGTGGTGTCGCTCATCGAACTCGGCCGCGCCGAGGAGGCGGTGGGCTTCGCGACCGCCGAGCTGGAGCTCGCCCAGGTGCTGACGGACCGGGTGGTGGGCGCGGTCGCCGAACCGGTGCTCGCGGCGCTGCTGCTCGGCAAGGCGGCCCAGGCGAACGAGCGCGGGGTGGAGCTGGTGCTGGCCGAGGACAGCCGGATCGACGACGGGGTGCTGCCCGACACCCTGGCGCAGCGGGATCTGGTGACGGTGCTGGGCAATCTGATCGACAACGCGATGGACGCGGCGGCCGAGGGCCCCGGCGCCCCGGTTGCCGTCGCTCCCTCCCCCGACGGCGGGCCGATGGCCGCGCACGCACCCGCCCGCCCCCGGGTCACGGTGACGGCCGTCGCCGAGGCCGACGCCCGGGAGCTGCTGCTGAAGGTGGCGGACAACGGCCCCGGCATCGGGCGGGACGACGCCGAGGCGGTGTTCCGTACCGGCTGGTCGACGCACGGCAGCGGGCGGGGGCTCGGCCTCGCGCTGGTCCGCCAGACCGTGCGGCGCAACGGCGGGACGGTGGAGCTGGGGCGGGGTCCGGACGGGGGCGCGGAGTTCTCCGTACGCCTGCCGATCGGGGACCGTACGGGCCGCGGAAACGGCGCCACGCGCGCTACGGGCGCCACCGGCACGGGAGCCGGCACGAGCACCGCGGCCACCACCAGCACCACGGGCACGAGGACCACCGCGAGCACGACAGGAGAGCGCGCATGATCCGGGTCCTGGTGGTGGAGGACGACCCGGTGGCCGCCGACGCCCACCGGATGTACGTGTCGCGGGTGGAGGGCTTCGAGGTGGCGGCGGTGGCGCACACCCGGGCGGAGGCGGTACGGGCGCTGGACCGGGAGCCCGTCGATCTGCTGCTGCTCGACCTCTACCTCCCCGACGGCCACGGGCTCCAGCTGTTGCGCGCGCTGCGGGCGGCCGGGCACGGCGCCGACGTGATCGCGGTGACCTCGGCGAGGGACCTCGCGGTGGTGCGGGAGGGTGTCTCGCTGGGGGTGGTGCAGTACGTGCTGAAGCCGTTCACCTACCCGACGCTGCGGGACCGGCTGGTGCGGTACGCGGAGTTCCGGGCGGCGGCCGGGGAGGCGAGCGGCCAGGAGGAGGTGGACCGGGCGCTCGGGGTGCTGCGCGCCCCGCACCCGGCCGCGCTGCCGAAGGGGCTGAGCGCGCCGACGCTGGAGGCGGTCACCCGTGAGCTGCGCGGGGCGCCGGACGGGGTGACGGCGGCGGCCACCGGCGAGGCGCTGGGCATCTCCCGCATCACCGCGCGGCGTTACCTCGAACATCTCGTCGGCCTCGGCCGGGCCGCCCGCCGGCCGCACTACGGCCAGGTCGGACGGCCGGAGCTGCACTACCGGTGGGTGCCGGAGGCGCACTGAGGGTTCCTTCCCCGTCCGCGTCGTCGGCGCGGGTGCGGGACCGTCTTCCGTCCGGTACCGGGAATCAGAACGGCTCGACGGCACCGAGGGCCGAGGTCCCCGGCCCGCCGCGGATGCGGTCGGCCTTGGCGTTCGCGTCGGCCACGATGTCCTCGGACTGGCGCTGCGCGGTCTCCAGCGTCTGACGGGCCCGGCGTTCGGAATCCGTGCGGAGCTTCTCGGCCTCCAGGCGGAGCTGCTCGGCGCGGTGCTCGATCTCCGCCAGGCGCTTCTCGGCCTTGGCCTGACGGGACGCGAGGTCGCGCTCCGACTGCTCGCGGCGCTCCGCCAGGTTGGTCTCGAAGTCCGCGGCGGCCCGGGCGGCCTTGGCGCGGGTCTCCTCAAAGAGGGCGTCCGCCTCCTCGCGCTTCTGCTGCGCTTCGTGGACGGCCTTGTCCCGGAGGAGCTGGGCCTGATCCGCCGCGTCCTGCAACTCCTTGAGGCGGTCCTCGGCGAGCCCGGAAGCCGCCGTCATCTCCTGCCGCGCTTCTCTGGCCCTCGCTTCGAGTGCCTCGCGCTCGGCCCCCTCCTCGACCTCGGCGATCTCCGCCTCCAGCTCGACGCAGCGGGCCCGGGCCTCGTCACGATCGCGCTCCGCCTCGCCGAGTTCCGCTTCGAGCCGGTCGATCTCCTCACGCAGTTCGTCGCACTGCTCCTCCAGATCGCGTTCCCTTCCGCGATAGACCTCGATCTCCGCCGCCGACCGCCCCCGCTCGAAGGCGGCCTGGCGCTCGATCTCGCGCTTCTGCCGCTCGAGGCCGCTCAGTCGGTGTTTCTGGTCGGAAACACTCAGTCGCAGATCGCGAAGCTGGAGCTCGGCCTGTTCCCGTTCGAGAATCGCGTCCTCAAGTCTGTCGCTGGCCATCTGCAGCCGGTAGCGGCCCGGCTGCTGGGCGAGGAGCGCCTCGCGATGCAGCCGGTAGGCGTAGCCCTGCACGTCGGGGGTGAGGTCGACGTCGTGAGCCTTGCAGGCGGATTTCAGCAGAGCGTCGATGAAGTGCTTGTCGGGGATGCGTTTCCCGCTCAGGTAGCGGGAGACCGAAGGCGCGCTGATGTGGTGGTAGGCCGAGAATTGGCGGAGCGACTTGCCGGTCGCCTTGAACAGGCCGCGCAACGCCTTGACGAAATCGAGGACTTCGGGCAGGAGATCGCCTGCCAGGGGGCCGAGACCGGCCACGTCCTCCGCTTCCTCGAACGGTGTTCCGCCAGGGCCTTCCCGACCGGACCGGCTTTCCTCTTCCCGCATGTGGCCTCCTCGCACCGGACATCCCCCGTGACGTCCACTGTGACGGTCCGTCGCGGCGCCGGGACACCTTTGGGCGAGAAATCTGTTGCCACCTGCGGAAACGGGCACTGTTTCCGTTCCGCAACACGTCGCGTCGCCCGGAAGCTGCGAGAGGGCTGCGGAAGGCAGCCGCCTGGACCTCTCCGAGGAGTCGAAGTGAACGATCCGTTGCTGTCGTTGCGCGCGGCATTCATTCTGTTGCTGGGCCTGCTCGTCGGCCTGGGGGCCGGATTGCTGACCTCACTGGCCGGGGCGGTTGCGGCCCAGGCGGTCCTAGCGGGGGCCGCCGCCTTCGCCGTCGCGGTTCCGTTCCTCGACCGCCTCATCGACTGACCGGCTCCGGCGCCCCCGGTCCGGCGAGGGGGCGCACCGGACCCGGACGGTGGGAGTTGCCGGAGCGGCACACCGAGAGGCCGCGTCCGCCTGGTCACAGCGCCGGACGCGGCCCGAGGGCGCCGACGCCGCCCTCCGGGCGGACGGCGCCACTTTCACCACACGCCCTAGAACACCGACTCCGCTTCGAACATCCGGTCCGCCGGTACGGTCTTCAGCTGGGTCACCGCGTCGGCGAGCGGCACCATCTCGATGGTGGTCCCGCGCAGGGCGGTCATGTTGCCGAACTCGCCGCGGTGCACGGCCTCCACGGCGTGCCAGCCGAAGCGGGTCGCGAGGACGCGGTCGTACGCGGTCGGGGTACCGCCGCGCTGGACGTGGCCGAGGATGACCGGGCGGGCCTCCTTGCCGAGGCGGCGCTCCAGTTCGACGGCGAGGCGGTTGCCGATGCCCTGGAAGCGCTCGTGGCCGAACTGGTCGATCTCGCCCTTGGCGTACGCCATGGAGCCCTCTGCGGGGTGCGCGCCTTCGGCGACGCAGATGACCGCGAACTTCTTGCCGCGGGCGAAGCGTTCCTCGACCATCTTGACCAGGTCGTCGACCTGGAAGGGGCGTTCGGGCAGGCAGATGCCGTGCGCGCCGCCGCCCATGCCGGACTCCAGGGCGATCCAGCCGGCGTGACGGCCCATCACCTCGACGACCATGACGCGCTGGTGGGACTCGGCGGTGGTCTTGAGACGGTCTATGGCCTCCGTCGCGACGCCCACCGCGGTGTCGAAACCGAAGGTGCGGTCGGTGGCGGAGATGTCGTTGTCGATGGTCTTGGGGACACCGACGACGGGCATGCCGGCCTCGGAGAGCATCCGGGCCGCCGTGAGGGTGCCCTCGCCGCCGATGGGGATGAGGGCGTCTATGCCGTAACGGCGGGACAGCTCCTCGCAGTTCTCGGCGGCCTCGCGGAGCCGGTCGCGCTCCAGGCGGGCGGAGCCGAGGATGGTGCCGCCGCGGGCCAGGATGCCGCTGACGGCGTTCAGGTCCAGCGGGCGGTAGTGGCCGTCCAGGAGGCCCTTGAAGCCGTCCTCGAAGCCGATGACCTCGTCGCCGTGACCCACCACTGCGCGGTGCACGACCGAACGGATCACTGCGTTCAGGCCGGGGCAGTCGCCGCCTGCGGTGAGAATTCCGATGCGCATCGTGCGTTGTCTCCTGCTCGCTAGTACCGGACTGTTCGGGGCCTTGGTGAGCGGCCCCCGCGCCGTGAGCCTTCCCGATTCTCCCACGGCAGGGGTACACCCCGCGCTTTCGGCTGCTCCGGCGCACGAACAGGGGGCGAAAATCCGGGTAACAGGTCCGGAAGCTGCCTCCGGTCCCACGTTACGTGGGGCCTCATGGCTACCGGGGACCCGGGGCGGGGAAGCAATGCCCCCGGGTGTACGCGTGCACACACGCACGCACCGGCAACGGTGCGGCCCCGCACGGAAAAGCGGGAAGGGGTCTCCGGCGGGCGGCCCTGCGGCCCCCGCGGGTATCGTCGGAAATAATGCAAGCCAATGCCACCCCTACCGGGATATCACCGCCCGTATCGGGCGAACAGCCGCACCAGGACGGGAGACCACGCGTGACGCGCAGCGTGTACGTGACCGGGATCGACCGGGGAGACGGCCGTCAGGTCGTCGAACTCGGGGTCATGGAGCTACTGACACGGCAGGTGGACCGCGTCGGCGTCTTCCGGCCGCTGGTCCACGACGGTCCCGACCGGCTGTTCGAGTTGCTGCGCGCCCGCTACCGGCTCTCCCAGAACCCGGAGACGGTCTACGGCCTCGACTACCACGAGGCGTCGGCGATCCAGGCGGAGCAGGGTACCGACGAACTCGTCTCCCGGCTCGTCGAGCGCTTCCACCAGGTCTCGCGCGCGTACGAGGTCGTGCTGGTGCTCGGCACCGACTACGCGGACACCCAGCTCCCCGACGAGCTGGCGCTCAACGCCCGCCTCGCCAACGAGTTCGGGGCCTCCGTCATCGCGGTGGTCGGCGGCAAGGACCAGCCCGCCGAGTCGGTGCGGGCCGAGACCCACAACGCGTACCGCGCCTACGCCGGGCTCGGCTGCGACGTGCTGGCGATGGTGGTCAACCGGGTCGCGCCCGAGGACCGGGACACCCTCGCCGAGCGCATCGTGGCGCGGCTGACCGTCCCGGTCTACGTGCTGCCCGACGAGCCCGCGCTCTCGGCGCCCACGGTCGCGCAGGTCACCGCCGCACTGGGCGGCACGGTGCTGCTCGGCGACGACGCGGGCCTCGCGCGGGACGCGCTCGACTTCGTGTTCGGCGGGGCCATGCTGCCGAGGTTCCTCCAGGCGCTGACGCCCGGCTGCATGGTCGTCACCCCGGGCGACCGGGCCGACCTGGTGGTGGGCTCGCTCGCCGCGCACAGTGCCGGTACCCCGCCCATCGCGGGGGTGCTGCTGACGCTGGACGAGCGTCCCGGTGAGGAGATCCTCCAGCTGGCGGCCCGGCTCGCGCCCGGGACCCCGGTGATCTCGGTGCCGGGGGGCTCCTTCCCCACCGCCGGTGAACTCTTCGCCCTCGAAGGCAAGCTGAACGCGGCCACGCCCCGCAAGGCGGAGACCGCGCTCGGCCTCTTCGAGCGCCATGTGGACACCGCCGCGCTCCTGGAGCGGGTCTCGGTGGCCCGTACCGGACGCGTCACGCCGATGATGTTCGAGCACGACCTGCTGGAACAGGCGCGTGCCGACCGGCGCCGGGTGGTGCTGCCGGAGGGCTCCGAGGAGCGCGTGCTGCGCGCCGCGGACGTGCTGCTCCGGCGCGACGTGTGCGAACTGACGCTCCTCGGCGACGTGGACCTGATCCGCAAGAAGGCGGCCGACCTCGGCATCGACCTCGCGGACACCCAGCTCATCGACCCCCAGACCTCCGAACTGCGCCAGGCCTTCGCGGAGCGGTACGCCCAGCTGCGCGCGCACCGCGGGGTCACGGTGGAGCTGGCGTACGACGTGGTCTCCGACGTGAACTACTTCGGCACCCTGATGGTCCAGGAGGGCCTGGCGCACGGCATGGTCTCCGGTTCCGTGCACTCCACGGCGGCGACGATCCGGCCGGCCTTCGAGATCATCAAGACGAAGCCCGACGCGCGCATCGTCTCCTCGGTCTTCTTCATGTGTCTCGCCGACAAGGTGCTGGTGTACGGCGACTGCGCGGTCAACCCGGACCCGGACGCCGAACAGCTCTCGGACATCGCGGTCCAGTCGGCGGCGACGGCGGCCCGTTTCGGGGTGGACCCGCGGATCGCGATGCTGTCGTACTCGACCGGGACCTCGGGTTCCGGCGCGGACGTGGAGAAGGTGCGGGAGGCGACGGACCGGGTCCGCTCGGCACGGCCCGACCTGCTCATCGAGGGCCCGATCCAGTACGACGCGGCGGTCGAGCCGACCGTCGCGGCGACGAAGATGCCCGAGTCGCCGGTGGCGGGCCAGGCCACCGTGCTGATCTTCCCGGACCTCAACACCGGCAACAACACCTACAAGGCCGTACAGCGCTCGGCGGGCGCGGTCGCGGTGGGCCCGGTCCTCCAGGGGCTGCGCAAGCCGGTCAACGACCTGTCGCGCGGTGCTCTCGTCCAGGACATCGTCAACACCGTGGCCATTACAGCTATCCAGGCGCAGGGCGAGGAGTGACCCGCATGACCCACACGACGACCGACGCGACGACCGAACGGGACGGGGCGGGTGCGGCGCCCTCCGGCGCGTACCGGGTGCTCGTGCTCAACTCCGGCTCCTCGTCGGTGAAGTACCAGCTGCTGGACATGCGCGACCACACCCGGCTCGCCTCCGGGCTGGTGGAGCGCATCGGTGAGGAAACCTCCCGGCTCGTGCACACCCCGCGTCCGGGCGACGGCGGCGAGACCCGTGAGCGCACCGGCCGGATCGCCGACCACACGGCGGCCCTGAAGGCCGCGGCCGAGGAGCTGGCGGCCGACGGGCTGGGGCTCGACTCCCCCGAGCTGGCGGCGATCGGGCACCGGGTGGTGCACGGCGGGCTCCGGTTCACCGAGCCGACCGTGGTCACCGACGACGTGCTCAAGGAGATCGAGCGGCTGGTTCCGGTCGCCCCGCTGCACAACCCGGCGAACATCACCGGCATCCGTACGGCCCAGGAGCTGCGGCCGGACCTGCCGCAGGTCGCGGTCTTCGACACGGCGTTCCACACGACGATGCCCGAGCACGCGGCCCGGTACGCGATCGACGTGGAGACCGCCGACGCCCACCGGGTGCGCCGGTACGGCTTCCACGGCACCTCGCACGCGTACGTCTCCCGCCGGACGGCGAAGCTGCTGGGCCGGCCGGTCGAGGACCTCAACATCATCGTGCTGCACCTCGGCAACGGCGCCTCGGCGTCCGCCGTGGCGGGCGGGCGGTGCGTGGACACCTCGATGGGCCTGACCCCGCTGGAGGGCCTCGTCATGGGGACCCGCTCCGGGGACATCGACCCGGCGGTCACCTTCCACCTGAAGCGGGTGGCGGGGATGTCGGCCGACGAGATCGACGAGCTGCTGAACAAGAAGAGCGGCCTGGTCGGCCTCTGCGGCGACAACGACATGCGGGAGATCCGCCGCCGCGTGGACGAGGGCGACGAGCGTGCCGCCCTCGCCTTCGACATCTACATCCACCGGCTGAAGAAGTACATCGGCGCCTACACGGCCGTCCTCGGCCGGGTGGACGCGGTGGCCTTCACGGCGGGGGTCGGCGAGAACTCGGCCCCGGTGCGGGAGGCCGCCGTCGCCGGTCTGGAGGAGCTGGGCATGGCGGTGGACGGCGATCTGAACGCCGTACGGTCGCCCCAGCCCCGGCTGATCTCCCCCGAGTACGCCCGGGTCGCGGTCGCCGTGGTGCCGACGGACGAGGAGCTGGAGATCGCCGGACAGACGTTCGCGCTGGTCGGACGGGCCGCCGGGGACGGCGGCGACGGAAGCGCGACCGAGCCCGAGGAGCCCGGGACGACGCACCCGTAGAGGCCCACAACTGAGCGCCCCCACGCCCCTTTGTACTTTCCACCAGACGGAATATTCCGCAGTGAAACAAACCGATAGGATCCGCCCCATGCGCCGTTCCAAAATCGTCTGCACCCTCGGTCCCGCCGTCGACTCCCACGAGAAGCTGGTCGCTCTGATCGAGGCCGGCATGAGCGTGGCCCGATTCAACTTCAGCCACGGCACCCACGAAGAGCACCAGGGCCGGTACGACCGCGTCCGCAAGGCTGCCGCCGAGACCGGGCGGGCGGTGGGCGTGCTCGCCGACCTCCAGGGCCCGAAGATCCGCCTCGCGAAGTTCGCCGAGGGCCCCGTCGAGCTGGTCCGCGGTGACGAGTTCACCATCACCGCCGAGGACGTCCCGGGCGACAAGTCGATCTGCGGCACGACCTACAAGGGTCTGCCCGGCGACGTCGCCAAGGGCGACCCGATCCTCATCAACGACGGCAACGTCGAGCTGAAGGTGATCTCGGTCGAGGGCCCCCGGGTCAAGACCATCGTCATCGAGGGCGGTGTCATCTCCGACCACAAGGGCATCAACCTGCCCGGCGCGGCGGTCAACGTCCCCGCGCTGTCCGAGAAGGACGTGGAGGACCTCCGGTTCGCCCTGCGGATGGGCTGCGACATGGTCGCCCTCTCCTTCGTCCGTGACGCCGAGGACGTCAAGGACGTCCACAAGGTGATGGACGAGGAGGGCCGCCGGGTCCCCGTCATCGCCAAGGTGGAGAAGCCGCAGGCGGTCGAGCACATGGAGGGCGTCGTCCTGGCGTTCGACGGTGTGATGGTGGCCCGTGGCGACCTCGCCGTCGAGTACCCGCTGGAGAAGGTCCCGATGGTGCAGAAGCGCCTCGTGGAGCTCTGCCGGCGCAACGCCAAGCCGGTGATCGTGGCGACCCAGATGATGGAGTCGATGATCACCAACTCGCGTCCGACCCGCGCCGAGGCGTCCGACGTCGCCAACGCGATCCTGGACGGTGCGGACGCGGTCATGCTGTCCGCCGAGTCCTCGGTCGGCGCGTACCCGATCGAGACGGTCAAGACGATGGCGAAGATCGTCGTCGCCGCCGAGGAGGAGCTCCTCTCCAAGGGCCTCCAGCCGCTGGTCCCGGGCAAGAAGCCGCGCACCCAGGGTGGTGCGGTCGCCCGCGCCGCCACGGAGATCGCGGACTTCCTGGACGGCAAGGCGCTGGTCGCGTTCACCAAGTCCGGTGACACCGCCCGTCGTCTGTCCCGCTACCGCGCCGCGCAGCCGGTGCTCGCGTTCACCACGGACGAGTCCACCCGCAACCAGCTCACGCTGAGCTGGGGCGTCGAGGCCCACGTCGTGCCGCACGTGGAGACCACCGACGCGATGGTCGACATGGTCGACGCCGAGCTGCTGAAGCTCGGTCGCTACAACGAGGGCGACACGATGATCATCACCGCCGGTTCGCCCCCCGGCATCCCCGGCACCACCAACATGGTCCGCGTCCACCACGTGGGCGGCGGCGACCGCGCCTGACGGCGCACGCCACCGGCACAGCGACGGCCGTGGGCCGCACACTCCGGCGAGAGCCGGGGGGTGCGGCCCACGGCCGTTCTGCCGTACGGGGTCGCGCAGCGCCGTACGGGAGAGGCAAGCACGGACACGCCTGTGGCCCGCCTCCCCGGTCAACAGGGGTGCGGGCCACAGGTGTTGTGCGGCTCCCGGACTGGTCTGGGGTGCGGCTGGTGTCAGCTCGCGTTCTTGGTGAGGTAGTTGTGCAGCCCCGGCACCGTGAGCGACCCGCCGAACTGGCCGGCCTGGGTGACCTTGACGTTCGTGAAGAACGCGAAGGGCACGTTGATCGGGGGCGGCGCGGTGGGGCTGAAGGTGATCGGGATGATGCCGAAGAGGTTGCCCTTCAGCTCCTCCGTGTACATCGTCACCTTGCCGCCGCGGATGGTGGACGTGGAGCCGTCCCGGGCCTGGACGTGCATGGTGGTGCCGTCCGGGCCGACCGCCGTCTGGTGCAGGTCCTTGATGTCGATGGAGTCGGCGGTGAACTTCAGCACCTTCTTGACCGCGCCGTCCGCCGTCTTCACCTCCACGATGCCCGCGTAGTCCAGCCCCGCGAGGGTGAGCAGCGAGGACTGCAGGATCCACGGGTCGGTCGGGAGCAGGGGCACGCCCGGCTCCAGCTCGGCCGCCGCGAGGGCTTCCGGGTCCTCGGTCGGGCACGGGAACGGCTGCTTGGCGCCGTCCGGGATGTCCTCGTCCTTCTTCGCGTCGAGGCCCTTGGCGTCCTCGTCCAGCTCCTCGACCGTCTGACCGGCCTCGGCCGCCGCGGCGCGGATGGCGGCCTCGGTCTTCTTGGCCTCGGCGGCAGCCGCGTCCTTCACGGCGTCGGCTTCCTTCGCCGCTCCGGCCGGGGATGTGTCGGTGTCATCGGTGGACGACGCGGCGGACTTCTCCGCACCGGCGGTTCCGGAGCCGGTGGTCTCCTCGGCCTTCGGCGCCTCGGTGGTGGCGCTCGGGGACGGGGTCGCCTTGTTCGGGTCGAGGCTGTCGAAGAAGCCCTTGATCGCGTCGCCGACACCCAGCGGGTCGAGCGGGTTGGTGCTCTTCGTCGCGGTGGGTGTGGGCTCGGCGGTGGGCTCGGCCCCGGCGGCTACGCCCGCGGTGTCGTCGGCGGCGGGCGCGTCCGACGTCGCGGAGGGGGACGGAGTCGTGGTCGGTGCGGGGCCGGAGTCCTCGCCCTTGTCCGTACCCGCGTCCCCGTCCTTGCCCGCCGAAGCGGAGTCGGAGGCGGAGGCCGAGGGCGACGGTGAGGCGGACGTCGACGGCTCCGGCGACTCGCTCGGCTCGTCGGACCGGGTGACGCACGGGCCGGGCGCGAACGGGATGTCCGAGGCGTCGTCCGCCATGGCGAGCTTGGGCGTGAGGCTCATGCCCACGAAGACCGCCGTCGGCATCGCGGCGAGCGCGAACGCCTTCTTCCCGGAAGGCAGGTTGAGCTTCATCAGCAGCGACTTGCGGGGAGCCGCGTGACGCGGGCCCCTCCGCTCGCGGGCGGCTTCGCCCGCGAACGTGTCGGAGTACCCGTCCTCACGCACGGTGCCTCCCGCCGTCCGCGTCGGCGTCGGCCGCCGGGTCGACGTCGGCGGGCAGCTGCGCGGGGAAGGTGGTGATGCCGTGCGGCTCCTCCGAGAGCGGCCCGTACGCGAACGCGGGCTTGTCGGTGCCGAAGGCAGCAGGGCCCATCTGCGTGTTCTCGGACCGCGCGAGACCCTCCGTGGTTTCGGTGTCTGTCTGTGGCTGTCCCGGGGCCCAGGAAACGGAAAGCGCGCCGCCGAGCAGCGCGAGGACGAAGCCCATCACGAACCCGCCGAAGTTGGCCACGGGTATGGAGATCAGCCCGAGCAGGATCGCCGCCACTCCCGCGAAGACGCGAACGATGTGGTGGAACCACATCGTCAGGCCCAGCGTGACGAGCAGAACCCCGATGATCAGTGAACCGGCTCCGGCGGTGGTGGACATCGCCAGAGTGACGTTGCCGAGGTGCATGTTGGCGTACGGGAAGTAGGCGATGGGTATACCGCCCGCCATGGTGAACAGGCCTGCCCAGAACGGCCTGCTCCCCCGCCAGGAGCGGAAACCCCGCCGAGAGGTGGTGAGGTAGTGCTCGTTCTGCCCTGTGGACTCGGGGCTCATGGAAAACAGCTCCCTGGAACCGGTACTGCTGTGAGAAAGGGAGGGTGGGCGGCCGGAGCCCGCGTGCACGGCTCCGGCCGCCCGAACTGAATGCCTACTCGCACTCGTTCGCGTCGTGGTTCAGGCGCAGGCTGAGGTTGCTCAGCTTGAAGGTGCCGGCCGTGGTGGCCCAGGCCCTCTGCGAGACGTTGGTCAGCGTCGCCGTCTTGGCGCGCTGGCCGAAGCCGTTGGCGTTCGCCCCGGTGGTCTTCGGCTGGATGCCGAAGCCCGACTCCTTGCCGAGGTCTCCCGCCGCGACACCGATGTCGATGTTCTCGAAGTAGGCGTCTGCGTCGAGCTGGGAGACGTCCAGGTACAGGTCCGTCGCCACGACCGGCTTCTTGTCGGCGGTGCCTGCCGTCAGCTTCAGCGTCCAGGTGCCGAGACCCGGGATCGGCGTCACGACCGACTGGCACATGTTCGTGATTTCCGCGTAGCTGAAGCCGGAGACCGCGACCGGGTGGTTGCCCGCGCCGCCGGTGGCGACGTTGCCGTACTGGACGAAGTCATTGCCCTTGAGCTGGTCGGCCGTGACCTTGAAGTCCTGCCCCGAGATGCTGAACGAGGCGGCCAGCGCGCCCTGCGCCAGCCCCACGCCCACCGCCGCCGTCGCGACGACGCTCGGCACCATGACCAGGGCGAAGCGCTTCCATCTGGTTCCACCGCGGATCTGGGAACTCATATATTTCCTCCTTCTCGGACGTACATCTCCGGCCGGGCCGTTGCCCGTCCCGGGATGGGAGAAGTGCTACGTCCTCGGGAAGGAGAGCGCCCGTTCCGGAGGCTGTACCGCATCCGATGCACCGGCGATCACCCCCGAGCGACAAACCACTGACCGCGCGTTCCGCGCAGCCGGTCGGACAGGCCCCGCCCTCGGGCAGGAACCCCCCTGTCCTCGGCCGGCGCCCATGGAGCCGGCCCGCCCGGTGGGGACCAACTGCCCCCGGCGCCGACTGGCGGTCGGGCCGGCGGTGATTGGACCGAGCGTGGCCGATCGTGGTGCATTCGGGGCCGGTGCACAAGGGGTGTCGTTACTCGCTAGTAACGGGCTGATAACCACCCCGCGACGCCATGGCATGAACCGGCCACGCAGGGTGGCACGAAAGGGACGTCCAAACCGGCGGAAAACAGGGTGCAAACAGACAGAGACCCCGATCCGATTTACTGCGAGTAACAGCAGCCCGTCAGGTCAAGATTTGGCAAAGCGGAGCCACGGAACGCCCCGAGTTGTCGCCCGGACGCGAAAACGGCCGTGCCGCCCGGCGGGCGGCACGGCCGTCTTGTCACATCGGAACAAGTCGCGTCGGGACAAGTCCCGCCAGAACGGCTCGCATCAGAACAGCACCCGCGCGAGCGCCGTACGGGCCGAGGCAACCCGGGGGTCCTCCGGGCCGATGACCTCGAAGAGTTCGAGCAGCCGCACCCGCACGGCGTCGCGGTCGTCGCCGAACGTACGGCGGACCGTCTCCACGAGCCGCCCGAAGGCGTCCTCCACATGCCCCCCGACGAGGTCGAGGTCGGCGGCGTCGATCTGGGCGGCGACGTCGGCCGGACCGGCGGCGGCCTTCTCCCGGACCTCCTGCGGGTTCATCTTCTGCACCCGGCCGAGGAGTTCGGCCTGCGCGAGGCCCAACTTGGCCTCCGGGTTGGCCGGGTCGTCGGAGAGGACGTTGCGGTACGCCTGCACCGCGCCCGGGAAGTCGTTGGAGTCCAGCGCCCGGGAGGCGGCTTCCAGCAACGCGTCGTACGGGCCGGCCGGGATCTCGGCGGGGGTCGCGGCGGCGCCCTCCGCGTCCGGGTCGACGACGATCCCGGTGAGGCCGAAGCGCTCCTCGCCGACCTGGATCAGCTGGTCCAGGGTCTCGCGGATCTGGGCCTCGGGCGCGGCGCCCTGGAAGAGCGGGAGGGCCTGGCCCGCGACGACGGCGAAGACCGCCGGGATGCCCTGGATGCCGAACTGCTGCATCAGCATCTGGTTGGCGTCGACGTCGACCTTGGCGAGCAGGAAGCGGCCGTTGTACGCGACGGCCAGCCGCTCCAGAAGGGGGCCGAGCTGCTTGCAGGGCTCGCACCACTCGGCCCAGAAGTCGATGACGACGGGTACTTCGGCGGAGCGCTGGAGGACGTCGCGCTCGAATCCGGCTTCGTCGACGTCGATCACCAGGGCGGACGGCGCGACGGCGCCGGTGCCCCCCTTGCGGGCGGCCTCGGCACGGGCCTGCTCCGCCTTGGCCTTCGCCTCTCCGGCCGCCTTGACAGCGGCGAGGTCGACGACGCCGCTCATGGACATGTTCCTAGGCTGCATACGTACATCCTCCCCCCTGTGCCCGCCGTTCCGGAAAGCGATCGGTCAACCGGGTCCTGCCGCGGCCCCGGCCGGTGTGCGGGGCGGGCGGACGGACACGGTTCGGGGGGCCTGAACCCCCCGGTCGCGGCGCCGGATCCCCGTCCCGCGCCGCTCGGTCGGCGCCGGATCCCCATCCGTCGCCCCCACAGTGGCTGTCGCTCTTTCGTGGCGAGGGCCAACGGGCGGCTGCCCGGGGGTCCTTACGCTACGACCCGTAGCGTAACTGGCGAGTAGCCCTCCTGAACAGGACACCTCGGTGATCTGTCTCACCCGCACCGGGGGCGCACCCTCGTACCTACTCGCGGGTAAGGTCGCCCCCATGCCGAGCCGCAACGACCCCCCGTCCGCCCGTCCCGGCCGCCCGCGCAGCGTCGACGCCGACGCCGCGATCCTGGAGGCGACCCGGGCGTCCCTGGTCGAACTCGGCTGGTCGAAGCTGACGATGGGGGACGTGGCGACGCGCGCCGGGGTCGCCAAGACGACGCTCTACCGGCGGTGGGCCGGCAAGAACGAGCTGGTCGTGGATGCCGTCGCCGTCCTCTTCGACGAGCTCGAACTCCCCGACCTCGGCAGCCTCGCCGCCGACGTGGAGGGCGTGGTGCTCCAGTTCGCGGAGCTGCTGGAGCGGCCGGAGACCCGGACGGCGCTGATGGCGGTGGTCGCCGAGGCGACGCGCGACGCCGCGCTGCGCACGCGCATCCAGGACTCGATCGTGAACCGCCAGAAGCGGCTGGTGGTCCTGGGCCGCCGACGGGCCCAGGAGCGCGGCGAGCTGCCGCCCGAGCCGGAGGGCCGGACGGCCGGGCCGACGGCGGACCTGATCTTCGACGTGATCGCGGGCGCGGTGGTGCACCGGGCGCTGGTCAGCGCCGAGCCCGTCGACGCCGACTGGGCCCGGCGCTTCACCGCCCTGCTGCTCTCCGGACTGGGCGCGGTGGCGTGACACCGCGCCGGGGGGAGGCTCAGAACCCCGGCGGCTCCGTGTAGACGCCCCACTCCTCGCGCAGCGCCCCGCAGATCTCGCCGAGGGTCGCCTCGGCGCGTACCGCGTCCAGCATCGGGGCGATCATGTTCGAGCCGTCCCGGGCGGCGGCGAGCATGGCGTCCAGCGAGCCGCGCACCTTCGCCTCGTCGCGGGCCGCCCGACGGGCGCCGAGGGCGCGGACCTGCTCGCGCTCGACCTCGTGGCTGACCCGCAGGATCTCCAGGTCGCCGGTGACCGAGCCGTGGTGGACGTTGACGCCGACGACCCGCTTGTCGCCCTTCTCCAGGGAGCGCTGGTACTGGAAGGCGGAGTCGGCGATCTCCCCGGTGAACCAGCCGTCCTCGATGCCGCGCAGGATGCCCGAGGTGAGGGGGCCGATGGGGTGGCGCCCGTCGGGGTGGGCGCGGGTGCCGCGCTCCCGGATCTGCTCGAAGATCTTCTCCGCGTCGGCCTCGATCCGGTCGGTGAGCTGTTCGACGTACCAGGAGCCGCCGAGCGGGTCGGCCACGTTGGCGACGCCGGTCTCCTCCATCAGCACCTGCTGGGTGCGGAGCGCGATCTCGGCGGCCTGCTCGGAGGGGAGGGCCAGGGTCTCGTCGAGGGCGTTGGTGTGCAGCGAGCTGGTGCCGCCGAGGACGGCGGAGAGGGCTTCGACGGCGGTGCGCACGACGTTGTTGTACGGCTGCTGGGCGGTGAGGGAGACCCCGGCGGTCTGGGTGTGGAAGCGGAGCCACTGGGCCTTGTCGGTCCGCGCGCCGTACGTCTCCTTCATCCAGCGGGCCCAGATGCGGCGGGCGGCGCGGAACTTGGCGATCTCCTCGAAGAAGTCGAGGTGGGCGTCGAAGAAGAAGGAGAGTCCGGGCGCGAAGGTGTCCACGTCGAGCCCCCGGGAGAGGCCCAGCTCCACGTATCCGAAGCCGTCGGCGAGGGTGTAGGCGAGCTCCTGCGCGGCCGTGGCCCCGGCCTCCCGGATGTGGTAGCCGGAGACGGAGAGCGGTTTGTACGCGGGGATGGCGCGGGCGCAGTGCTCCATCAGGTCGCCGATGAGCCGCAGGTGCGGTTCGGGCTGGAAGAGCCATTCCTTCTGGGCGATGTACTCCTTGAAGATGTCGGTCTGCAGGGTGCCGTTGAGCACCGCGGGGTCGACGCCCTGGCGTTCGGCGGCGACGAGGTACATGCAGAAGACGGGGACGGCGGGTCCGCTGATCGTCATGGAGGTGGTGACCTCGCCGAGCGGGATGTCCCGGAAGAGGACCTCCATGTCGGCGGCGGAGTCGATGGCGACCCCGCAGTGCCCGACCTCGCCGAGCGAACGGGGCTCGTCGGAGTCCCGGCCCATCAGGGTCGGCATGTCGAAGGCCACACTGAGCCCGCCGCCGCCCGCGGCGAGGATCATCTTGTACCGCTCGTTGGTCTGCTCGGCGTTGCCGAAGCCGGCGAACTGGCGGATGGTCCAGGTACGGCCCCGGTAGCCGGTCGGGTGGAGGCCCCGGGTGAACGGGTACTCGCCGGGCCAGCCGATCCGCTCGAACCCGTCGTACGTGTCGCCGGGGCGGGGCCCGTACACCGGGTCGACCGGGTCGCCGGACAGGGTGGTGAAGTCCGCGTCGCGCGTGCGGGCCTTGTCGTAACGGGCCTGCCAGCGTCGGCGGCCCTCCTCGATCGCGTCAGCGTCCATGTTGGCGAATTTACTAGGACGTCCTACTACCTGTCGATGACAAACCGCCCGGCACTCGGACGGAGTCCGGTGCGGGGCGGTTCGTGGTCCCGCGAGTCCCGCGTCCTGCGGGGCGTGCGGCCGGAGGTCAGCCGTTCTTGACGGCGGCCTGCTCGGAGCGGTCGGCGGCGGCCGGAGCGGCGCCCGCGATCAGCGGCTCGACCTCCCGGACGACCGTGCGCTCCACGAAGAACGCGGCGGTCGGGATGGTGCCGGCGATCAGCACCCAGAGGAGCTTGCCGATCGGCCACTTCGCCTTGGAGCCGAGGTCGAAGGCGAAGAGCAGATAGACGATGTAGAGCACGCCGTGGATCTGGGAGACGACGAGCGTCAGGCCCTCGCCCTTGTCGAATCCGTACTTGAAGACCATGCAGAGGCAGAGGATCAACAACATGACGGCGGTGACGTAGGCCATCACCCGATAGCGGGTCAGCACGCTGCGTTTCATGACATCGAGGTTAGCCGGAGCCCGGGGGCGATCTTGCGGCGGGCACCCCCCGCGGACGGGGGGCCGGGCCGGCCCCGGGCGCACCGCCCGGGGTTCGCTCAGGCGTCCTCGAAGTCCCGCGCGGCGACCCGCAGCGGCCGGAGCATGGCGAAGATCTCCCCGCACTCCTCGGCGTCGTACGCGCCCAGCCCGAAGTCCATCGCCATCAGCTCCTCGGTGGCCGCCTCGACCACCTCGCGCCCCTTCTCCGTGATGGAGGCGAGCGTGCCGCGGCCGTCGTTGGGGTTGGGGCGCTTGTCGACCAGGCCCGACTTCACCAGCCGGTCCACGGTGTTGGTGACCGACGTCGGGTGCACCATCAGGCGCTCGCCGATCTTCGACATCGGCAGCTCGCCCTCCTTGGAGAAGGTCAGCAGCACCAGCGCCTCGTACCGGGCGAACGTCAGCCCGTACGGTTTCACCACCGCGTCGACCTCCGCGAGGAGGATCTGCTGCGCCCTCATGATCGAGGTGATCGCCTGCATGGAGGGCACGGGTCCCCAGCGCTGCTGCCAGAGCTCGTCGGCGCGGGCGATGGGGTCGAAGGGAAGGCTGAGCGGCTTCGGCACAGCCCCGACCTTACCCACTGGTCACATCGCGGCGGGCGCCGTCTCGGAGTTCGGTACCGAATATGCGTACGGAAAGATCCGACCGCCCGCGAACGCCCGAACGGGGACGGTTCGCGACGCGCGCGGTTGACGCGCGAGGGCGGCCGGTGTGGCAGCACCACGCTCCGTGACCGATATGCCAGGATTGATCACATCTCTGTATCTCGTGGCGCCGCCGCACGGGCGCGCCTCGCACGTGTGTCCCGCTTCGTGCCCCGTACCCGTTGAGCCACCGTCCGAGGGGGCTGGATGTCCGGCCGCAGGATCTTGCCCGTCGTCTCCGCCGCCGTGGCCGTGTCGGCCGCCCTCGCGGTGGGCTGCTCGTCCCCGGGGACACCGTCCGGGGGCGGCGAGGAACCCACCGCGAGCGCGGTGGACGCCGTCCGGGGCGGCTCGGCTCCCGGCACCGCGTCCCCTCCCTACTGGGTCGACCCGGAGAGCGACGCCGCCCGCCAGGTCCGCGCCTGGAAGGAGGCGGGGCGGCTGAAGGACGCGAAGCTGCTGGAGCGGATCTCCACCCACCCGGTGGCCGACTGGCCCGCGGGCGACGACCCGGAACCGGACGTCCGCACCGCGATCGAGGGCGCCTCGGCCTCGCACGAGAGCGTGCTGTTCGTCGCGTACAACATCCCGCACCGCGACTGCGGCGCCTACTCGGCGGGCGGGGCGCCCGACGCGCAGGCGTACCGGGCGTGGACGGAGCGGTTCGCGGGGGCGATCGGGGACGCCCCGGCCACGGTGGTCCTGGAACCCGACGCCGTCGCGCACGTCGTGGACGGGTGCACCCCGCCGGAGAACCACGCCGAACGGCTCGACCTGCTGGCCGGGGCCGTGGACACCTTCAAGGCCCGGCCGGGGACCAAGGTCTACCTGGACGCCGGGAACCCGGACTGGCTCGCCGACCCCGCCAAGCTGGTGGAACCGCTCCACCGGGCGGGCGTCGACCGGGCCGACGGCTTCTCGCTCAACGTCTCCAACTTCCAGACCGACGAGACGGTGAAGGCGTACGGGGACCGGCTCTCCGCCCTCCTCGGCGGCGCGCACTACGTGATCGACAGCAGCCGCAACGGCCGCGGCCCGCTCGTAGGCGGCCGGTCGGAGGCCTGGTGCAACCCGCCGGGCCGGGCCCTGGGCACTCCCCCGACCACCGACACCGGGGACGAGCGGCTGGACGCCTACCTCTGGATCAAGCGGCCGGGCGACTCCGACGGCCCCTGCCGGGGCGGCCCGGCGGCCGGCACCTGGTGGCCGGGCTACGCCCTCGGCCTGGCCCGCGCCGCCGGATCCTGAACGGTCCCGGACGCGCCCGCGCCTCCCGTACGGCCAGGAAGTCGGCCCGTACGGGAGGCGCGGGCGGGGCTCTCAGCCGACCTTGACCCACTTCGCCACCGACGAGATGCCGTCGGTGTCCGTGACGAAGAGCATGTACCAGCCAGGCGGCACCAGGGTGCTGTCCCCGGGCACCGTCACGGTGATCCGGCCCTCCTCCCTGCGCAGGTCCAGCGCGATCGACCGCTGCTCGACGTCGGTGGTGTGGGTGACGGCGCTCGGCCGCATCAGCCGGGCCGTCGCCGGACGGCCGCCGCCGGTCAGCGCGTACGTGGCGCTGCCCCCGCGCTCCACCTTCTCGGGCCCGGCTCCGATCACCGGCCGGTCGCCGCCCGCGCGGTGCAGCACGGCCGGGGTGAAGACCTCCATCCGCTGCTCGAACGTGCCCAGTTTGGTGTTGGCCTTGTCTCCGTAGAGCGAGTCGGAGCCGAAGGTCGCCACCCGCCCGTCGGGCAGCAGCAGCGCCTCCGAGTGGTAGTTCCGGCCGACGGTGGGAGCCGCCGCCTCGGTGAACTCGCCGGTCTTCGGGTCGTACGTCTGGGCCTTGAGGATGTTGCTGTCGCCGCGCCCCCGGTAGTCGCTCGATCCGCCGGTGGTGAAGACGGTGTCGTCCGGCATGATCACGCTGTTGAGGTAGCGGGTGCCCTGCGGCAGGTCGGGGCCCGGCGCGAAGACCGGGTTCTTCGCCTTGAGGTCCACGACCGCGGTGCGGGCGGTCGACACCGCGGACTCCCCCACCCCGCCGCCGCCGAGGATCATCACCTTCTGGTCCTGGACCGGGGGCAGCATCAGCGAGGAGGCGGTCTCCGTGGCGTCGAAGTCCTTCAGCCCGCCGACCGCCTTGAAGGTGTTCTTCCGCAGGTCCCAGAGCCCGGCGGCGCGCCCCTTGTCCGCCGGGCCGTAACCGGCGTTGGCGCCCGGGTAGAAGAGCCTGCCGCCCTTGGTGAGGAAGAGGGCGGGGTAGGTCGGGAAGTAGCGGAACGGGCCCTTGGACCACTTCCGGGTCGCCTGGTCGTAGATCTCGGTGTCGCCCGAGATGATCTCGCCGACGTCGTCGAGGCCCGAGACGGCGAGCACCCGCCCGTCGCCGAGCCCGACGAGCGTCGGGTACCAGCGGGCCTGCTTCATCGGGTCGACCCTGATGTACTTCTCGGCCACCGCGTCGAACTCGTACGCCGACCGGATGCCCTGGAAGTCCTGCTTCCGCGTGGTGAGCGCCTCGGCGAGGCCGTAGGAGTTGTCGGCGTCCTTGCCGGTGAGCCCTTCGATCTCGTACTGGGCGGACTCGGCGGTGACCGAGTCGGGGCCCGTCTCCACCGCCTCCACGAAGACGCGCTCCTCCCCGGCGGTCACCTTGCTCTTCCACGGCTTCATCCCGCCGTCCGCCCAGTACGTGACGGCGAAGCCGCGCTTGACGGCCCGGGGCACCGTCACGTCGAAGAGCGAGCGGTACTCGACGCCGGAGGGGGAGCGGAAGAGCGTGCCCTTCCTCAGGAACAGCGCCTTGTCCGGGTTCTCGTTCTTCACCCGCATCCCGCCGCCCGCCCGTCGCACCTCGCCGTCGAGCACCTCGTAGCGGGCGGTGCCGCCGGCCACCAGCAGGCGGCCGTCGGGGAGCGCCGCGTGGCCGCCGCAGAAGAAGTCCACCGGGGTGGGGACCTTCTCGAAGGTGTTGGCCACCGGGTCCCACAGGACCGTGTCGAAGGTGCCCGCGTCGAAGTGCCGCTGGTTGTTGCCCGAGCCCGCGATGATCAGCACCTTGCCGGTGTGGAGCAGCGCCGCGTGGATGGCGTTGGTCCGGTACTTCTCCGGGATGTCGACCCGCTGCCAGGAGCCGTACCGCGCCTGGTAGCCGGGCTGGGCGATCTTGTACGCGTGGTAGTGGTCCTGGGCGAACGAGAGCGCCGCGGGGGCGTTGAGCCCCGCGAGCACCACGACGGCCCCGCCGCCGAGGACCGCCCTCCTGATCCGTCTGGTGGGCCGGTGGGCCATGGGTCAGTTCCCTCCTGCGGTGCTGCGCGCCGTCGTCCCGGCGGCGCTGTGGACGGGTTCGGCCGGGGTGGGGGCCGCGGCCCCGGTGGTGGGGGCGGCGGTGCCGGGCCCGGTGGCCGAGGTGGTGGTCGTGGTGATGAAGGTCGTGCCGTCCGGCAGCGGGTGCGGGGCGGGGCGCCGGGCGGTCCGCCGGGGCCGCGCGGGGCGCCCCGCCCGCTGCCGGGTGTACGACCACACCGCGACCGGGGAGAGCGCGACGGCCAGCGCCAGCACGGCCCAGGTGCGCATCGCCGCGTGCGTGTGGTGCAGGGGCACGGACGCGGCGAGCGAGGCCAGCAGCACGGCGGCCCAGAAGAGGTGGACGCGGAAGGTGAGGAGCCGGTCGGGGCTGGTGGCGCCCCCCTTGGGCGTGACGACGAAGCGCCCGTCGGTCCGCAGCACGGCGGCGCCGAGCGACTTCAGGTAGATCGGCGCGCAGAGGGCGGACATGGCCATGCCGGCGATGCCGCCGGAGCCCTCGGGTTCGTGCGGGGAGACGTTGTGGCGCCGGTTCCAGAGGTAGAGGCCGATCTGGAGGGCCGCCGCGTCGCTGTAGAGCATCAGCCAGAGGGAGGCGGAGACCTCGGTGCCGGAGGCGCCGAGCCAGAGGAAGAGCACGCAGCTGAAGATCCCGAGCAGCCAGTTGACGGCGGTCATCGGGTAGTAGACGAGCATCAGGGTGTAGCTGAGGAGCCGGCCCGGCGGGAGCCGGAACAGCCCCTTCGGGTACTGCCGCAGCAGCGTCTCGTACGTCCCGCGCGACCAGCGCAGCTGCTGGGTGAAGAAGTCGGTCCAGGACGACGGGCCCTCGCCGACGGCCAGCACGTCCGGGGTGTAGACGGACCGCCAGTGGCGTCCGGTGAGGGGGTTGCGGCGGCGGTGGATCTCGAAGCCGGTCGCCATGTCCTCGGTGATCGAGTCGTACAGTCCGCCGGCCTGCCGCAGCGCGGCGACGCGGACGACGTTGTTGGTGCCGACGAACATGGGCGCCCCGTAGCGGTTCCCGGCGCGCTGGATCAGGGCGTGGAAGAGGAACTGCTGCGATTCGGCGGCCTTGGTGACGGCCGCGTCGTAGTTCCCGTAGACCTGCGGGCCCACGACGAAGGCGGTGTCGGGGTCGCGGAACCAGCCCAGCATCCGCTCCAGGAAGTCGGGCAGCGGCACGTGGTCGGTGTCGACGGAGGCGAAGAAGTCGTAGGCGTCGCCGTGCGCGTCGAGCCAGGCGTTGTAGTTGCCGTGCTTGGTCTTCGCCCGGTGGGTCCCCTTCGGGCGGTTCCACTCGGGGACGCCGCGCCGGGTGAAGTGGCGGACGCCGAGTTCCGCGCAGAGCGCCCGGGCCGCCGGGTCGTCGCCCTCGTCGAGCAGCCAGACGTCGAGCGGTCCGTCGTGCCGGATCCGCACGGCGCCCCGGAGGGTGGCGCGGACCATGGAGAGGGGTTCCTTGCCCGGTACGTACGTGGTGACGAAGGCGACCCGGGTGCCGGGTTCGGGGACGACGGGCACCGGGTCCCGGGCGACCATCGTGGCGTGCGCGATGGAGACGACGTTGACGAGCATGAAGAGTTCGATCAGCGCGATGGAGACGAGCATCGCGGTGTCGGCGGCGACGAGCCACCACTCGCCGTTCTCGCGGCGGGTCCAGTGCGTCGGCCAGACGAGGTAGAGCAGCAGCGCCCCGGTGAGCACCGGGGCGAGGGTCATCAGGAGGAGGGCCCGGGTGCGCCGCTCCTCCGCCGCGAGGAGGCTCCGGTACCGCACCCGGTACGCCGGTCCCTCCGGTTCGGTGAGCGGACCCGCGAGCCGGCTGTGGGAGTCGTAGTCGTAGACCTCCGACCGCACCCTGCCTCCTATGTCGAACCGGTGTGTCTCCCCACATAAATGGATCTTCCGGACCGGGGCGACTCGGCAGGGCCGAGTGAGCGGTCGCGGCACGGGGGCACCGGCGCGTCGCGGGCGTCCGGGGCCGGAACGCGGGGAGCCCCCCGCCGTGTTGTGGCGGGGGGCTCCCGGAGAGTGCGGGGCGGTACGGGGACCGGACGGGGCGTCAGGTGGCCAAGTACCGTTCCACGGTCTCGACCTTGGAGGTGAGTCCGTCGGTGACGCCGGGTCGGATGTCGGCCTTCAGCACGAGGGAGACGCGTCCGGCGCGGGCCTCGACGGCGGCGACGGCGCGCTTGACGACGTCCATCACCTCGTCCCACTCACCTTCGATCGAGGTGAACATGGCGTCGGTGCGGTTGGGCAGTCCGGACTCGCGGACGACGCGGACGGCGTCGGCCACGTACTCGCCGACGTCCTCGCCGACGCCCAGCGGGGAGACCGAGAAGGCGACGATCACGCGTTCACCGTGCCTTCCCGGCGGGCGCGGGCGGCGATCACGCCGTCCGCCTCGTACCGCTTGAGGAGCTTGTCGCCGTAGAGCCCGCCGAACGGCAGGAGGCAGAGCACGAAGAAGAGGGCGACGCGCTTGACGGGCCACTTCGCCTTGATCCACACGTCCAGCAGGAAGAGGACGTAGATCACGAAGAGGAGGCCGTGCAGGGCGCCCAGCGGCGGCATCAGGAAGTCGATGTCGGAGACCCGGCTGAGGATCGATCCGAAGATGATCAGGGCCGGGAAGGAGAGCGCCTCGGGAATCGAGATGAGGCGCAGCCGGTGCAGGGCGGTAGCGGTCTTGATGTCCACGGGGGCACCTTCGGTGGGAGGGTCGTCACGGCTTGTGAACGCGAGCACAAGCCGCACCCATTGTGGCACCGCCCGCCCCCTCCTCCTGCCCCGGGGGCGCGGGGGACGGGTGGGGCACGAGGGTCGCCGCGGGCACCGGCGGCGGTCTGTGATCCTTCCCCGGACACTGGCCCGCGCGCCGCGCGGGCGGCTACCGTCGGTCCGTGGCGATGTTCCGACTCCAAGGCAGCAAGACGCTCGCCGTCGATCTGACGGGCGATGCCGTCAAGGCGAAGAACGGCTCGATGGTCGCGTACGACGGCCGGATGGCGTTCAAGAAACTCTCCGGCGGCGGTGAGGGCCTGCGCGGCATGGTGACCCGCCGGCTGACCGGCGAGCAGATGACGGTGATGGAGGTGCAGGGACAGGGCACCTGCTATTTCGCCGACCGCGCGAGCGAGATCAACCTCGTCTCGCTGCGGGGCGAGAAGCTGTGGGTGGAGGCGAGCAACCTGCTCTGCACGGACGCCGCCCTGCGCACCGGCACCAGCTTCACCGGGCTGCGCGGCGGAGCCACCGGCAACGGCCTGTTCACCACCACGGTGGAGGGCACCGGGCAGGCGGCGATCATGTCGGACGGTTCGGCGGTGGTGCTCCGGGTGACCCCGCAGTACCCGCTGAACGTCGACCCCGGTGCCTACATCGCCCACCAGGGCAACCTCCAGCAGCACTTCCAGTCCGGGGTGAGCTTCCGCACGTTCATGGGCGAGGGTTCCGGGGAGTCGTTCCAGATCCGCTTCGAGGGCGACGGACTCGTGTACGTGCAGCCCAGCGAGCGGAACACGATCGGGGGCGACGTCTGATGCCGTTCCGCGAGATCAACTCGAAGATGGTCGAGGCCACGGTCGTCCCCGGTCAGAAGATGTACAGCCAGCGCGGCGCGATGCTCGCCTACCGGGGCGAGGTCTCCTTCACCCCGAACATCCAGGGCGGCCAGGGCGGGCTGATGTCGATGATCGGCCGGCGGGTGGCGAACGAGGCGACCCCGCTGATGACGGTGGAGGGCAGCGGCACCGTGATGTTCGGCCACGGCGGCCACCACATCCAGGTGATCAACCTCGCGGGCGACACCCTCTACGTCGAGGCCGACCGGCTGCTGGCGTTCGACGGGACGCTGCAGCAGGGCACGATGTTCATGGGATCGCAGGGCGGGGTCATGGGGATGGTGCGCGGCCAGGTGACCGGACAGGGCCTGTTCACCACGACCCTCAAGGGCCACGGCGCGGTGGCGGTGATGGCCCACGGCGGGGTGATCGAGCTGCCGATCACGCCCGGCCGCGAGGTGCACGTGGACCCGCAGGCGTATGTCGCGCACCACGGGGACGTACGGAACAAGCTCTCCACCGCGCTCGGCTGGCGCGACATGGTGGGGCGCGGCTCGGGCGAGGCGTTCCAGCTGGAGCTGAGCGGCAGTGGTGCGGTGTACGTCCAGGCGTCGGAGGAGAAGCTGTGAGCACGCCCGTGGTCTTCGATCCGATGACGCTGCCGTCGGACGACAACGTCAACCCCTACACCTTCTGCGTGGAGCTGAAGGGTGGTCAGTGGTTCCTCCAGAAGGGGAAGATGATCGCCTACTACGGGCGCATCGACTTCGACGGGGTGGGCAACGGCCGCTTCGACCGGCTGCTGCGGACGAGCTTCCACTCGCCGATGCACGCGAGCGACTGGGTGGTGGCCGAGGGCAGCGGCAAGATGCTCCTCGCGGACCGGGCCTTCGACGTCAACTCGTACGACCTCGACGAGGGCAACCTGACGATCCGCTCCGGCAACCTGCTGGCCTTCCAGCCGTCGCTGGCGCTGAAGCAGTCGATCGTGCCGGGGTTCCTCACGCTGATCGGTACGGGGAAGTTCGTGGCGGCCTCGAACGGGCCGGTGGTCTTCATGGAGCCGCCTCTGCGGGTGGACCCGCAGGCGCTGGTCGGCTGGGCCGACTGCCCTTCCCCGTGCCACCACTACGACCACGGGTACATGCGGGGCGTGATGGGCGGGCTGCGGTCGCTGACCGGGATCGGCGGGACGTCCGGCGAGGAGCACCAGTTCGAGTTCGTGGGCGCGGGGACGGTGCTGCTGCAGTCGACCGAGGTGCTGATGGCGGAGCAGTCGGTGGGCGCGGTGCCGGTGGAGGCGGGGGTGCCGGGCGGGGGACGTCCGGGCGTCCACGGCGGGGGTCAACCTGGGTCCGCACCCCGCCTCCCCGGCCAGCTGGGGGATCTCCAGCGTCGGTTCGGTCTGTGAGCGGTACTCTGCGGAGCGTGATTCCCAGGGGTACGCCCCGGGCCCGGTCCTCCGCGTGCCCGGAACGCCGTGCGGGCCGCGCGCGGCCCGGCCGCCGCCGGTGAGCGCCGACGGGAGCACCGGCGGGGAGTGCCCGGGGTCACACTCCCACTTCGTCCGGCTTTCAACTTCTTAGGTAGAATCCATATATGGAGACCGAGACGGCCACACGCTGGCTGAGCGACACGGAGCAGCGTGCCTGGCGCACCCACCTGGACGTCAGCAGACTGCTCACGCACCAGCTGGAGAGAGACCTCCAGCCGTTCGGCCTGACCATGAACGACTACGAAATCCTCGTCAACCTCTCCGAGGCCGAGGAGCAGCGCCTGCGGATGAGCGACCTCGCGTCGCTCACCCTGCAGTCCAAGAGCAGGCTCTCGCACCAGATCACCCGGATGGAGAGCGCCGGACTGGTCAAGCGCGAGAACTGCGAGTCGGACCGGCGCGGGCTCTTCGCGGTCCTCACGGACCTCGGCGGCGAGACGATGCGGAAGGTGGCGCCGTACCACGTCGCCTCCGTCCGCAAGCACTTCATGGACCTGCTGTCCCCCGAGGCGCTGGCCGAACTGCACGCGGCCCTCACCCCGATCGCGGACCATCTGCGCGGACGGCGCGGCAGGCCGTAGCGGTACGGGTGTGCCCGGAACGGCCCGCACGCCGCCCCGGGCACCACCACCCCCTCAGCGCGCGCCCGCGGTGACCCCCGCCACCAGTTCGTCGGCCGCGCCGTACGGGTCGAGCCGGCCCGCCACGATGCGTTCCGCCAGCGCTTCGAGCCGGCGGTCGCCGTGCAGGTCGGCGATCCGCTCGCGCAGGGCGGTCACCGCGATCGTCTCCACCTCCCGGGCCGCCCGCGCGGTGCGCCGGGCCGCCAGCACCCCGTGCTCCTCCATCCACGCCCGGTGCTTCTCCAGCGCCCCGACCAGCTCGTCCACGCCCTCGCCCCGGGCGGCCACCGTCTTCACGATCGGGGGCCGCCAGTCGTCGGGGCCCCGGGACTCGCCGAGTCCGAGCATGTGGTTCAGCTCCCGGGCGGTGGCGTCCGCGCCGTCCCGGTCCGCCTTGTTGACCACGTACACGTCGCCGATCTCCAGGATCCCGGCCTTCGCCGCCTGGATGCCGTCGCCCATGCCCGGCGCGAGCATCACCACGGAGGTGTCGGCCTGCGAGGCGATCTCCACCTCGGACTGGCCCACCCCGACCGTCTCCACCAGGACCACGTCGCACCCGGCCGCGTCCAGCACCCGTACGGCCTGCGGCGCCGAGCGGGCGAGGCCGCCCAGATGGCCGCGGGTCGCCATGGACCGGATGTAGACGCCGGGGTCGGAGGCGTGGTCCGACATCCGCACCCGGTCGCCGAGCAGCGCCCCGCCGGAGAAGGGCGACGACGGGTCGACCGCGAGCACGCCGACCCGCTTCCCCGCCTTCCGGTAGGCGGCGACCAGCGCCGAGGTGGAGGTGGACTTGCCGACCCCCGGCGAACCGGTCAGCCCGACGACGTACGCGTGCCCCGCCAGCGGGGCCAGCGCGGCCATCACCTCGCGCAGCTGCGGCGAGCCCCCCTCCACCAGCGAGATGAGCCGGGCGACGGCCCGGGGCCTGCCCTGCCGTGCCTGTCCGACCAGGGTGGGGACGTCCACCATCACCGCTCCGTTCCTTCTCACCGCGCGTGCCCTGCCGCCTGCCGGTCCCCCGTACGAGGGACTATGCGCCCGGTACGCGGATGATCAGCGCGTCGCCCTGACCGCCGCCGCCGCAGAGCGCCGCCGCACCGGTACCGCCGCCGCGCCGCTTCAGCTCCAGCGCCAGGTGCAGCACCACGCGCGCGCCGGACATCCCGATGGGGTGGCCGAGCGCGATGGCACCGCCGTTGACGTTGACCTTCTCCGAGGTGATGCCGAGGTCCTTCATGGACTGCACGGCGACCGCCGCGAACGCCTCGTTGATCTCCACGAGGTCCAGGTCGCCAACGGTGAGCCCGTCCTTCTTCAGGGCGTGCCGGATGGCGTTGGACGGCTGGGACTGGAGCGAGTTGTCCGGGCCGGCCACATTGCCGTGGGCGCCGATCTCGGCGAGCCAGTCGAGCCCCAGCTCCTGGGCCTTCGCCTTGCTCATCACCACGACCGCCGCGGCGCCGTCCGAGATCTGCGAGGAGGAGCCGGCGGTGATCGTGCCGTCCTTGGCGAAGGCGGGGCGGAGCTTGCCGAGCGACTCGGCGGTCGTCTCGGGGCGGATGCCCTCGTCCTCGGAGAAGAGCACCGGGTCGCCCTTGCGCTGCGGGATCTCGACCGGGGTGATCTCGGCCTCGAAGAGACCGTTCTTCCGGGCCGCGGCGGCGCGCTGGTGGGAGAGGGCGGCGACCGCGTCCTGCTCGGCGCGCTCCAGACCGAGGCGGGTGTTGTGCTTCTCGGTCGACTCCCCCATCGCGATGTTCTCGAAGGCGTCGGTCAGACCGTCGTACGCCATCGCGTCGAGCATCTCGATCGCGCCGTACTTGTACCCCTCGCGGGACTTCGGCAGCAGGTGCGGGGCGTTGGTCATCGACTCCTGGCCGCCGGCCACCACCACGTCGAACTCACCGGCGCGGATCAGCTGGTCCGCCAGCGCGATGGCGTCGAGCCCGGAGAGGCACACCTTGTTGACGGTGAGCGCGGGGACGTTCATCGGGATGCCCGCCTTGACGGCCGCCTGCCGGGCCGGGATCTGGCCCGCACCGGCCTGGAGCACCTGGCCCATGATCACGTACTCGACCTGGTCGCCGCCGATCCCGGCCCGGTCCAGCGCCGCCTTGATGGCGAAGCCGCCGAGGTCCGCGCCGGAGAAGCTCTTCAGGGAGCCGAGCAGCCGGCCCATGGGCGTACGGGCGCCCGCGACGATCACTGAGGTGGTGGTACCTGTCGTTCCTGACATGGGCGCGGCCCCTAAGAGGTGAGGGTGTTGTTTACGAGGGTTAACCCGAATGTACTGAGCACCCCACGCCCCGTCATCCGGCAGCGCGTGTGATCGCGCGCACCTTGCCAATACCCCGCCCGGACGCTGCACTGGACCCATGCTGACGCGAATCGACCACATCGGGATCGCCTGTTTCGACCTGGACACGACGGTGGAGTTCTACCGCTCCACGTACGGCTTCGAAGTCCACCACTCGGAGGTCAACGAGGAGCAGGGCGTACGCGAGGCCATGCTGCGGATCAACGGCACCTCCGACGGCGGGGCCTCCTACCTCCAGCTGCTGGAACCGACCCGGCCCGACTCGGCCGTCGGCAAGTGGCTGGCGAAGAACGGCGAGGGCGTCCACCACATCGCCTTCGGCACCGAGGACGTGGACCAGGACTCCTCGGACATCCGCGAGAAGGGGGTCCGGGTCCTCTACGACGAGCCCCGCACCGGCTCCATGGGCTCCCGGATCACCTTCCTCCACCCGAAGGACTGCCACGGGGTCCTCACCGAACTGGTCACGTCCCGGACGGAGCACTGACCGCCGGATACCCGGCCCGGTAGAGTGGGCCGTTCCGGGCCGGGGCCGGGTCGGGGCCGTCATGACGTCCCTGTCGTTTGTCTGTCACCATTCCCCGGGGGACCGCTCGCCGGCGGGCGGTCCTGTATGGAGAGTTGCGACCAGGGGACGGATGGGACCGCGCAGTGCGGGGCTACGAACGCCAGGAGAGCCACCGAGCTGAAGACGACCACCTCTCGCGGTTCGAAGCCGAGATGGACCGGCTGAAGACCGACCGGGAGAAGGCCGTCCAGCACGCCGAGGACCTCGGTTACCAGGTCGAGGTCTTGCGAGCCAAGCTGCACGAGGCGCGGCGCAGTCTCGCGACGCGTCCCGCCTACGGCGGCGCGGACCTGGGGTACCAGGCCGAGCAACTGCTCCGGGACGCCCAGGCCCAGGCCGAGCAACTGCGCGCCGACGCCGAACGCGAGCTCCGCGAAGCGCGGGCGCAGACCCAGCGCATCCTCCAGGAGCACGCGGAGCACCAGGCCCGGCTCCAGGCCGAACTCCACAACGAGGCGGTCCAGCGCCGCCAGCGCCTCGACCAGGAACTGGCCGAGCGCCGGCAGACCGTCGAGGCCCACGTCAACGAGAACGTCGCCTGGGCCGAGCAGTTGCGCGCCCGTACGGAGTCCCAGGCCCGCCGGCTCATGGAGGAGTCGCGCGCCGAGGCCGAGCAGTCCGTGAACGCCGCCCGCAACGAGGCCGCCCGGGTCGCCGAGGAGACCCGCCAGCGGCTCGGCTCCGAGGCCGAGACCTCCCGCGCCGAGGCCGAAGCGATCCTGCTGCGCGCCCGACGGGACGCCGAGCGGATGCTGAGCACCGCCGCGGGCCAGGCCCAGGAGGCCACCCAGCACGCCGAGAACCTGCGGTCCACCACCACCGCCGAGGCCGACCAGACCCGTCGGCAGGCCACCGAACTCCAGCGCGCGGCCGAGCAGCACGCCCAGGAGGCCGAGACCCGGCTGCGCGAGGCGCGGCTGGAGGCGGAGAAGCTGCTCTCCGAGGCGAAGGAGTCCGCGTCGAAGACGCTGGCCGGCGCCGAGTCGCAGAACGAACAGCGCACCCGCACCGCCAAGTCGGAGATCGCCCGCCTCGTCGGCGAGGCCACCAAGAACGCCGAGACGCTGAAGGAAGAGGCCGAGCAGTCCCTCGCCGACGCCCGCGCCGAGGCCGAGCGGCTCCTCGCGGAGGCGGCCGAGAAGGCGCGTACGGCGGCGGCCGAGGACACCGCCGCCCAGCTCGCCAAGGCCGCCCGCAGCGCCGAGGAGGTGCTGACCAAGGCGTCCGAGGACGCGTCGTCCACCACCCGCGCCGCCGCCGAGGAGGCCGAGCGCATCCGCCGCGAGGCCGAGGCCGAGGCGGACCGGCTGCGCGGCGAGGCCGCCGAACAGGCCGACCAGCTCAAGGGCGCCGCCGAGGAGGGCACCAAGGAGTACCGGGCCAAGACGGTCGAACTCCAGGAGGAGGCCCGGCGGCTGCGCGGCGAGGCCGAGCAGCTGCGCTCCGAGGCGGTCGCCGAGGGCGAGCGCATCCGGGGCGAGGCCCGCCGGGAGGCCGTCCAGCAGATCGAGGAGGGCGCCCGCACCGCCGAGGAACTGCTGACCAAGGCGCGGACGGACGCCGAGGAGCTGCGCGCCTCCGCCACCACCGAGAGCGACCGGGTCCGCGCCGAGGCGGGCGAGCGCGCCACGGCCGTGCGCAAGCAGGCCGAGGAGTCGCTGGAGCGCGCCCGTACCGAGGCCGAGACCCTGCGCACCGAGGCCGAGGAGCAGGCGGAGTCCACCAGGACGACGGCCGAGGAGGCCGCAGCCTCGCTCCGCGCCGAGACCGAGCGCCAGGTGGCCGCCCGCGCCGAGGAGGCCGCGGCGGAGCTGGACCGGCTGCGCACCGACGCCGAGACCCGGGTCGCCTCCGCCGAGGAGGCCCTCGGCACGGCCCGTACGGAGGCGGAGCGCATCCGCCGCGAGACGGCCGAGGAGTCCGAGCGGCTGCGCGGCGAGTCCGCCGAGCGGCTGCGCACCCTCCAGGAGCAGGCCGAGGCGGAGGCGCAGCGGCTGCGCGACGAGGCCGCGGCCGACGCGGCGCAGTCGCGTGCGGAGGGCGAGACCGTCGCCGTACGGCTGCGCAGCGAGGCGGCCACCGAGGCGGAGCGCCTCAAGTCCGAGGCGCAGGAGACGGCCGACCGGGTGCGGGCCGAGGCGGCTGCCGCCGCCGAGCGCGTCGCCACCGAGGCGGCCGAGGCGCTGGAGGCCGCCCAGGAGGAGGCCAACAGGCGCCGCCGCACGGCCGAGGAGACCCTGGAGGCCGCGCGGTCCGAGGCCGGTCAGGAACGCGAGCGGGCCCGGGAGCAGAGCGAGGAGCTCCTCGCGTCCGCCCGTACGCGGGTCGAGGAGGCGCAGACCGAGGCACAGCGGCTCGTCGGGGAGGCGGAGAGCCGGTCGGCGGAGCTGGTCGCCGCCGCCGAGCAGACCGCCCAGCAGGTGCGCGACGCGGTCGCCGGGCTGCACGAGCAGGCCGAGACGGAGATCGCCGCGCAGCGCGCCGCCGCCGAGCAGGAGGCGACGCGGACCCGGACCGAGGCACAGGAGGAGGCGGACCGGCTGCGCGCCGACGCCGCCGCCGAGCGGGAGCGGGCCGGGGAGGACGCCAACCGCGTCCGCCGGGTCGCGGCCGAGGAGTCGGACGCGGCGAAGGCGCTCGCCGAACGGACCGTCACCGACGCGATCGCGGAGGCCGAGCGGCTGCGCTCGGAGGCCGCGGAGTACAGCCAGCGGGTGCGTACGGAGGCGTCCGACGCCCTCGCCGCCGCCGAGCGCGACGCCGCGCGGTCGCGTGCGGAGGCCCGCGAGGACGCCAACCGCATGCGGTCGGACGCGGCGGCGCAGGCCGACCGGCTGGTCGCGGAGGCGACGGCCGAGGGCGAGCGCATCTGCCAGGAGGCGACCGACTCGTCGAACCAGCTCGTCGGCGAGGCCACGAAGGAGGCCGAGCGGCGGCGTTCGGAGGCGGCGAAGACCCTGGCCTCGGCGCAGGAGAACGCGGCCCGCACCCGCGAGGAGGCCGCGAAGGCGCGGACCGACGCGGAGGAGGCGTCCGAGAAGCTGCTGGGCGACGCCCGCGAGGAGGCCGACCGCGCGCTGGACGAGGCGCGCCAGGCGGCGGCCAAGCGCCGGGCGGACGCGGCCGAGCAGGCGGACCAGCTGATCAACAAGGCGCGCGAGGAGGCGCTGCGGACGGCCACCGAGTCGGAGGCGCAGGCCGACACCATGGTCGACGCCGCCCGCAAGGAGGCCGTCCGGATCACCTCGGAGGCCACCGTCGAGGGCAACACCCTGGTGGAGCGGGCGCGTACGGACGCCGACGAGCTGCTGGTCGGCGCGCGGCGCGACGCCACCGCCACCCGGGAGCGCGCGGAGGAGCAGCGCGCCCGCACGGAGGCCGAGATCGAGGAGCTGCACGAGCGGGCCCGCCGGGAGACCTCCGAGCAGATGAAGACGGCCGGCGAGCGGGTCGACCATCTGATGAAGGTGGCGACCGAGCAGCGCGACGAGGCCGAGAAGAAGGCCAAGGAGCTGCTGTCGGACGCGAATTCGGAGGCCGGCAAGGTCCGGATCGCGGCGGTCAAGCGCGCGGAGTCCCTGCTCAAGGAGGCGGAGGCCAAGAAGGCCGAGCTCATCCGCGAGGCCGAGAAGCTGCGGGCCGAGGCCGAGGCCGAGGCGAAGCGTACGGTGGACGAGGGACAGCGCGAACTCGACGTCCTCGTGCGCAGGCGCGCGGACATCAATACGGAGATCTCCCGTGTCCAGGACGTGCTGGAGGCGTTGGAGTCTTTCGAGGTCCCGGCAGGGGGCGGGAAGAGCCCCGGCGGAGGCACCCTCGGGGCGGGCATCAAGGCCGCCGCGGGCGCGGGCACCCGGGCGGGCGGCAAGCAGACCGAGGGCTGAGGGACGTTCCCGGCGGCACGCGCCGGGAACGACGGGGAGGGTCGCGGGAGGAGGCATCCGGGCCGGGCGCACGGGCCCGGACAGTGATTCCGCCGTACCGGGGAGTGATCACCGCTCCACGGACCGGCCACCCGAAAGAGGTGTCATTCTCCAGATCAAACTGGTATCTCCACGCTGACACGCCGCTTTGGCCCCTAGGATTCCCTCTATCACCTCACCGGTCTCATTCGACAGGAAACCCATGAGCGACCCCTCTTCCCCCTTCGGCTTCGAGCTCGTGCGACGTGGTTACGACCGCGGTCAGGTGGACGACCGCATCACCAAGCTCGTCGCCGACCGTGACAGTGCGCTGGCGCGCATCACCTCCCTGGAGAAGCGCATCGAGGAGCTCCACCTCGAGACGCAGAACGCCCAGGCCCAGGTGAGCGACGCCGAGCCCTCGTACGCCGGCCTCGGTGCCCGCGTCGAGAAGATCCTCCGCCTCGCCGAGGAGGAGGCCAAGGACCTGCGTGAAGAGGCCCGCCGCGCGGCCGAGCAGCACCGCGAGCTGGCCGAGTCGGCCGCCCAGCAGGTGCGCAACGACGCGGAGAACTTCGCCGCCGAGCGGAAGGCGAAGGCGGAGGACGACGGGGTCCGCATCGTCGACAAGGCCAAGGGCGAGGCGACCACGCTGCGCACCGAGGCGCAGAAGGACGCGCAGCAGAAGCGCGAGGAGGCGGACGCCCTCTTCGAGGAGACCCGCGCCAAGGCCGCCCAGGCCGCCGCGGACTTCGAGACCAACCTGGCGAAGCGCCGCGACCAGTCGGAGCGCGACCTCGCGTCCCGTCAGGCCAAGGCCGAGAAGCGCCTGGCGGAGATCGAGCACCGCGCCGAGCAGCTGCGCCTGGAGGCCGAGAAGCTCCGCACGGACGCCGAGCGCCGGGCCCGTCAGACGGTGGAGACCGCGCAGCGCCAGTCCGAGGACATCGTGGCCGACGCGAACGCCAAGGCCGACCGCATCCGCAGCGAGTCGGAGCGCGAGCTGGCGGCGCTCACCAACCGCCGCGACTCGATCAACGCCCAGCTGACCAACGTCCGCGAGATGCTGGCGACGCTGACCGGCGCGGCCGTGGCCGCCGCCTCGTCCCCGGTGGACGACGAGCCCGCCACGCGTGGTGTCCCGGCCCAGCAGACCCGCTGACGCCCTCTCACACCTCCGGCCCACCTCCGTGCGCCCGGTTCCGCCTTTGTGGTGGCGCCGGGCGCGCGGCCGTTCTAGCGTGAACCGCATGATCGAGCTCGAAGGACTGTCCAAGCGCTACGGCCAGAAGGTCGCCGTCGACGCGTTGTCCTGCCGGATCAGACCGGGGATGGTCACCGGTTTCCTCGGCCCGAACGGCGCGGGCAAATCCACCACGATGCGGATGATGCTCGATCTGGACAACCCGACCAGCGGTTCGGTGCGCATCGACGGCCGGCGGTACCGGGAGCTGGACGAGCCGCTGAAGTACATCGGGGCGCTGCTCGACGCGAAGTCGATGCACGGCGGCCGGAGCGCGTACAACAACCTGCTCTGCCTGGCCCAGAGCAACCGCATCCCCTCGTCGCGGGTGGCGGAGGTGCTGGACACGGTCGGGCTGAGCGCGGTGGCGAAGAAGAAGTCGAAGGGCTTCTCCCTCGGCATGGGCCAGCGGCTCGGCATCGCCTCGGCGCTGCTGGGCGATCCGCAGATCCTGATGTTCGACGAACCGGTGAACGGTCTCGATCCCGAGGGCATCCACTGGATCCGGAACCTGATGCGTTCGCTCGCCGCCGAGGGCCGGACGATCTTCGTCTCCTCGCACCTGATGAGCGAGATGGCGCTGACCGCGGACCATCTGATCGTGATCGGCCAGGGGCGGCTGCTCGCCGACACCTCGATGGCGGACTTCATCCACCAGAACTCGCGGAGTTTCGTCCGGCTGCGCTCTCCGGAGCAGGAGCGGCTGCGCGACGTGCTCGCCGCCGGGGGCTTCACCCCCGTGGAGGCGGGGAACGGCACCCTGGAGGTCGACGGCGCGACCAGCGAGCAGCTCGGTGAGCTGGCCGCCCGCCATCAACTCGTCCTCCACGAACTGAGCCCGCAACGGGCCTCGCTGGAGGAGGCGTTCATGCAGATGACG
This sequence comes from Streptomyces sp. NPDC060184, assembly GCF_042728795.1. Classification (NCBI taxonomy): domain Bacteria; kingdom Bacillati; phylum Actinomycetota; class Actinomycetes; order Kitasatosporales; family Streptomycetaceae; genus Streptomyces; species Streptomyces sp. NPDC060184. Next base: position 40,313 of record NZ_JBHWYX010000032.1, read on the forward strand.
GCGGGCTCGGTGGAGTACCACGCGCACGGCGACGTCGACGGCGTGCTCGGCGGGGGCGTGGTACCCCCCGCGGCGGCCGGCGGGGACGGCCGGGCCCCCGGCGGCTGGGGCGCCGGCTGGAACGATCCCGCCGGGGGCGCCGGTTCCCGTACCGACGGCAAGGGGGTGTGACCGATGGCATCGGTCCCCGCGGTCCTGACCTCCGAGTGGACGAAGATCCGTACGGTCTCCTCCACCACCTGGACGCTCATCTCGGCGTTCGTCGTCACGGTGGCCATGGGGGCCGCCCTGAGCGCGCTCTTCAAGTCGCGGTTCGACGATCTCTCGGTCACCGAACGGGCCACCTTCGACCCGACCTTCGTCAGCTTCTCCGGGATGATCCTCGGTCAGCTCGCGATGGTCGTCTTCGGCGTGCTGGTGGTCGGTACGGAGTACAGCTCCGGGATGATCCGCACCTCGCTGGCGGCCGTGCCCCGGCGCGGCACGCTGCTCTTCAGCAAGATCGCCGTGGCCGGGGCGCTGGCCCTGGTCGTCGGGCTGGTCACCAGCTTCCTCACCTTCCTCCTCGGGCAGGCGCTCCTCGGCGACCACGGCACGGACCTCGGCGCGGACAACGTGCTGCGCGCGGTGGTCGGCGGCGGCCTCTACATGGGGCTCATCGCGGTCTTCTCGATGGGCGTGGCCGCGATGCTGCGGAGCTCGATGCTCTCGCTGGGCATCCTGATGCCGTTCTTCTTCCTCGTCTCGCAGATCCTCTCGTCGGTGCCGGGCGCCAAGACGGTGGCCCGGTACTTCCCGGACCAGGCGGGTTCCAAGATCATGCAGGTGGTGCCGGACGCGATGGGCAGCGACAAGGCGCCGTACGGGCCGTGGGGCGGGCTCGGCATCATGGTGATCTGGGTGGTCGCGGCGCTGGTGGGCGGCTACCTCGTGCTCAGGGAGCGGGACGCGTAGACCGTGTGGTGAAAGTCCCGCCGGGCGGGCGGCGCGCGGGGCCGGACACGGATCCGTGCTTTCGTCCGGATCGTCCCCGGGGTGGCGCGGATCTGCGGCGCCTTCGCCGGAACCGTCCGGGCCTGGTTATCCTCCTCACTCATACGGGGGCGTGCGGCCGAGCGGGCCGGGCCCCGACGACGGATGAGTCGATGGGGCTGGGAATGATCGAGGCAGTCGGCCTGACCAAGCGTTACGGCGCGCAGACGGCCGTGGAGGACCTCTCCTTCCGGATCAGGCCGGGGATGGTCACGGGCTTCCTCGGCCCCAACGGATCGGGCAAGTCCACCACCATGCGGATGATGCTCGGGCTCGACCGGCCGACCGCGGGCCATGTGACGATCGGCGGCCACCCCTACCCGAGCCTGCCGAACGCGCCGCGCCAGGTGGGCGCGCTGCTGGACGCGAAGGCGGTGCACGGCGGGCGCAGCGCCCGCAACCACCTGCTGTCGCTGGCCCAGCTGGCGGGCATCCCGGCCGCGCGGGTCGACGAGGTGCTCGGCGTGGTGGGTCTGCGGGAGGTGGCCGGGCGGCGCTCCAGGGGCTACTCGCTGGGGATGGGGCAGCGGCTCGGCATCGCCGCGGCGCTGCTGGGCGATCCGCAGGTGCTGCTCTTCGACGAACCGGTCAACGGCCTCGACCCGGAGGGCATCCTCTGGGTCCGCAATCTGATGAAGACGCTGGCCGCCGAGGGCCGTACGGTCTTCGTCTCCAGCCACCTGATGAGTGAGATGGCGCTGACGGCGGACCATCTGATCGTCATCGGGCGGGGCAGGCTCCTCTCCGACATGAGCGTCAAGGAGTTCATCTCCGTGAATTCTGCGGACTTCGCGCGGATCAGGGTGGCCGAGGACGCGCCGGAGCCGCGCGAGAAGCTGACCGCCGCGCTGGCGGAGGCCGGCGGGCGGGTGCTCTCCGAGCCGGACGGGGCGCTGCGGGTGACCGGTCTGCCGCTGCCGAGGATCAGCGACCTCGCGCACGGGGCGGACGTGCGGCTCTGGGAGCTGTCGCCGCACCAGGCGTCCCTGGAGGAGGCGTACATGCGGATGACGCAGCACGTCGTGGACTACCGTTCGACGGATGACGCGAAGGCGGGGCTCCGGCCGCCCGCGCCCCCGTACACCGTCCCCCAGCCCGACCCGGGCGCCGCCCCGTACGGCCGGCAGCCGCAGGGGTGGGCGCAGCAGTGGTACGCACCGGCGCCGCCCGGCCAGAACCCGTACGCCTCCGGTCAGGCGGCCACGCCCACCGCCCCTGCCCCCGCCCCGGCCGCCCCAGCTCCGGGCGCCGCACCCGCACAGGCCGTGCCCGCGCCCGCCGCCCCGCCCGCCTCCGCCGAGCACGAGCAGAAGACCAGCGAGGACTCCCGATGACGACGCCGCTCCCCCAGGCCCAGCCGCAGCCCGAGCCGGGTCCTGCCGTCCACGCGGCGCCCGCACCGGGCGGGACGCCGCGGCTCTCCCACTACGTCTCGCCGATCCCGGTCCGCCCGGCCACCTTCGGCGACGCGCTCGCCTCCGAGTGGACGAAGATCCGTTCGGTGCGCTCCACGATGTGGACGCTCGGCACGATGGTCGCGCTGCTGATGGGCATCGGGATGCTCGTCGCCCTCGGGGTGAACGCGGCGGGCGACACCTCCTCCGAGGCCGACTCGGACGTGCTGGCGCTCGGCTTCTTCGGGGTGCTGCTCGGCTCGATCTGCGTGATCACGCTCGGCGTGCTGACCATCGCGTCGGAGTTCGGCACCGGCATGATCCGTACGACGCTGACCGCGTGCCCGAGCCGGAGCCGGGTGCTCACGGCGAAGGCGGTCGTCTTCTTCCTGCTGGTCTTCGTGCTCACCACGGTGACGACGACCGTCGTCGCCATGCTCCAGACGGCCGTGCTCGGCGGTGGCTCCGCCGCCTCGGGCGCCGACTGGCTGCGGGCCACGGTCGGGGTCGGCCTCTACACCGGGCTGCTGGGGCTGCTCTCGCTCGCGGTCGGCACGATCGTCCGGCACTCGGCGGGAGCGATCACCATCATGATCGGGGTGGTGCTGCTGCCCCTGGTGCTGGCCCTGTTCATGGCGGTGGAGCAGCTGAACCGGCTCCGGGAGTTCCTCTTCGAGTACTCCATCCCCAGCCAGATCGCCGCGCTCTACGACTCCTCGGTCTCCGACTCCGGCCCGTCCGGATGGGACTCGGTGGCGATCATGTTCCTGCTGACCGCCGTCGTCTTCGGCGGCGCCCACCTGGCGCTCGAACGCCGCGACGTCTGACGCACCGCCGCCACGCGCCCCCCGGGAGTCAGTGGCGCGGGGCGTTCCGGGACCGCTGCACCCGTGTGGTGCGGCGGTCCTTCGCGTTCCAGCACGCCTTGTGCCAGTGCCGCCGGTCGTCGATGCCGCCGTATTCGGGCCACGCCACCAGATGCGGGACGCCGGACGGGATCTCCTGGTCGCAGCCGGGGCAGCGGTACCGCTTGCCCTGCGCGCTCGCCCCGGCCACCGGGCGCACCGACCACTCCTCGCCCTGCCACTCCTCGGTGGCCGCGCCGCCGCCGTACCGGTCCCCCGTCACGCTCGCATCGGTGGACGGGCTCTCGCCGCCCTTGGGGCGGTTGCGGCGCGGGGACACGGAACACCTCACGGGGGTGTGCGGGGACAGGGACTTCCAGCCTAGAGCCAGCGCGGCGAGGGGTCGCGCGCGGTGTGCGGGGGTCGCGCGTGGACCCTGTGCGGACCGGGCAGGTGCGCGCGAGCGGCCGGAGCGCCCGTGGGGCACCGGCCCGAACGGGGTCCACCGGAGGCGGTTACCGGAAAATCGCAACAATTTCTCCCGTGGCCCGTGCCTTTGGCACGTGTCAGGCGTTGATGCCGGTAGGGGAAAACCGCGTCGGCCGCAAGGAGGCAGAAGGCGATGCGCGTGGGAACGTTCGTACTGGCAGCACAGTTCCCGGGTCAGGGACAGGGCGAGGCCCTGCACCGGGCGATCCGGTCCGCCGAGGTGGCGGAGGAGTCGGGGCTCGACTCCGTGTGGCTGGCGGAGCACCATTTCGTGCCGTACGGGGTCTGCCCCTCGGCCGTGACGCTGGCCGCGCTGCTGCTCGGCCGCACCTCCAGAATCCGGGTCGGCACGGCGGTGAGCGTGCTGCCGACCCAGCACCCCGTGGCCCTGGGCGAACAGGCGGCGCTGCTCCACCTGACGACCGGTGGCCGGTTCAGCCTCGGCGTGGGCCGGGGCGGGCCGTGGGTGGACCTGGAGGTTTTCGGCGCGGGCCTGGAGGCGTACGACAGCGGCTTCCCCGAATCCCTGGACTTGCTGCTCGACTGGCTGCGCGAGCCGCGGGTGGCCGGGCGCGGCAGCCGCTATCCCTTCCGCGAGGTGGCGGTGGTGCCGCGCGCGGACGAACTGCTCGACGCGGACGGGGCGCCGAAGCCCGGCCCGGAGGTGATCGTGGCGTGCACCTCGCCGAAGACGGTGCGCCTCGCCGCGGAGAAGGCCCTGCCGATGCTGCTCGGGATGCACTGCGGCGACGAGGAGAAGGCGGAGATGGTCGCGTTGTGGCGCCGCAGCGCCCGGGAAGCCGGTCATCCGCCGGAGGTCGTCGCGGGGGCCGAACACGTCTCGGCGGGCGTGGCCCAGATCGGGGACTGCCAGGAGGACGCCGTGCAGACGCTGGTGAAGGCGATGCCGGAGTGGCTGCGGGACGGCCTGGGCAAGCACGTGACCGTCGACGGCCGCTACCGCGCGATGCGCGACCCCGTGGAGTACACCGAACTGCTCTGCGGGCTGCACCCGGTCGGGCCGCCCCGGTTCGCCGCCGACCGGCTCGCGGCCACGGCCGAGCGTACGGGCATCGCCCGCTTCGCGCTCCTCTCCGAGGGGTCCGGGGACCTCGCGGCGACGGAGGAGAACCTGCGCCGGCTGGGCACCGAGGTGCTGCCGCTGCTGGTGTGAGGGACGCGGCGAGGACCTGCCGGTGCGGGGGCACGGGACGCCGCCGCTCCGGAGCGGGACCGTCTCCCGGGGGCGCCGGCCCCGGCCCGGAGCGGCGGCGGAGATGGTCAGCAGTCCCGGAGTTCGGGCGACTGGTTGAGCAACTGGCCTCTCACCGAAGTGAACTTGGCCAGCCGGTCGTCGACCGACGGGTCGAGCGGGAAGACCGCGACGCGGTGGCAGTTCTGGAATGCCAGTCGCACTCCGAAGTGCCGCTGCAGGGCACCACGAATCGCGTCACTCGCGAGCGCGCGCAGCAGCTGACCACGTGCCTGCTCGTTGGGCGGCGGCGTCTGGTTGTCGGCGAACTGTCCGCCGTCCACCTTCAGCTGGGCCACCAGCGAGCTGATCATCTCCCATGCGTAGGGCAGGGAGGTCCGGACGCAGTCGACGAAGTCGGCTTCGTCGACCTCGCCTCGCTCGGCCTGTTCCAAGAGGGCCGGTGAGACGTCGAGCGACATGGGTTCTCCTCTCGCGACCCCGGCGGGTGACCGGGGCCTTACGGGCACGGCAGAAGGACGGCGACGCAGCGTGCACACCCGGCGACCTCCTGCTTCCACGGTAAGGGCGCGGTCCTGGTCGCACCAGGAGATTGGGAACACAACCGGCCAACAACGAACCCGAGCAAAGAGGGGCAAGACCCTGTGCGCTCCGGCAGGGGCTGGAGTGGCCCAAGGGGTGCGAATCGCGCCGACCGCCCGTTGTCGAGTAGCGTTGCCGACCATGCGTCTCGTCATCGCCCGTTGCTCCGTCGACTACGCGGGCCGGCTCACCGCCCACCTGCCCTCCGCCCCCCGTCTGATCCTGGTGAAGGCGGACGGCAGCGTCTCGATCCATGCCGACGACCGGGCGTACAAACCGCTCAACTGGATGTCTCCGCCCTGCACCCTGAAGGAGGGCTCCGGCGAAGACCAGGGCGTCTGGACCGTGGTGAACAAGGCGGGCGAGAAACTGATCATCACGATGGAGGAGATCCTCCACGACTCCTCGCACGAGCTCGGTGTCGACCCCGGCCTGATCAAGGACGGTGTGGAAGCGCACCTCCAGGAGCTGCTCGCCGACCGGATCGAGATCCTGGGCGAGGGCTACACCCTGATCCGCCGCGAATACCCCACCGCCATCGGCCCCGTGGACATCCTCTGCCGGGACGCCGAGGGTGCGACCGTGGCCGTGGAACTCAAGCGGCGCGGTGACATCGACGGCGTGGAACAGCTCACCCGTTACCTGGAACTGCTCAACCGCGATCCCCACCTGGCGCCGGTACGCGGGGTCTTCGCGGCGCAGGAGATCAAGCCGCAGGCGCGGGTTCTGGCCACCGACCGCAAGATCGGCTGCGTGGTCCTGGACTACGACGCGATGCGCGGCATCGAGGACGACAAACTGCGACTGTTCTGATTTTCCAGCCGCCCGTGCGGGGCGCTGACGACCGGACGGCTTGATCGACAAGCCGTCCGGTTATCGATGTTTCGGGCGGCGCCGACTGTCCGGAAAACGCCATGTCGTCCGGAAATCGACATCTCAGGTTCCGGGCGGGGCAGTTCGGGTTCCGACCGCCCCGCGAGGGCGGTTCGCACCCGGCTCCGGCTGGCGGAACGGGCACGCCCCGACAGCCCGCAGGCCCCGGAGAAACCGCAGGCCCCGCAGGCCCCCCAGGCCCCATCCGTCAGGACCCGCAGGACCCGTACGACGTGCGGCTCAGGCCCCGGCCGGGGTGGCCGTCGCGGTGCCGGGGCTCCCCCACGGGCTCGCCTCGGCGGTACCGGACGCCGTGGCCGTGGCCTCGCCGCCCTCACCGGTCCCGGTCCCCTCTCCGCTCCCGCCGTCGTCGCCCCCGGGAGTCGTGTCGCCGGTCGGCGTGTCCGAGGGCGACGCGGAGGGTGACGCGCTGTCGTCGCCGCCGGCCGAGGGGGCCGGGCTGGAGCTCGTGGGGCCCGTGGGCGTGGCCGGGGCGGATCCGCCGGCCGGCGGCGTCGGCACCGAACTGCCGGAGTCGCCCGCGGCGGGCGAGCCGGCGTCCGGGGACGGGCTCTCGGCGGTACCGCTGCTGCCGGGGGCGGGTGTACCGGTGCTGTCCGGGGAGGGCGTGCCGGACGGGCCGGGCGGGGCGGAGGTGCCGGCGCTCGGCGCGGCGCCGCCCGTCCCCTCGTCCTGGGCCGGGGTGTCCTCGTCCGGGACCGTGCTCTCCTGGTCGCCGTCCTCGGCGGAGTGCCCCGGGTTGACGCTCCGGTTGCCCGTGTCCTCGCTGCCCGCGGTGGCGCCGAGCGTCACGACGGTACCGAGCACCGCGACCAGCAGCGTGCCCGCGCCCACGGCCACCAGGTTGCGCCGGGCCCCCGCGACGACGTTCCGGCCCAGGGCCTTCACCCCGGCCGGGCGTCCGCCCTTGCCCGGGGGCGCCACCGCGCGCGTCACCACCGTCGGCTCCTCCACCACCAGCGTCTGCCGCGGCAGGGCGGGCAGCGGGGGCAGGGCCGGCAGGATCTCCGTCACCGCGTTGTCGCTCCGGGCACCCGCGGCGGCGTTCCCACCCGTCCCGGGGAGGAGCGCGGCCGGTACGGCTCCGGAGGGCAGGGCGCCGGACCGGTCCGTGACCAGGGCGAGCGCCCGGCGGCCGGCGACGGTGCCGGACCGGTCGGCGAGCGCGCCGCGCAGCCCGATCGACGCCTCCAGCTCGGCCCGCGCCCGGTCCAGGTGCCCGGCACAGAGCGCGACAATGCCCAACTCGTGGTGGAAGTAGGCCTCTTCGGCGACTTCACCGGCCAGCCGGGACGCCTCCTGGCCGACCCGCAGGGCCTTCTCCCAGGCACCCCACTGGAGGGCGGCGGCGAAGGCGGGCCCGGCGCTCCGGGCGAGCCGCACGACGGTCGGTGCCGCCTCCGGGCCGCCGGGGAGCAGGGCGGCCATCGCCGCGAGGACGGCGTCGGCCTCGGCGACCGCGCGGGCCGGGGTGACCGAGGGGTGCTTGACCCACCAGGCGTAGTGGTCGGCGGCGGTACGGGCGCGGCTCTCGGCGTCCTCGGCGTAGCCGCCGAGCTCCAGCTGGGTCTGCGCGCCGGCGGCCAGCCGGTAGCGGGAGCCGGCCGGGGAGAGGAGCCCGCATCCGGCGAGCTCGCCGAGCGCGGCATCGGCGTGGGTGTGCCCGATCAGCGCCGGAAGGTGTGCCTGGTGCGGCACTTCGCCGCCGAGCGCCACGGCGAACCGCAGGGCCTCGCGGGCGGCCTCGCTGAGGCGCGAGGCGAGCAGCGGGGCGGGTGCGGCGGCCTCGCCGATGCTGGGCAACGGCACCTCGTCGAGGGCCGGGACGAACGGGACGGGCAGGGACCCGGCGGGGCGCTCCTCGAACGCGCCGTACTCGTCGAAGTCCTCCGGGACCTCCCGGAGCTGGTCGCGCTGGCGCAGCAGGGCGCCCGCCTGGACGAACCGGAGCGGCAGCCCCTCGGACTCGAACCAGAGGTCGCCCGACCAGTTCGCCTCCTCGTCGGTGAGCGGCCGTCCGGCCACCCGGCCGAGCAGGTCCGTCGCGGCGGCGCGGCTCAGCCCGGCGAGGGAGACCTCGTCGAGTCCGGCGTCGGCGGCCACGTCGGGGGTCGTTCCGAAGAGGAAGGCGCACTCGGGTGTGGCGTCGAGGAGTTCGTCCAGGGCGGCGCCCTCGATCTCCAGGTCGTCCACGACGACGACCGCGCCGATCCCGGAGAGGGCGGTCAGCAGTTCGTCGTGTCCCGGCCGGTGCAGCGGGGCGTCGTACACGGTCTCGTAGAGCGCCTGGAGCAGGTCGGGGGCGGTGCGGCGGTGGCCGGAGAGCCGGACGACACCGTCGGGCGCGAGGTCCGCGCAGTCGGCGGCGACGGCGTCCAGCAGGGCCGTGCGGCCGGATCCGGAGGGGCCGCTGAGGCGGGCCGAGCGGCCCCGGGTGAGGAGCCGTACGAGCCGTCCGCGCTCCTCCTGACGCTCCAGCAGCGGCAGCTGCGGGGCCGGCGGGCCCGGCGGTACGGGGGGTTCCGCGGCGCGCTCGCGGGCGGCGCGGTCCTCGGCGGTGCGCCTCGACGGCGCGGCCGGCCGTGCGCCGGGCGGGCAGGGTTCGGCCTCGCTGCCGTCCACGGGGTTGACCGTGATCAGGAGGTCGCCGGATATGAGCTGGACGACGCGGGCCTTGGCCCCCGTGTGGGGGGCGAGTTCGGCCGGCAGGACGTCGCGGGACGGCCGGCGCCGGGCAGGTGCCTCGGCGTTCCCGTCGGTGTCGCGACCGCCGTGCCGCTCCGGGTCCCGTGGTGTCGGATGCATCGTCCAAGTCCCCCAGACGCGTCGCGCTGCTGCCCGTCCGGCGCGCACGTACCGCTGTTGCTCGTGGTGTCCGCCCGTGGGTTCGGTCGACCGGCGGACGGCCGAACCCTAATCGCTCGTCCGCTCCGCCGCGTCGGCGGGGGTGGACGCCGCCCGGGACGTCACGGTCTCAGGTGTATTGCCCGGTTCGGCGGCCGGTCATGCCGGACCGCCGACGACTCGGCGGGACAGGTGGACACGGCCCGGACGGCCCCCGCCCCGGGACACCCGGCGGGCCCCGGCGGTTCCCCCGACGGCCCCTCAGACGCGCGGCAGCGATTCCGCGACGATCCCGCCCTCGATGGCCAGGATGCGGTGCAGCCGGGTCGCCACCAGCAGGCGCTGCATCTGCGGGGGTACGCCGCGCAGCACCAGGCGGCGTCCGGCACGGCCCGCCCTGCGGTGCGCTCCCATGATGACGCCGAGTCCGGTGGCGTCCCAGGAGTCCAGCTCGGTCAGGTCGAGCACGAGGTCGCCGACGCCGTCGTCGACGGCGGCGTGCAGAGCCGTACGGGCGTCCGCCGCGCTTCGGACGTCGAGGCGGCCCCCGACGACCAGCTCGGCGTGGTCGCCCCTGATGTGCATATGCGCTCCCCGGTGTCGCTTCGTACAAGAGTCCGTGTGGCCGCCCCGCTTCTGCCACAACTGACTGCGGCTGGAGCGGGGAAGTTGCCACCTGTGAGCGAACCGATACCGAATTCACCCTGTGGGGTGATGTCGGTCCGCTGGTCCCGCACCGCTTCCGGTGCGACTTCCCCCGGGGCCGGACAGGTCCGCCCCCGCGTGTCCCGGGCGCCCCGGGGCCCGGGCGACGGCGCGGGGCGCGGCGCGAGGACCCCCGGGGGGACCGGGGTGGTGCTCAGTAGGTGTAGAAGCCCTGCCCGCTCTTGCGGCCGATGTCACCCGCGTCGACCATCCGGCGCATCAGCTCCGGGGCGGCGAACTTCTCGTCCTGCGACTCCGTGTAGATGTTGGACGTCGCGTGCAGGAGGATGTCGACGCCGGTCAGGTCGGCGGTCGCGAGGGGGCCCATGGCGTGGCCGAAGCCGAGCTTGCAGGCGGTGTCGATGTCCTCGGCGGTGGCGACGCCCGACTCGTAGAGCTTCGCCGCCTCGACCACGAGCGCGGAGATGAGGCGGGTGGTGACGAACCCCGCGACGTCCCGGTTGACGACGATGCAGGTCTTGCCGACCGACTCGGCGAACTGCCGTGCGGTGGCGAGGGTTTCGTCGCTCGTCTTGTAGCCCCGGACGAGTTCGCAGAGCTGCATCATCGGCACCGGCGAGAAGAAGTGCACCCCGACCACCCGCTCCGGGCGCTCCGTCACGGCCGCGATCTTGGTGATCGGGATGGCGGAGGTGTTGGAGGCGAGGACGGTGTCCTCGCGCACGACCTTGTCGAGGGTGCGGAAGATCTCGTGCTTGACCTCCAGCTTCTCGAACACGGCCTCGACCACCACGTCGACGTCGGTGACGGCGTCGAGGTCGGTGGTGGTGGTGATGCGGGCGAGCGCGGCCCCCGCGTCGTCCGCCGTCAGCTTGCCCTTGGCGACGAACTTCTCGTACGACGCCTTCACCGAGTCCAGTCCGCGGTTCAGGGCCTGATCGGTGACGTCCCTCAGCACGACGTCCCAGCCGGCCTGGGCGGCGACCTGTGCGATACCGGACCCCATGAGTCCGGCCCCGATGACGGCGAGCTTCCCGGCCACGTCACACCCCTTTGGTCTTGTCACCCGTGCGGCAGTTTCTGACGCACTCTCTCCGACTGTCCTTCATGTGCTCCTCGGCGGAGATTAGTACCCGTGAGGGGCGGTGTGACCGCTTAGAGATGCGCGTCACGTCTCACATGACGGACATCACACCGGCCGGCGTCACCCGGTGGCGCTCCGGGGGCAGTTGCCGTGACCACGGCCACGCGCGGAAGGCGCGGAAGAGGTCCCGCGCTCCGCATAGCCTGGTCGCATGGTCAATCTGACGCGCATCTACACCCGTACCGGCGACACGGGCACGACCGCCCTCGGCGACATGAGCCGTACCGCCAAGACCGATCTGCGGATCTCGGCGTACGCGGACGCCAACGAGGCCAACGCGGTCATCGGGACGGCGGTGGCGCTCGGGCAGCTCTCGGAGGACGTGGTGAAGGTCCTCGTCCGGGTGCAGAACGACCTCTTCGACGTGGGCGCCGACCTGTCGACGCCGGTGGTGGAGAACCCGAAGTACCCGCCGCTGCGGGTGGAGCAGAGTTACGTCGACAAGCTGGAGGCCGACTGCGACCGCTTCCTGGAGGACCTGGAGAAGCTGAGGAGCTTCATCCTTCCGGGTGGCACGCTGGGGGCGGCGCTGCTCCACCAGGCGTGCACGGTGGTCCGGCGCGCGGAACGCTCCACGTGGGCGGCGCTGGAGGTGCACGGCGAGGTGATGAACCCGCTGACGGCCACGTACCTCAACCGCCTCTCCGACCTGCTGTTCATCCTGGCGAGGACGGCGAACAAGGAGGTCGGGGACGTGCTCTGGGTGCCGGGCGGGGACCGCTGAAGCGTGTCGCGCGCGTAGCGCCGTCCGCCGGGCGGCACCCGGCGGACGGCGGTTCGAGGGCTCTCAGCTCCTGCGCTCCGGCTCCCTCCCCGGTGCGCCGCGCCGTACCTCCTCCGGTGCCTGCCCTTCCGGTGCCCGCTTGGGGAACACCGTGTAGGACCCGGCGACGACCAGGTTGATCCCGACCACCCAGACCATCCGCAGCTGCCACGCCCGCAGCGGGTCGGCGTTCTGGTCGCCGACGTACCAGACGGCCGCCTGGAGCAGTGCGACGGCGATCCCCGCGGCCAGGATCCAGCGGGCGGCGACGCGCCACTCGTGGGCGGCTCGGGGCCACCCGTACTTCGGCGGCTTCACCGGCTTCGGGCCTCCGGCGTACCGGTGGGCGACCCGCGCGTCGACCCATCCGATGGTGGAGCGGCCGAGTCCCAGGGTGAAGCCGATGTAGACGGCGGCCAGTCCGTGCTTCCAGTCGGGCTCGGCGCCGTTCTTCAGGTCGATCGCCGTCACCACGAGCAGGACCACTTCGAGCAGTGGTTCGCAGAGCAGGACGGCCGCACCGAGGCGGGGCCGACGGGCCGCGTAACGCAGGGCGAGTCCGGCGGCCAGCAGCACCCAGAAGGCGATCTCGCAGATGACGATCAGAGTGACGATCATGGTGCGCTCCTCCCACGTCCCTTCCAGGGTCCCGCCCGGACGGGTCCGGGTCGTCGTCACCGGTGAGGAATCACGACTGCATCCTTCGATGTAGGCCGTGCCGAGAATCCCGGGAGGCGAGGACGGGGAACGGGAGGAGAACGCGTCGAGCGATCCGGGCGGCTCGGCCGGAGTACGTCCCCCGGGACCTCCCGTCCGTGTTGGATGGCGGGGTGGAACCCGTCGCGCGCCCGCACCGCCATGACGTCCTGATCGCTGTCCTCGGGCTGTCGGGCGGCCTGCTGCTGGGGCTGCTGGGGCTGCACCTGCAGAACGGCCGCCCCTTCACCGCGCTCTGGACCGCGTTCGTGCCGCTGGTACCAATGGCGGGAGCGGAGCTGTTGCGCCGCACCCGGCCGGGGACGGCACTCGCCCTCGCGACCACGCTCCTGATCGCGGATCAGCTCACCCCGGGGAACGTGGCCACGGTCCTGATGTACACCGACGTGGTCTACGCGGCCGTGGTGTACGGGTCCCCGGCGGCGGCCCGGCGCGTCCCGGTGGCGTCGCTGCTGTGCACGGTGGCGCTCACGCTCGGTCTGCTGACTCGGCTGCCCCCGGCCGAAGCCGTGCTGGCGGGGGTCCTGGCCGGGCTGGTCTCCTTCGTACCGGCGATCACCGGGGTCAGTGTGCGCGGCCACCGCGACGCCGCCGACGCGGCCCGGCTGCGGGCCGAACAGACCGCGCTGCTGGCGGAGACGGACCGGAAGCTGGCGGTGGCCGCGGAGCGTTCCCGGATGGCGCGCGAGCTGCACGACATGGTCGCCGGTCATCTCTCGGCCATCGCCATCCACTCCACGGCCGCGCTCTCCATCGACGAGCCGGGGACCTCCCGCGAGGCGCTGGAGGTCATCCGGGAGAACTCCGTCGACGGACTCGCCGAGATGCGCCGTCTGATCGGCCTCCTGCGCCGGGGCGGCGATCCGGACGTGCCGGGCGCCGCGCCCCGGCTCTCGGCCCTGGACGCACTGATCGAGCAGTCCCGTGCCCACGCGTCCTCCAGCGGCCTGACCTGTGTGCTGGAGGACACGCGCGACGCCGGGGAGACGCTGCCCGCACCGGTCGAACTGGCCGCCTACCGCATCGTCCAGGAGGCCCTGACGAACGCGCTCAAGCACGCGGCGCCGGGCATCGTGCGGGTCCGGCTGGCCCGGCCGGGCCGCGTCCTGACGGTCGAGGTGACCAGCGTGTACGGGGAACGGCCGGGCCCCCGGGCGCCGGGCTCGGGTGCGGGGCTGATCGGCATGCGGGAACGGGTCGATCTGCTCGGCGGGACGATCCGGGCGGGCGCGGAGCGGGCGGAGCAAGGCGCCGCGGTCTGGCGGGTGCGGGCCGAACTCCCGCTCCCGGAAAGGACGGAGAAGGGACGATGAACCGATGACGATCCGAGTGCTGGTGGCCGAGGACCAGTCGGCCGTGCGCGCGGGACTGGTGCTGATCCTGCGGAGCGCGCCGGACATCGAGGTGGCGGGCGAGGCGGCGGACGGCGAGGAGGCGGTACGGCTCGCCCGGGAGCTGCGCCCCGACGTCGTCCTGATGGACCTGTCGATGCCGCGCCTGGACGGCGTGGCGGCGACGGAGCGGCTGGTGTCCGAGGGGACGGCGGACGTGCTGGTGCTGACCACGTTCGACCTGGACAGCTACGTCTTCGGGGCGCTGCGGGCCGGGGCGTCGGGCTTTCTGCTCAAGAACACCGAGGCCCGCGACCTGCTGGAGGCGGTCCGCGCGGTCGCCCGGGGCGAGGGTCTGATCGCCCCCGCGGTGACGCGCCGGCTGATCGCGGAGTTCGCGGGGGCCACGGCTTCCGCGGCGCGCGGCGACGAGGCCGGCCGGGCAGCCGTCGAGGCGCTCACCCGGCGGGAACGGGAAGTGCTCGGATGCCTCGCGGCGGGCCTTTCCAACGCGGAGATCGCGGATCGGCTCTCGATGGCGGAGGCGACGGCGAAGACGCACGTCAGCAGGGTGCTGGCCAAGCTGGAGCTGCGCAGTCGCGCCCAGGCTGCCGTGCTGGCAAGGGAGTTGGGCCTGTGACGAGATCCACTACTGCCGAGTACTTCCCCTGGTCCAGACCTCTTGACGATTGGTCCAGACCTTCCTAGTCTCACCGCAACACACTGCGATGAGCGCGCACATGACAAAGCGTGTTCAGGGCGGCGCAGGGTCTGCAGTCCACGAACCACCCCCCGTTTGTCGGACCTCACCCGAGGAGCACCGTTGAGCACCGCAACCCCCGAACGCCGGACCAGATTCGGCTGGGCGCTCAGAAGAAGCGCCAGGACCAAGGCGATAGCGGGCTTCTCCGCGCTGTTGCTGCCGATCGCCGCGATGGTCGGCCTCGCCACTCCCGCGTCGGCGGCCACCTCGGCCACCGCCACCTACGTCAAGAAGACCGACTGGGGCACCGGCTTCGAGGGCCAGTGGACGGTGAAGAACACCGGCACCACCGCGCTCTCCTCGTGGACCATCGAGTGGGACTTCCCCTCCGGCACCTCGGTCACCTCCGCCTGGGACGCCACGGTCACCAGCTCCGGCACCCACTGGACCGCCAAGAACCTCGGCTGGAACGGCTCCCTCGCCGCCGGCGCGAGCATCAGCTTCGGCTTCAACGGCGCGGGCACCGGCTCCCCCAGCAGCTGCAAGCTGAACGGCGCCTCCTGTGACGGCGGCACCACCGTGCCCGGCAACAGCGCCCCGTCCGCCCCCGGCACGCCCACCGCGAGCGCCATCACCAACACCTCGGCGAAGCTCACCTGGACCGCCGCGACCGACGACGCGGGCATCAAGAACTACGACGTGCTGCGCGACGGGGCGAAGGTCGCCACCGTCACCACCACGACCTACACCGACAGCGCGCTGACGGCCGGCACCAGCTACTCGTACACCGTGCAGGCGCGCGACACCTCCGACGTGACCGGCCCGGTCTCCGGCGCCGTGAGCGTCACCACCACCGGCGGCGGCACCACCACCCCGCCCACCACGGGCAGCAAGATCAACCTCGGCTACTTCACCGAGTGGGGCGTCTACGGCCGCAACTACCACGTGAAGAACCTGGTCACCTCGGGCTCCGCCGAGCAGATCACGCACATCAACTACGCCTTCGGCAACGTCACCAACGGCCAGTGCGCCATCGGTGACTCCTACGCCGACTACGACAAGGCGTACACCGCCGACCAGGCCGTCGACGGGGTCGCCGACACCTGGGACCAGCCGCTGCGCGGCAACTTCAACCAGCTCCGCAAGCTGAAGGCCAAGTACCCGAACATCAAGGTCCTCTGGTCCTTCGGCGGCTGGACCTGGTCCGGCGGCTTCGCCCAGGCCGCGCAGAACCCGGCCGCGTTCGCCCAGTCCTGCTACAACCTGGTCGAGGACCCGCGCTGGGCCGATGTCTTCGACGGCATCGACATCGACTGGGAGTACCCCAACGGCTGCGGTCTGACCTGTGACACCAGCGGCCCGGCGGCCCTGAAGAACCTCACCTCCGCGCTGCGCACCAAGTTCGGCTCCTCCGCCCTGGTCACCGCCGCCATCACGGCGGACGGCTCGGCCGGCGGCAAGATCGACGCGGCCGACTACGCGGGCGCCTCGGCGAGCCTCAACTGGTACAACGTCATGACGTACGACTTCTTCGGCGCCTGGGCGAACACCGGCCCGACGGCCCCGCACTCGCCGCTGACCTCGTACTCCGGCATCCCGACGGCCGGCTTCACCAGCGCCGACGCCATCGCCAAGCTCAAGGCACAGGGCGTCCCGGCGTCCAAGCTGCTCCTCGGCATCGGCTTCTACGGACGCGGCTGGACCGGCGTCACCCAGGACGCGCCCGGCGGCACCGCCACCGGCGCGGCGGCCGGCACCTACGAGGCGGGCATCGAGGACTACAAGGTCCTGAAGACCAGCTGCCCGGCCACCGGCACCGTCGCCGGTACGGCCTACGCCCACTGCGGCACCAACTGGTGGAGCTACGACACCCCGGCCACCATCGCCTCGAAGATGGCGTGGGCGAAGAACCAGGGCCTGGGCGGCGCGTTCTTCTGGGAGTTCAGCGGTGACACCAGCAACGGTGAGCTCGTGAAGGCGATGGGCACCAACCTCAAGTAGCCCTCCCCCAGGGCTCCGGCCCTGAAGAGCACCACCCCCGAAAGCGCCGGGGAGACAGGTCCGCCCCCTGTCTCCCCGGTCTTTCGTCGTTCCCGGGGGCCGGTGCGCGGGGCGGGTGCGCGGGGCGGGTACGCGAGGCGTTGCGGGATGCGGTGCTCGTACGCGTACGGGCAAGGGCGGGGCCACCCCACCGCACACCGCAACCCGCAACCCGCAACCCGCAACCCGCACATCCTGCCGCGGCCCGCGCGCGTGGCCCGGACGACGGAAAAGGGCCGGGGTGGAATCACCCGGCCCTGCCCGGGACACATGGTCCCGCAGAAACGTTCACCGCGGGACGGCTCCCGCGAACGGCCTTTACGCCACGTTCACCCGCTGGCCGGGCGGCGCCGCCTCCAGCCACGCGAGGAACCCCGTCAGCGCGTCCTCGCTCATCGCCAGCTCCAGGCGGGTCCCCCGCAGGAGACAGCCGAGCACGACGGAGTCGGAGAGCAGCGCCAACTCCTCCTCGCCCTCGGGGAGCCGGCGGTCGACCACCTCGATGGCACCGCGCTCCAGGGCGCGGCGCGGACGCGGGGAGTAGGAGAACACCCGGAACCAGTCGACCCGGTCGCCGCTGTAGCGGGCGACTCCGTAGACCCAGCCCTTGCCGGTGGGGTCCGGTTCCGTGGACACGTCCCAGCGCAGACTGCAGTCGAAGGTCCCGCCCGAACGCTGGATGAGCCGGCGGCGCAGACCGAAGACGAAGAGTCCCACCAGGATCAGGACGAGGACGACTCCGCCCACCCACAACGCGAGGACCATCTCCACCGACCTCCTCGCATCGTCGAGTAACCAGAAAACGAACCGCACCCGCATCGCCTCAGCCGCGACACGGTCTGGATGATTCCAGCTCGGGCCGCGGCTGAGTAAAAACTTCTACCGCAGGGAGCGCTGACGCCCCCTCCGGGTCACACTGCCGGTCACGGCACTAGTGCGCCGACACCGCACGCAGTCGTACGTCCGCGCGTCGCTCGGCGGCGGCGTCCGTGTCCGACTTCGCCCGCTCCAGCGCGCGCTCGGCACGCTGGACGTCGATCTCGTCGGCCAGCTCGGCGATCTCGGCCAGCAGCGACAGCTTGTCGTCCGCGAACGAGATGAATCCACCGTGCACGGCGGCGACGACGGTGCCGCCGTCGCTCGTACGGATGGTCACCGGGCCCGATTCCAGCACACCGAGAAGCGGCTGGTGACCGGGCATGACGCCGATGTCGCCGGACGTGGTGCGCGCGACGACCAGGGTGGCCTCGCCGGACCAGACACTGCGGTCCGCGGCGACCAGCTCGACATGCAGCTCAGCAGCCATGGGTGGCTCCTCGGGTCACCACCCGGCGGTAGTTGCCGGGTGTTGGGTCAATTCTACGGGGCGTGGTGAGGGGGGTGGGACACGCCCACCCCCCTCGGTGAGCCGGAGGCTCAGGAGACGCCGAGCTCCTTGGCCTTGGACTTGAGGTCGTCCAGGCCACCGCACATGAAGAACGCCTGCTCGGGGAAGTGGTCGTACTCCCCGTCGCAGATCGCGTTGAACGCGGCGATCGACTCGTCGAGCGGAACGTCCGAACCGTCCAGGCCGGTGAACTGCTTGGCGGCGTGGGTGTTCTGCGACAGGAAGCGCTCGACGCGACGGGCACGGTGGACGACGAGCTTGTCCTCTTCGCCCAGCTCGTCGATACCGAGGATCGCGATGATGTCCTGGAGGTCCTTGTACTTCTGCAGGATTCCCTTGACGCGGCTGGCCGCCTCGTAGTGCTCCTGCGTGATGTAACGCGGGTCCAGGATGCGGGACGTGGAGTCCAGCGGGTCCACGGCCGGGTAGATGCCCTTCTCGGAGATCGGACGGGAGAGAACCGTCGTCGCGTCGAGGTGGGCGAACGTGGTGGCCGGGGCCGGGTCGGTCAGGTCGTCCGCGGGGACGTAGATCGCCTGCATCGAGGTGATCGAGTGACCACGCGTCGAGGTGATGCGCTCCTGGAGCACACCCATCTCGTCGGCCAGGGTCGGCTGGTAACCCACCGCGGACGGCATGCGGCCGAGCAGCGTGGAGACCTCGGAACCGGCCTGCGTGAAGCGGAAGATGTTGTCGATGAAGAGCAGCACGTCCTGCTTCTGCACATCGCGGAAGTACTCCGCCATGGTCAGGGCGGACAGCGCGACCCGCAGACGGGTGCCCGGCGGCTCGTCCATCTGGCCGAAGACCAGCGCGGTCTTGTCCAGAACGCCCGAGTCGGTCATCTCGTCGATGAGGTCGTTGCCCTCACGGGTGCGCTCGCCGACACCGGCGAACACCGACACACCGTCGTGCAGCTTCGCCACACGCATGATCATTTCCTGGATGAGGACCGTCTTGCCGACGCCCGCACCACCGAACAGACCGATCTTGCCGCCCTTGACGTACGGGGTCAGCAGGTCGACGACCTTCAGGCCGGTCTCGAACATCTCGGTCTTCGACTCGAGCTGGTCGAAGGCCGGGGCCTTGCGGTGGATCGGCCAGCGCTCGGTGATCTGCGCCTCGGCCTCCGGCTCGTTCAGGATCTGACCGAGGGTGTTGAAGACCTTGCCCTTGGTCACGTCACCGACGGGGACGGTGATGCCCGTGCCCGTGTCGGTCACCGGGGCCTGGCGGACCAGACCGTCGGTGGGCTGCATCGAGATCGCGCGGACCACGCCGTCGCCCAGGTGCTGGGCGACTTCGAGGGTCAGCGTCTTACGGGTGCCGGCCTCGGCCGGGTCGTCGACCTCGACGTGCAGCGCGTTGTAGATGTCCGGCATCGCGTCGACGGGGAACTCCACGTCGACGACCGGGCCGATGACCCGGGCGACGCGGCCCGTGGCAACGGCCGTCTCAACTGTGGTCGTCATTACTTGTCACTCCCCGCGGTCGCGTCGGCCAGCGCACTGGCTCCACCGACGATCTCGCTGATTTCCTGGGTGATTTCGGCCTGGCGGGCCGCGTTGGCAAGCCGGGAGAGGCTCTTGATGAGATCCCCGGCGTTGTCGGTGGCCGACTTCATCGCGCGGCGGCGGGCAGCGTGCTCGGAAGCAGCGGCCTGCAGCAGCGCGTTGTAGATGCGGCTCTCGACGTAGCGCGGCAGAAGGGCGTCGAGGACGTCCTCAGCCGACGGCTCGAAGTCGAACAGGGGAAGGATCTCCCCCTTCGTACCGTTCTCTTCCACGACCTTGTCGAGGGAGAGCGGCAGCATCCGGTCCTCGATGGCGTTCTGCGTCATCATCGACACGAATTCCGTGAAGACGATGTGCAGTTCGTCGACACCACCCTCGGCCGAGTCCTTGGAGATGGCCTCGATGAGGGGGGCGGCGACCGCCTTGGCGTCCGCGTACGACGGGTTGTCGGTGAAGCCCGTCCAGGACTCCGCGACGGTCCGCTCACGGAAGCCGTAGTAGGCGACACCCTTGCGGCCGACGATGTACGTGTCGACCTCCTTGCCCTCCGCGCCAAGACGCTCCCGGAGGCGCTCCGCCGCCTTGATGGCGTTGGAGGAGTAGCCGCCGGCCAGACCGCGGTCGCTCGTGAGGAGCAGGACCGCGGCCCGGGTCGGAGCCTCGACCTCGGTGGTGAGCGGGTGCTTGGTGGTGGAGCCGGTCGCCACCGCGGTCACCGCGCGGGTGAGCTCGGTGGCGTACGGCAGCGACGCCGCCACCTTGCGCTGCGCCTTGACGATGCGCGAGGCGGCGATCATCTCCATCGCCTTGGTGATCTTCTTGGTCGCGGTGACGGCTTGGATGCGGCGCTTGTAAACGCGAAGCTGAGCGCCCATCGATCAGCCCTCGCCCAGAAGCTTGCCGTCCGAGGTCTCGAACTGCTGCTTGAACGCGGCGATGGCGTCGGCGATCGACTGCAGCGTGTCGTCCGACATCTTGCCGCCCTCGACGATGCTGGTCAGGAGGTCCTTGCGCTCGCGGCGCAGGTAGTCCAGCAGCTCGCTCTCGAAGCGACGGATGTCCTCGACCGGGACGTCGTCCATCTTGCCGGTGGTGCCGGCCCAGACGGAGACGACCTGCTCCTCGACGGGGTACGGGGCGTACTGCGGCTGCTTCAGCAGCTCGACCATGCGCTTACCGCGCTCCAGCGACGCCTTGGAGGCCGCGTCCAGGTCGGAACCGAAGGCGGCGAACGCCTCCAGCTCGCGGTACTGGGCGAGGTCCACGCGCAGTCGGCCGGAGACCTGCTTCATGGCCTTGTGCTGGGCGGAGCCACCGACTCGGGAGACCGAGATACCGACGTTGAGCGCCGGACGCTGACCCGCGTTGAACAGGTCGGACTCCAGGAAGCACTGGCCGTCGGTGATGGAGATGACGTTGGTCGGGATGAACGCCGACACGTCGTTCGCCTTGGTCTCGACGATCGGCAGACCGGTCATCGAACCGGCACCCATCTCGTCGGAGAGCTTGGCGCAGCGCTCCAGCAGACGCGAGTGCAGGTAGAAGACGTCGCCCGGGTAGGCCTCGCGGCCCGGCGGACGGCGCAGCAGGAGGGACACGGCGCGGTAGGCGTCGGCCTGCTTCGAAAGGTCGTCGAAGACGATCAGGACGTGCTTGCCCTGGTACATCCAGTGCTGGCCGATGGCCGAACCGGTGTACGGCGCCAGGTACTTGAAGCCGGCCGGGTCGGACGCCGGGGCGGCGACGATGGTCGTGTACTCCAGCGCGCCGGCCTCTTCGAGGGCACCGCGCACCGAGGCGATGGTGGAGCCCTTCTGACCGATGGCGACGTAGATGCAGCGCACCTGCTTGTTCACGTCGCCCGAGCGCCAGTTGTCGCGCTGGTTGATGATCGTGTCGACGGCCAGAGCGGTCTTACCCGTCTGACGGTCGCCGATGATCAGCTGACGCTGGCCGCGGCCGATCGGCACCATCGCGTCGACGGCCTTGTAGCCGGTCTGCATGGGCTCGTGGACCGACTTGCGGACCATGACGCCCGGGGCCTGCAGCTCGAGGGCGCGTCGGCCGTCGGTCGCGATCTCGCCGAGACCGTCGATCGGGTTGCCGAGCGGGTCGACGACGCGGCCGAGGTAGCCCTCGCCGACGCCGACGGAGAGCACCTCACCGGTGCGCTGCACCGGCTGGCCCTCCTCGATTCCGCTGAACTCGCCGAGGACGATCGCACCGATCTCGCGCTCTTCGAGGTTGAGGGCGAGACCGAGGGTGCCGTCCTCGAACTTCAGCAGCTCGTTCGCCATGGCGGAGGGCAGGCCCTCCACCTTCGCGATGCCGTCGCCGGCAACGCTGACCGTACCGACCTCCTCGCGCGAGGCCGCGTCCGGCTGGTACGACTGGACAAAGTTCTCCAGTGCGTCCCGGATCTCCTCCGGCCGGATCGTGAGCTCCGCCATCTGGGTTCCCTGCTCTCCTTGTTGGGCCCGAAGTTTCTTAAGGGGGTCTGGGGGCCGACCCCCAGGAATCTTCTGCAGTTTCTGCACGGCCCAACCGGGCCGCAGGTGTTGCTCGTTACGTTGGGTGGCGAAGGCTGGCGTCAGCCGGCCATGCGACGGGTCGCCTCGTCGAGGCGGTCCGCGATGGTGCCGTTGATGACCTCGTCACCGACGCGCACCGAAACTCCGCCGAGGACCTCGGGGTCCACGTCCAGGTTCAGGTGCATCTGCCGGCCGTAGATCTTCGCCAGCGCCGCGCCGAGGCGCTGCTTCTGCGTGTCGGTCAGCGGCACCGCGGAGGTGACGATCGCGACGGTGCGGTCCCGGCGGTCCGCGGCGAGCTTGGACAGGGATTCGAGTCCCGCCTCCAGGCTACGTCCACGGGGCTGGGTGACCAGGCGCGTGACGAGGCGCTCGGTGACCGGCCGGCTCTTGCCGCCCAGGAGGCTGCGCAGCAGCGCACCCTTGGCAGCGGCACTCGCCGTACGGCTGGTGAGCGCGGAGCGCAGCGCCGTGTCGGAAGAGACGATCCGGCCGAACCGGAACAGCTCGTCCTCGACGTCGTCGAGCGCGCCCGACCGCTGGGCCGCGGTCAGGTCGGCGATGCTCGCCAGCTCCTCGACCGAGTCCACCAGGTCGCGCGACTGCGACCAGCGGGAACGGACCATGCCGGAGACCAGGTCCACGGCTTCGCCGCTCACCTGACCGCCGAGCAGCCGTGCCGCCAGTTCCGCCTTCGCCTGGCCGCTCTGCGACGGGTCGGTGAGAACCCGGCGCAGCGAGACCTCGCGCTGCAGCAGCGCGGTGACGGAGGCCAGCTCGTCGGCGAGCTTCGACGCGTCGACCGACGTGCTGTCGGTCAGCGCGTCGAGGCGCTCTCGTGCGGCAGCCAGTGCCTCACGGCTCGCGCTGTTCATCGGACGGCCTCGGCCTTCGCCTCAAGCTCGTCGAGGAACCGGTCGACGGTGCCGCTCTGCCGGGCGTGGTCCTCGAGGGACTCGCCGACGAGCTTGCCGGCCAGGTCGGTGGCGAGCTTGCCCACGTCCTGGCGGAGCGCGGCGGACGCCGCCTTGCGGTCGGCCTCGATCTGGGCGTGACCGGCAGCGATGATCTCCTCGCGCTGCCGCTGTCCTTCCGCCTTCATCTCCTGGATGATGACGGCACCCTGCTCCTGCGCCTCCTGGCGCAGTCGAGCGGCCTCGTGACGCGCTTCGGCGAGCTGAGCCTTGTACTGCTCAAGAACGCTCTGCGCCTCGGTCTGGGCCGCATCGGCCTTCTCGATACCGCCTTCGATGGCCTCACGACGCTCTTCCAGAACCTTGTTGATGTTCGGGAGGAGCTTCTTGGCGAGGAAGCCGAAGACGATGACGAAGGCGATGAGGCCGATGACGAGCTCGGGAATCGGCGGGATGAGGGGGTTTTCCGCCTCAGCCGCGACCGTAAGCAGCTGGCTCATATCAGTGCCTTTCGTCGGTATGGACTAGTCGCGGTTCGTCTAGTAGACGAACGGCATGACCAGACCGATGAGGGCGAGCGCCTCACAGAAGGCGAAGCCGAGGATCTGGTTGGCGCGGATCAGACCGGCAGCCTCGGGCTGACGGGCGAGAGCCTGGGTGCCGTTACCGAAGATGATGCCGACGCCGACGCCGGGGCCGATGGCAGCAAGGCCGTAACCGACGGAGCCGAGGTCACCAGTGACGGCAGCAAGGGTCTGGGACATGCCAGTTCTTCCTTCTCTTAACGGACCGGTGGGGGTTGGCCACCGGACGAATATGGTCGATCGAGGGGGCTCGGATCAGTGGTGCTTGGCGAGCGCGCCCTGGATGAAGGTGCAGGTCAGCAGGACGAAGACGTACGCCTGCACGGCCTGGATGAAGAGCTCGAAGGCGGTCATCACGATGACCATCACGAACGAGACGCCGGCGTAGGCGATCCCGATGCCGTTGAGCAGGTACCAGCTGGCGATCGTGAAGAGCAGCAGCAGCGTGTGGCCCGCGAACATGTTCGCGAAGAGTCGCACGGCGTGCGTGAACGGACGCACCAGCAGGTTGGAGAAGAGCTCGATGAAGGCGGCGAGGTAGGCCACCGGACCGAGGGACTTGTCGAAGCCGGTGAAGTTCTTGAAGGCTCCGACGAACCCGTGCTTCTTGAAGGTCAGGCCGACCCACAGCACGTAGACGATCGCGGCGAGTACAGCGGGGTACGCGATGATCGACGTGACCGGGAACTGGGCGACGGGGATGATCGACCAGAGGTTCATCATCCACACGAAGAAGAACAGCGAGACGACGAGGGGAACGTACTTCTCGCCCTCGCGCTTGCCGATGGTCTCGTGCACGACACCGCGGCGGATGAAGTCGTAACCCATCTCGGCGACGGACTGCAGCTTGCCGGGGACGATCTTGGGCTTGTTGAACGCGGCCCAGAAGAAACCGACGATGATGACCGAGCCAAGCAGGGCCAGCAGCATCGGCTTGTTGAAGTACAGGTTGCTGTCCGCGTCGCCCCAGAGGGGCTCGAACAGGAACGAGTGCAGGCCGGGTGCCGGGAAACCACAACCGTCAAAGATGTGGCAATCGGTCTCGAAGGCGAGCACCTGTGTCGGGTCAGCACTCACCGCGGGCTCCTTCAGCGTGGCGCATAGGTACGGCAACCTCGTTGTGTCGGCGCGGCGCGCAGCCGCGGTTCGGCACTGGACTGGTGTTTCGGATGTGAGAGCGGCAGTCAGGCATGTGAGCCTCGCGATCGGGCAGGCGTCAGCTCACATGCCCGCGCCCGCAGTGCCGCAGTTGGAACCGGACGATAGCAGGGTCCGGATCGGGCATTTATTCCGCCCCTACCCTTCACGTCGGGGAGCCGGTCTTTTCGGGCTTTTCAGCCGTGCGGGACTCGGGTTCGACGTAGAGGATCTTGGCCTTCATGTACGCACGCGCCTGGGCACCGATCCATACGAGGGTGAGCGCGACCAGCGAGATCGCGAACGCCTTCGGGTTGAACGCGGTCGTGTTCTTGAATGCGGCGACGAAGATCACCATCAGCAGAAGCTGAGCGGTGTACAGCATCAGCCCCATCATCTGGAACAGATGCGGGAGGGACCGGGCGGTCCGCTGCAGGACGACGAGTCCGAGCCCCATGAAGAAGAGCGAGACCACCGTCCCGACGAGCGCACCGAGGGCTCCCTTGCCGCCCGCCACGCCCGCACTCACGGCTACGGCGATCACGCCGGCGGCAGCGGTGGGCAGGGCGGTCTGAAGGAGGGTCCGGGCGTCGTTGGTCGGCATGGCGGCAGCTCCGCTTGCTTGGGGTGGGCAAATGGTGTCGTCATGGACGAGCGTAGGCCCGGTCCGAGTCGATGCCTCGGGCCAATGGACCGACGTACTGGGGTCCTTCGGCTCTGTCACCGGGTCTCGTGAACGGTATCACAAACTATTTGATGAGGTCTTTACCTCAAACGTGTGCCAACTGTCACACGTGAGGACTAGTCGCCCGCGTGGCGCGTGACAGTCTGACGACTTGTCTGGTAAGGGTCGCCGAGTCCGAAAGGTCAACGCGAGGAGTTGGCCTTGCGCCGATCGGAAAACCGCGAACGAGTGCCGATCGCGGTCGCTCCGTTGACGCCGGAGACGCCCACCGCGACCCGTACGCCCTCGGACTCCTCGTCCGCGAGGTGCGAGCCGTGGGCCTCCGGAGCGGTCGCTCCCGCCTCGGGCAGCTCCTCGTGGGGGCCCTCGGGGAGAACGACCCGCCGACGGCGGCGATAGCGGGGCGGCACCAGGGAGTTGGCCCAGCGCGGGGCGCGCGGCGTGAAGCGCGGCAGCAGGAGCAGCACCAGTCCGACGGCGCTGAGGAAGACGATCACCAGCACGATCCACATCGACGCCGAGTGCACCGAGTACCCGACGGCGCCGAAGGCGATCAGCGCCGACCAGAAGTACATGATCAGCACGGACCGGCTGTGCGAGTGGCCGATCTCCAGCAGCCGGTGGTGCAGGTGGCCGCGGTCCGCGGCGAACGGCGACTGGCCGTTCCAGGTGCGCCGCACGATGGCGAGGACGAGGTCGGCGGCGGGGATCGCGATGATCGTCAGCGGCAGCAGCAGCGGGATGAAGACGGGCAGCATCGCGTGGGTGGCCTGCCGCTCGCTCCCCTCGAAGAGCTTCATCGCGTCCGGGTCGACCTGCCCGGTCACCGAGATCGCTCCGGCGGCGAGCACCAGGCCGATCAGCATCGAACCGGAGTCGCCCATGAAGATCCGGGCCGGGTGCATGTTGTGCGGCAGGAAGCCCAGGCACATGCCCATGAGGATCGCGGCGAAGAGCGTGGCGGGGGCGGCGGCCTCGATGCCGTACCCGTACCAGAGGCGGTAGGTGTACAGGAAGAACGCGGCGGCGGCGATGCAGACCATGCCGGCGGCGAGGCCGTCCAGGCCGTCGACGAAGTTCACCGCGTTGATCGTGATGACCACCAGGGCGACCGTGAGCAGGGTGCCCTGCCAGGGGGTGAGCGCCACCGTCCCGACGCCGGGGATGGGCAGCCAGAGGATCGTCAGACCCTGCATGACCATGACGGCCGCGGCGATCATCTGGCCGCCGAGCTTGATCAGGGCGTCGATCTCGAACTTGTCGTCCAGGACGCCGATCAGCCAGATCAGCGCGGCCCCCGAGAGCAGCGCCCTCGGCTCGTTGGAGAGCTCGAAGACCCCGCCGAGGTTGAACAGGTGCGAGGCGACGATCAGCCCGGCGCACAGTCCGCCGAACATGGCGATGCCACCGAGCCGCGGTGTCGGTTCCCGGTGCACGTCGCGCGCGCGGATCGCGGGCATGGCCCCGATCGCGATGGCGAACTTCCGCACCGGTCCGGTCAGCAGATAGGTCACTGCAGCCGCGACACACAGCGTCAGCAGGTAATCACGCACGGGCTGCCCCACAGATTTCGCCGGCCATCTCAGCCCCACACCCTAGCCCCACGAGCAAGGACATCAGGGAACGGGTGACGGTTCCACAGGTTCCGCCTACCCGTGAAAGGGCGGATGCCGCTCGGTGAATCCTCGCACCTCGGCCCGGATACGATCATGGTCGGCCCCGTCCCGGACCGCGTCGGCGAGCAGGACGGCGATCCGGGCCATGTCGGCCTCGTCCATGCCCTGGGTGGTGACCGCAGCCGTGCCCAGCCGGATGCCCCGGCCGTGGCCCTCCGTGAGGGCGGCGGATCCCGCGTGCGGCAGCGCGCACGTGTCCAGGACCACTCCCGCGGCGGCGAGACGGTCGCGGGCGGTCCGCCCGTCGACGCCCAGCGGCGCCGGGTCGGCCAGCACCAGGTGGGTGTCGGTGCCGCCGGTCGCCACCTCGAACCCCTCCGCCTCCAGCGCGGCGGCGAGCACCCGGGCGTTGGCGACGACCCGGTGCGCGTACATCGCGTACGCGGGCGTCGCCGCCTCCCCGAACGCGACGGCCTTCGCGGCGATGGTGTGCATCTGCGCCCCGCCCTGGGTGAACGGGAAGACCGCGCGGTCGATCCGTCCGGCCAGCTCCGCCCGGCAGAGCAGCATCCCGCCGCGCGGC
The DNA here is from genome assembly GCF_042728795.1 of Streptomyces sp. NPDC060184. Lineage (NCBI taxonomy): Bacteria > Bacillati > Actinomycetota > Actinomycetes > Kitasatosporales > Streptomycetaceae > Streptomyces > Streptomyces sp. NPDC060184. The sequence continues at coordinate 67,921 of NZ_JBHWYX010000032.1, forward strand.
CCGCGGAGCACCTTGTGCGTGGTGGCGCAGACCACGTCGGCGTACGGCACCGGGTTCGGCGCCGCTCCCCCGGCGATCAGCCCCATCGGGTGCGCCGCGTCGACGATGAGGCGGGCGCCGACCTCGTCGGCGATCTCGCGGAAGAGCGCGTAGTCGGGGTGGCGGGGGTAGGAGATCGAGCCGCAGACGATCGCCTTGGGCCGGCGGGCGCGGGCCAGGGCGCGGACCCGGTCGTAGTCGATCAGCCCGGTGTCCGGGTCGACGCCGTAGCCGGTGAAGTCGAACCAGCGCCCGGAGAAGTTGGCGGGCGACCCGTGCGTGAGGTGGCCGCCGGAGGTCAGGCCCATGGCCAGCACGGCGTCGCCGGGGCGCAGCAGGGCCGCGTAGGCGGCGAGCACGGCGGAGGAGCCGGAGTGCGGCTGGACGTTGGCGTGCTCGGCGCCGAAGAGGGCGGTGGCGCGGGAGACCGCGATGCGTTCGGCGGCGTCCGCGTGGTCGCAGCCGCCGTGGTGCCGGGCGCCCGGGTAGCCCTCTGCGTACTTGTCGGCGAGCGGCGAGGCGAGCGCGGCGAGGACGGCGGGCGAATGGAAGTTCTCGGCGGCGATCAGCTGGAGCGAGCCGGCCTGCCGGAAGGCCTCGTCCCGGAGCACCTCGGCGATCTCCGGGTCGGTCCGCGGCAGCGGGCCGAGGTCCCACCGCGGAGCGGCGGGCGGCAGGGGTGCGGTGGGGGTGCTGACCGGCATCTGACGGCTCCGGGCCTGGAGGAGTGCGGTGGGGGCTTCGCATCCAATGTAGGCCGGTGGGCGCCCGTACGCCCGCCGCGAAAGGGCCGGTGGGGCCGGTCGGCGCAAGGGCGGACGCCCCCGGCCCACGTACGTCCCGGGCGCGCGTCCCGGGGTGCGTCTCAGTGGTGTGCGGGTACGCCGGTGAGCGCGGTGACGACCGGGTCGAGCGCCTGGTTGATCTCGTCCCCGATCGAGCGGAAGAAGGTGATCGGGGCGCCGTACGGGTCGTACACCTCGTCGGCGTCGGCGGTCGGGGCCAGCAGCCAGCCGCGCAGCGCGGCGGCGGCGCGCACCAGGGCGCGGGCGCGCTCGACCACGCCCTCGTCGTGGGCGTCCGGCAGGGTGGCGGGGTCTATGGCCCGCACGAGCCGGGTGAACTCCTTCAGGGTGAAGGTGCGCAGGCCCGCGGAGTGGCCCATCGAGATGACCTGCGCGCGGTGGTCGCGGGTCGCGGTGAGCACCAGGTCGGCACGGATCACGTGCTCGTCGAGGAGCTCGCGGCCGACGAAGCCGGTGGCGTCCGCGCCGAAGTCGGCGAGGACGATCTCGGCGTTCGCCTCCATGGGGGCGCCTTCGTGCCCCCAGGTGCCGGCGCTCTCCACGATGAGGCCGCCCTGGAGCGGATCGCCGAGGCGGTCCACCAGGGCATGGCGGGTCAGCCGCTCGGTGATGGGCGAGCGGCAGACGTTGCCGGTGCTGACGTGGAGAATGCGGAAGTGGTCGGTCTGCCCCGCTATGCCACGCCCCTCAGGGGCGGTCAATTGGCCACCTCAAGGTCGGGGACCACCTTGCGCAGTTCCTCGACGGAAAGGGCGCCGGCGCGCAGCAGGACCGGGACCTTGCCGGTGACGTCGACGATGGACGACGGGACGTTGCCCGGGGTGGGGCCGCCGTCGAGGTAGACGGAGACGGAGTCCCCGAGCATCTCCTGGGCGGCGTCGCAGGTCTCCGGGGACGGGTGGCCGGTGAGGTTGGCGCTGGAGACGCCCATCGGGCCGACCTCGGTGAGGAGTTCGATGGCGACCGGGTGCAGCGGCATCCGGACGGCGACGGTGCCGCGGGTGTCGCCGAGGTCCCACTGGAGCGACGGCTGGTGCTTGGCGACGAGGGTGAGGGCGCCCGGCCAGAAGGCGTCGACGAGCTCCCACGCCTGCTCGGAGAAGTCGGTGACCAGGCCGTGCAGCGTGTTCGGGGAGCCGATGAGGACCGGGGTGGGCATGTTGCGCCCGCGGCCCTTGGCGTCCAGCAGGTCCGCGACGGCCTCCCGGGAGAAGGCGTCCGCCCCGATGCCGTACACGGTGTCGGTGGGCAGCACGACCAGTTCGCCGCGACGGACCGCCGAGGCGGCTTCACGCAGCCCGGTCGTACGGTCGGTCGCGTCGTTGCAGTCGTATCGCCGTGCCATCAGCCGGCCTCCTCAAGCGTGTACGGGTGAAGGTGGTGCGGGGGGTGCGGGCAGGGGGTCGCCGCCGCGGTCACGGCATGGCCTTGCGGGCGGTGGCGAACCGCGGCCGGTTGTTGAGGTCCGGGTGGTCGGCCGCGTCGGCCCAGCCGCGTTCCTCGGTGAAGATCCAGGGGACCTGGCCGCCCTGGGTGTCGGCGTGCTCGATGACGACGAGGCCGCCGGGGCGGAGCAGGCGGTGCGCGGTGCGCTCGATGCCGCGGATGGTGTCGAGGCCGTCCTCGCCGGAGAAGAGCGCCATCTGCGGGTCGTGGTCGCGGGCCTCGGGCGCGACGTACTCCCACTCGGTGAGCGGGATGTACGGCGGGTTGGAGATCACCAGGTCGACCTGGCCGTCGAGCTCGGGAAGGGCGCTCAGGGCGTCTCCGCGGTGCACGGTGACCCTGGACCCCTCGGCGTTCTTCCTGGTCCATGTGAGGGCGTCCTCGGACAGCTCCACGGCGTGCACGCGCGAGCGCGGCACCTCCTGGGCCATGGCGAGGGCGATGGCGCCGGAGCCGGTGCAGAGGTCGACGATGAGCGGCTCGACGACGTCCATGGCGCGGACCGCGTCTATGGCCCAGCCGACGACCGACTCGGTCTCCGGGCGCGGCACGAACACCCCGGGGCCGACCTGGAGCTCCAGGTAGCGGAAGAAGGCGCGGCCGGTGATGTGCTGGAGGGGTTCGCGGTTCTCGCGGCGCGCGATGGTCTCCCAGTAGCGCGCGTCGAAGTCCGCGTCCGGCACCCGGTGCAGTTCGCCCCGCTTGACTCCGTGGACGAAGGCCGCGAGCTCCTCGGCATCGAATCGCGGCGAAGGGACACCGGCGTCGGCCAGCCGCTGGGTGGCCTGGGCCACCTCGGCGAGCAGCAGGTTCATCGCGGATCTCCGTACGGGTTCACGGGCGGGGCGGGCGGGATCAGGCGTTGGCGAGCTTGGCGGCGGAGTCGGCGTCGACGCACGCCTGGATCACCGCGTCGAGGTCCCCGTCGAGGACCTGGTCCAAGTTGTACGCCTTGAAGCCGACGCGGTGGTCCGAGATCCGGTTTTCCGGGAAGTTGTACGTGCGGATCTTCTCGGAGCGGTCGACGGTGCGCACCTGGCTGCGGCGTACGTCGGAGGCTTCCTGCTCGGCGGCTTCCTGGGCGGCGGCGAGCAGCCGGGACCGCAGGATGCGCATGGCCTGCTCCTTGTTCTGGAGCTGGCTCTTCTCGTTCTGGCAGGAGGCGACGACGCCGGTCGGCAGGTGCGTGATGCGGACGGCCGAGTCGGTCGTGTTGACCGACTGGCCGCCGGGGCCGGAGGACCGGTACACGTCGATGCGCAGGTCGTTGGCGTGGATCTCGACGTCGACCTCCTCGGCCTCGGGGGTCACGAGGACGCCGGCGGCGGAGGTGTGGATGCGGCCCTGGGACTCGGTGGAGGGCACGCGCTGCACTCGGTGCACGCCGCCCTCGTACTTCATCCGGGCCCAGACGCCCTGGCCGGGCTCGGTGGCGCCGTTGCCGCCCTTGGTCTTCACGGCGACCTGAACGTCCTTGTAGCCGCCGAGCTCGGACTCGGTGGAGTCGATGATCTCGGTCTTCCACCCGATGCGCTCGGCGTAGCGGAGGTACATGCGGAGCAGGTCACCGGCGAACAGGGCCGACTCGTCGCCGCCCGCACCCGCCTTGATCTCCAGGAGCACGTCCTTGTCGTCGCTCGGGTCGCGCGGAACGAGAAGGAGGCGCAGGTGCTCGGTGAGCTCCTCGCGCTGCTTCTCCAGCTCCTTGACCTCGGCGGCGAAGTCGGGGTCGTCGGCGGCGAACTCGCGTGCGGTCACGATGTCGTCACCGGTCCGCTTCCAGGACCGGTACGTGGAGACGATCGGGGTCAGCTCCGCGTAGCGCTTGTTGAGCTTGCGCGCGTTGGCCTGATCCGCGTGGACCGACGGGTCGGCGAGCTTCTTCTCGAGATCGGCGTGTTCGCCGATCAGTTCCTCGACCGCCTCGAACATCTTCGGGCTCCTGGGTGGGGGTGACTTCTACGGGCCTGCTGGAGGAAGGTGCCGGTCGGGTCCCCGGGTCGCCCCAGGACCCGACCGGAAAAAACGCCGGTTCCCGCCGCCCCCGAAAGGGCGCCCGAGAACCGGCGCTGTGGCTCGCTACTTGGCGGCGGAGCCTGCACCCTTGCCGAAGCGGGCCTCGAAGCGGGCCACACGGCCGCCGGTGTCGAGGATCTTCTGCTTGCCCGTGTAGAACGGGTGGCACTCGGAGCAGACGTCGGCACGGATGGTGCCGTTGTCGATGGTGCTCCGGGTGGTGAACGACGCGCCACAGGTGCAGCTGACCTGCGTCTCGACGTACGTGGGGTGAATGTCGCGCTTCAAGGTGTCTCCTAGTTTCGGGAGGGCTCCGGGTCGTCCGCGCGGATTGCGCGTCCGTGAACCGGGGCCGACGTACCAGTCTGCCAGGACCGGCCGTATCTCCCAAAACGGGGGTTCGGGCCGGTCTATTCCCGGCGGACCGGCCGGGGTGCGGGGGCGGTGTCCCGGCCGGAGCCGTCAGCGCACGACGGCGCTCGCGGATCCCTTGTCGCCGGCCGAGTCCGCGGTGGCGGAGGCGGGGATCGCGGTGTCGGCGCGGAGCGCCTTCCAGACCTCCTGCGCGTCCTTCTCCAGCGGGACGACCCGGTTGGGGTCCGCAGGGTCGTACTGGACGGGCAGGGTGACCATGTCGACGTCGTTGGCGTCGAGGCCCTTGAGTCCGTTCGCGAATCCGGTGAGCTTGGTGACCGAGGCGAGGTCGGAGTCGGTGGTGATGGCCTTGGTGGCGGTGTTCGCCAGTCCGAACAGTTTGGCGGGGTTGGTGAACACGCCCACCGACTTGACCTGCTTCATCAGCGCCTTCACGAACGCCTGCTGGAGCTGGATGCGGCCGAGGTCGCTGCCGTCGCCGACGCTCTTGCGGGTACGGACGAGGCCGAGGGCCTGTTCGCCGTCGAGGGTGTGCGTGCCGGGGGCGAGGTCGAGGTGGCTGCCGGGGTCGTCGATCGCCTCACTGGTGGTGATCTCGACACCGCCCAGCTGGTCGACGAGCTTCTTGAAGCCGGTGAAGTCGACCTCGACGTAGTGGTCCATGCGGATGCCGGACATCGCTTCGACGGTCTTCACCGTGCAGGCCGGACCGCCCACCTGGTAGGCCGAGTTGAACATCTGGCCGGTGGCCGCGGGGGCCTGCTGCCCGGTGTCGGGGTCGGTGCAGGCGGGCCGGTCGACGATCGTGTCGCGCGGGATCGAGACGACGCTCGCCGACGTGTGGCCCTTGTTGACGTGCACGACCATCGCGGTGTCCGAACGGGCGCCGCCCTGGTCCTTGCCGTACTCGGCGTTGGCGCCGGAGCGGGAGTCCGAGCCGAGCACCAGGATGTCCTCGGAGCCGTTGTCGACGTTGTCGGGGCGGTCCGTGCCGAGGGCGGCGTCGATGTCGACGCCCTTGAGGTTCCCGTCGAGCGCGAAGTACGCGTAGGCGAGGCCCGATCCGCCGAGGACCACGACCCCGGCCGCCGTCCAGGCCACCACCGTCTTCACCCGGCGGCGGCGCGAAGGCTTTCTGCGCCGGCTGCCGGTGCCGCGTATGCGGCCCGTACCTCTGCTCTGCTCGCTCATGGTGTGACCTCGTTCCAGGTTCCCCGCTGCTCCCTGCTCCCCCCTGCCGGTGTGGTCCCGGCACGGTCGGGTCGTCTCTCGGTTGGACGCCGAAGCACCAAGAAGGTTGTCACAACGCCCTGTGACCACCGTACGGCCGAACGGGTGGCGGGCGGACCTGGAGAACTGCCGGTGACACCGCGCTCACCTGCGGTTTCCTTCCCTCTGCACGTTTCCGGGCACCCCGGGACGATCACTCTGGGTGTGGCGAAGGTCTCGGACGGGCCCGGTGCGCGCCACGGGCGTGCCCCGGGTACGACGAAGCCGCCCCCGTCGCGGGTGCGACGGGGGCGGCTCTGTCGAACTGCGGTGCGGACGTCAGTCGTTGCCGTTGCCCGGCGACGGCGTCGTCTTCTGGATCTGGAGCAGGAACTCCGCGTTGGACTGGGTCTTCTTCATCCGGTCCAGCAGGAGCTCGATCGCCTGCTGCTGGTCGAGCGCGTGGAGCACGCGGCGCAGCTTCCAGGTGATGGCCAGCTCGTCGCTGCCCAGCAGGATCTCTTCCTTGCGGGTGCTGGACGCGTCGACGTCGACGGCCGGGAAGATGCGCTTGTCCGAGAGCTTCCGGTCGAGCTTGAGCTCCATGTTGCCGGTGCCCTTGAACTCCTCGAAGATCACCTCGTCCATGCGCGAGCCGGTCTCGACGAGCGCGGTGGCCAGGATGGTCAGCGAGCCGCCGTCCTCGATGTTGCGCGCGGCACCGAAGAAGCGCTTCGGCGGGTACAGCGCGGTCGAGTCGACACCACCGGACAGGATGCGGCCGGAGGCCGGCGCCGCGAGGTTGTACGCGCGGCCCAGGCGGGTGATCGAGTCGAGCAGGACGACCACGTCGTGACCCAGCTCGACCAGGCGCTTGGCCCGCTCGATGGCCAGTTCGGCGACGGTGGTGTGGTCCTCGGCGGGACGGTCGAAGGTCGAGGAGATGACCTCGCCCTTCACCGACCGCTGCATGTCGGTGACCTCTTCCGGACGCTCGTCCACGAGGACGACCATCAGGTGGCACTCGGGGCTGTTGACCGTGATCGCGTTGGCGATGGCCTGGAGGATCATGGTCTTACCGGTCTTCGGCGGGGCCACGATCAGTCCGCGCTGACCCTTGCCGATCGGCGCGACCAGGTCGATGATCCGCGTCGTCAGGACGTTGGAGTCGGTCTCCAGGCGGAGCCGGTCCTGCGGGTACAGCGGCGTCAGCTTCTGGAACTCCGGGCGTCCGCGGCCGGATTCGGGCGCCATGCCGTTGACGGTGTCGAGGCGCACGAGGGCGTTGAACTTCTCGCGGCGCTCGCCGTCCTTGGGCTGGCGCACGGCGCCGGTGACGTGGTCACCCTTGCGCAGGCCGTTCTTGCGGACCTGGGCGAGCGAGACGTAGACGTCGTTCGGGCCCGGGAGGTAGCCGGAGGTCCGGATGAACGCGTAGTTGTCGAGGATGTCCAGGATGCCCGCGACGGGGATCAGGACGTCGTCGTCGGCGACCTGCACGTCGCTCTGGAACTCGTCGCGGCCCCGACGGCCCCGGCGGTCGCGGTAGCGGCCACGACGGCCGCGGCGGCCACCCTCGTCGTCGAAGTCGTCCTGCGGACCGTTGTCACGGTGCTGCTGGCCCTGGCCGCCGCCCTGACCCTGGGTCTGACCCTGGCCCTGACGCTGCGACTGGCCCTGGCCCTGGCGCTGCTGGCCCTGGTCGTCGCCCTTGCCCCGGCGGTCGCGCTGACGGTCGCGGCGGTCACCGCGGTCGCCGCGGTCACCGCGCTGGCGGTCCTGGCGGTCGCCGCGACGGCCCTCGGCGGTGTCGGCGGCCGACTCGGCGCGGGCGTCGCCCTTCGCCTCGGCGCGGTCGTCCTGCTTGGCCTCGGCGGCGCGGTCGTCCTGCTTCGGCTCGGCCTTGACCTCGGGGGCACCGGCCTGCGCGGTGGCGCGGCGCCGGCGGCGCTCGCCCGCGGGCTGGTCGTCGCTGGCGGGCTGGCCGGGGATGTCGATCTGCTGCTGGGCAGCCGGCTTCTCGGCCGGGGCGGCGGCCTCGTCGCCCGTGCGCGCCTTGGAGGTGGCGCGGCGCTTGGGCTTGCTCTCCGCGTCCGTCCCGGCGGCGGGCGCCTTGGCGGCGGCCTTGGCGGCGGGGGCCTTACCGGCCTGCGCCTCCTTGATGACCTCGATCAGCTGGCTCTTGCGCATGCGCGCGGTGCCCCTGATGCCGAGGCCGGACGCGACCTGCTGCAGCTCGGCCAGGACCATGCCGTCAAGGCCGGTGCCGGAGCGGCGGCGCCGTGCGGTGGTGCCAGTGGCAGCACCTTCGGCGGGCGCGGCGCTGTCGACGCTCTTGTCGGCAGTCACGCCCATCAGATCGGTGGTGTCGCTCACGAAGGGTCCTTCCCTGGAGCGGACGTCGGCCTTCTGGCTCGGCGACCGGTTGTGCTGTCCGGCATTCGGTATGTGATCTTGTTCGATCGCGGACCGGGCCGGGGCGGTGGTCCGCCGGGTGCGGCGGAGAGATGAACGTGCGGGGTCCGACGCGAGCTCCCCCTGCTCGGCCCACTCATGGACGAACGTGGGGTGTCGTGCCGGTTCCGGAGCGTGCTCGAAACTGCTCAGACAGGCTGATCAGGCAGTTGGGGAGGCTCCCGGAAGAAAGGTGGTCCCTGAAGGGGACACGAGGCAACGCGTCGCAGGGACGTCGATTGCCGACTTGAGATTAACACTACCGGCTCCAACAAATATTCCCCCTCTCCGTCACCGGCAATCCCTCTGCTTACGGTGCGAGCGGCAGCACGCACGCGCCGGGACCGTCGAGCGCCAGCCGGTTCGCGGCCCATCCCTCACCCGCGAGCCGGGCCACCTTGTCGGCGGCGCCTTCCTCCGTGAGGGCGAGAACCGTGGGCCCGGCGCCGGAGATGACGGCGGGGACGCCGTCGGCGCGCAGCCGGTGCACCAGTTCGAGGCTCTCCGGCATCGCCGGGCCCCGGTATTCCTGGTGGAGCCGGTCCTCGGTGGCGGCCAGCAGCAGCTCGGGGCGCCGGGTCAGCGCCTCCACGAGCAGCGCGGCGCGGCCGGCGTTGGCGGCGGCGTCGACGTGCGGGACCTGGCGGGGCAGCAGTCCGCGGGCGGTCTCGGTGAGCACCGGCTTGCCCGGTACGAAGACCACCGGCACGACCGGGGCGGCCGGGTCCATCCGGATCGCGCGGGCCGCTCCGCCGTCCATCCACGCGAGGGTGAATCCGCCGAGGAGGCAGGCGGCGACGTTGTCGGGGTGGCCCTCGATCTCGGTGGCCAGCTCCAGCAGCGCGGCGTCGTCGAGACGGGCCTCGCCCCCGGTGGTCACGGCGCGGGCGGCGACGATGCCGGCGCAGATGGCGGCGGATGAGGAGCCGAGGCCGCGACCGTGCGGGATGCGGTTGGCGCAGACGATCTCCAGCCCGCGCGGCTGCCCGCCGAGCAGGTCGAAGGCGGTGCGCATGGCGCGTACGAGCAGGTGCGACTCGTCGCGGGGCAGGGTGTCGGCGCCCTCACCGGCGATGTCGATGTGCAGGCCGGAGTCGGCGACCCGGACGACCACGTCGTCGTAGAGGCCCAGCGACAGGCCGAGGGCGTCGAAGCCCGGGCCCAGGTTGGCGCTGGTGGCGGGGACGCGCACCCTGACGGCGGCGGCTCGGAACGCGGGACCGGCCATCGGCTGGTGGACTCCTTGGGGCGGGGATGCGGTGCGTGCGGGTGACTCTGCGGCGGCGGGGTGGTGACACGGGAGTCCGGTCGGCCGGAACGCGACGTCCGGGCGGCGGTGCTCCGGTGGTGGACCCCACGGCCACCGCACGGCGACCGGGACAGGGCCGTGTGACGACGCTGCCGATCACGTACAGCTTATCGAAGGAAGGTTCTGTGGCGACATAGGGCGCATGGGAGGCGCACGATGCGTGTCGCACGCATCCCTTGCGCTCTCCGCCCTGGAAAAGGGGGTTGGGGACGATCTGCCCGATCTGCACCGCACCGCCCGGGGGCGTTTCGCCGGCCGGGCGGTGCGGTGTCGTACGGGCGGGGCGGGCAACACGCCCGGCCCCGAAGGCTCATGGCCTCAGATCAGACCGAGCTTCTCCGCCGCGGCGGCGGCGTCGACCGGGACGGTGACGGGCTGCGGTGCGCCCGCGACGGCCCAGTCGGGGTCCTTGAGGCCGTTGCCGGTGACGGTGCAGACGATCCGCTGGCCGGGGTCGACCTTGCCCTCTTCGGCGGCCTTGAGCAGACCGGCGACGGAAGCGGCCGAGGCGGGCTCCACGAAGACGCCCTCCTGCGCGGCCAACAGGCGGTAGGCGGACAGGATTTGACGGTCCGTCACCTCGTCGATGAAGCCGCCGGACTCGTCCCGGGCGGCCAGGGCGTAGTTCCAGGAGGCCGGGTTGCCGATCCGGATCGCGGTGGCGATCGTCGCCGGGTCCTTGACGACCTCGCCGCGCACGATGGGCGCGGAGCCGGAGGCCTGGAAGCCCCACATGCGCGGCCGGTGGGTGGCCATGGCGTCACCGGCGTACTCGGTGTAGCCCTTCCAGTAGGCCGTGATGTTGCCCGCGTTGCCGACCGGCAGGACGTGGATGTCCGGGGCGTCGCCGAGCGCGTCGACGATCTCGAACGCGGCGGTCTTCTGGCCCTCGATACGGACCGGGTTGACCGAATTGACCAGCGCCACCGGGTAGTTGTCGGAGAGCGAGCGGGCCAGCGTCAGGCAGTCGTCGAAGTTGCCGTCGACCTGCAGGATCTTGGCGCCGTGCACGAGCGCCTGGCCCATCTTGCCGAGCGCGATCTTGCCGCGCGGCACGAGGACGGCGCAGACCATCCCGGCGCGCACCGCGTACGCGGCGGCGGAGGCGGAGGTGTTGCCGGTGGAGGCGCAGATGACGGCCTGCGCGCCCTCCTCCTTGGCCCGGGTGATGGCCATGGTCATGCCGCGGTCCTTGAACGAACCGGTGGGGTTGGCGCCCTCGACCTTGAGGTGCACCTCGCAACCCGTGCGCTCGGACAGGACCTGCGCCGGGACGAGCGGCGTACCGCCCTCACGGAGCGAGACGACCGGCGTCGTGCTCGTGACCGGGAGACGGTCCCGGTACTCCTCGATGATGCCGCGCCACTGGTGGGTGCCCTTGCTGGTCATGGGTCCTTACTCCCCTTCAACACGCATGATGCTGGCGACACCGCGCACGGTGTCGAGCTTGCGCAGCGCTTCGACGGTCGCCGAGAGGGCGGCGTCGGGCGCGCGGTGGGTGACGACGACGAGAGAAGCCTCGCCGCTGGTGCCCGCCCGTCGCCCGGAGCCACCCTGCTCGGCGGCGACCTCGTCGCCGCTGCCCGAGTTCCGGCCCTGCTGACGAACGGTATCGATCGACACACCCTGCTCGGCGAAGACCGTGGCGACCTGGGCGAGAACACCCGGTTTGTCGGCGACGTCGAGGCTGATGTGGTAACGCGTCACGACCTCGCCCATGGGGCTGACAGGCAGGCGCGTGTAGGCGGACTCGCCGGGGCCGGTGGCCCCGTTGAGCTTGTTCCGGCAGACGGCGACGAGGTCGCCGAGGACCGCCGAGGCGGTCGGCGAACCACCGGCGCCGGGGCCGTAGAACATCAGCTGCCCGGCGGCCTCGGCCTCGACGAAGACGGCGTTGTACGCCTCGCGGACGGAGGCCAGCGGGTGGCTGAGCGGGATCATCGCGGGGTGGACGCGCGCGGTGACCGACTGCCCGTCCGCCGCCCGCTCGCAGATGGCGAGGAGCTTGACGGTGCAGCCCATGCGGCGGGCGGAGGCGATGTCGGCGGCGGTGACCTCGGTGATGCCCTCGCGGTGCACCTCGCCGATCCGTACCCGGGTGTGGAAGGCGATCCCGGCGAGGATCGCGGCCTTCGCGGCGGCGTCGAAGCCCTCGACGTCGGCGGTCGGGTCGGCCTCGGCGTACCCGAGGGCGGTGGCCTCGTCGAGCGCCTCGGAGTAACCGGCTCCGCTGGTGTCCATCTTGTCGAGGATGAAGTTGGTCGTGCCGTTGACGATGCCGAGCACCCGGTTGACCTTGTCGCCCGCGAGGGACTCGCGCAGCGGGCGGACCAGCGGGATGGCCCCGGCGACGGCGGCCTCGTAGTAGAGGTCGCGGCCGTGCTCCTCGGCGGCGGCGTGCAGGGCGGTGCCGTCCTCGGCGAGGAGCGCCTTGTTGGCGGAGACGACGCTCGCGCCGTGCTCGAAGGCGGTGGTGATGAGGGTGCGGGCGGGCTCGATGCCGCCGATGACCTCGATGACCACGTCGATGTCGCCGCGCTTGACCAGGGCCGTGGCGTCGGTGGTGATGAGCGCGGGGTCGATGCCCTCGCGGACCTTCGACGGACGGCGGACGGCGACGCCGGCGAGCTCGACCGGCGCGCCGATGCGCGCGGCGAGGTCGTCGGCGTGCGTCGTCATGATGCGCGCCACCTCTGAGCCGACCACACCACAGCCCAGCAGCGCCACCTTCAGCGGACGCGTACGCATCATCCGACCTCGTTTCTCCTACATCCGATGTGTGGGACAGTCTCACTCACCGGACGGGCGATTCTGTCACCCGTCCGGATTCTGAGACATCTATTTCATCAGCCGACATCGAGACGCAGGAGATCTTCCTCCGTCTCGCGCCTGACGATGACGCGCGCCTCTCCGTCGCGCACGGCGACGACGGGCGGGCGGAGCGCGTGGTTGTAGTTGCTCGCCATCGATCGGCAGTACGCCCCGGTGGCCGGTACGGCGATCAGGTCGCCGGGCGCGAGGTCGGCGGGGAGGAACGCGTCCTTCACCACGATGTCGCCGCTCTCGCAGTGCTTGCCGACGACCCGGACCAGCATCGGTTCGGCGTCCGAGGTGCGCGAGACGAGCGCGACGCTGTACTCGGCGTCGTACAGGGCGGTCCGGATGTTGTCGGACATCCCGCCGTCGACGCTGACGTACGTGCGCAGCCCTTCGAGCGGCTTGATGGTGCCGACCTCGTACAGGGTGAAGGCGGTGGGGCCGACGATGGCGCGGCCCGGCTCGACGGAGATCCGGGGGGTGGCGAGGCCGGACGCCTCGCACTCGCGGGTGACGATGTCGCCGAGCGCCTTGGCGATCTCGTGCGGCTCGCGCGGGTCGTCGTCGGAGGTGTAGGCGATGCCCAGACCGCCGCCGAGGTCGATCTCGGCGAGCTCGACGCCGTGCTCGTCGCGCACCTCGGCGAGGAGCTGCACCACGCGGCGGGCGGAGACCTCGAAGCCGGCCATGTCGAAGATCTGCGAACCGATGTGCGAGTGGATGCCGGTGAGCTCCAGGCCGTCCAGGGCGAGGGCGCGGCGGACCGCCTCGGCGGCCAGGCCGCCGGCGAGCGCGATGCCGAACTTCTGGTCCTCGTGCGCGGTGGCGATGAACTCGTGGGTGTGCGCCTCCACGCCCACGGTGAGCCGGATCTGGACTTGCTGGCGCTTGCCGAGCCGCTGGGCGACGTGGGCGACGCGGACGATCTCCTGGAAGGAGTCGAGGACGATCCGGCCGACACCGGCCTCCACGGCCCGCTCGATCTCGGCGACCGTCTTGTTGTTGCCGTGGAAGGCGATGCGCTCTGCGGGCATCCCGGCGTCGAGCGCGGTGGTCAGCTCGCCGCCGGAGCAGACGTCGAGGTTGAGGCCCTCCTCGCGGAGCCAGCGCACGATCGCGCGGGAGAGGAACGCCTTGCCCGCGTAGTAGACGTCGGCGTCGGGCCCGAAGGCGTCGGACCAGGCGCGGCAGCGGGCCCGGAAGTCGGCCTCGTCCAGGAAGTACGCCGGGGTGCCGAACTCCTCGGCGAGCCGGGCGACTTCGATGCCGCCGACGGTGAGGGCGCCGTCCGCGTCACGGGTGACGGTGCGCGACCAGACCTTCTCGTCGAGGAGGTTCAGGTCGGCGGGCGGGGCCGCGTAGTGGCCCTCGGGGACGACATCGGCGTGACGGGGTCCGGCGGGGTGGGCGGAACGGCTCATCGTATGACTCTCTCGGGTCTCTCAAAGGTGTTCGGGCGCGCTGATACCGAGCAGGGACAGGCCGCCGGCCAGCACCGTCCCGGTGGCTTCGGCGAGGGCCGGCCGGGAGCGGTGGGCGGCCGAGGGTTTCTCGTCGCCGGCGGGGAGCGGGGGGCAGGCGTCGTGGAAGTCGAAGAAGGCGTGCGCGACGGCTTCGAGGTGGCGGGCGAGCCGGTCGGGCGCGCGGTGCCGGGCGGCGGCCTCCAGGACCGCCGGATGGTCGGCGAGGAGGGCGGCCAGCGCGAGGGCGGCGGGCTCCCCGAAGGGGGCGGCGTGGGGCGCGACGGTGCGGCCCGGTGCGGCGCCGTGGCGCCGGGCCGTGCCGCCGCGGGCGCCGTCGTCGTACGCGTCCCGGGCGCCGTCGTCGTACGCGTCCGGGGTGGGCCGGAGGCCGAGGGCGCGGGCGGCCCGCGTGACGGCGCGGGCGCGGGAGTGGGCGTAGCGGACCAGGAAGAGCGGGTTTGCGGCGGTCTGGACGAGCAGTCCGCCGTCGAGCACGGCCCGGTCGTGCCCGGCGGCCCGCAGCAGCCCCCAGCGGGCGGCGTCGGGCCCGAGGCGTACGAGGAGGTCTGTGGCGGGCATCCCGGCGGGCACGGGCCGAATCGTTCCGGCCGCACCGTCCCCGGGCCCGGAGCCCGTACCGGAATCCGTGCCGACGACGACCCCGAGGCCGCTCCACGCCGGGTCGGCCGGTCCGGTCGGGACGGTGCGCGGGGCGGCGCCCTGGGACCGCAGCAGGGCGGCGACGGCGTCGGCGGTGACGGCGGCCCGGACCTCGGCCGCGTAGGGCAGCAGCGGCGTCCGGCCGCTCAGCGCCGTCCCGTGGCCGTACGCCGCGCCGCGCGCCGCCACCTCGCGCACGAGGGCGGTCCGGGCGGCTCCGTCGGCGGAGGCGTCGAGCGTGAGGTTGAGGAATCCGGGCCCGGTGATCTCGACCCGCCCGATCCCGGGTTCGGCCGCGATGCGGTCCTTGAGGATGCGGGCGACCTCGTGCGCGGGCAGCGCCGCCGGACGGGCGAGCTGGAGCGCGACGGCGCAGGCGTAGTCCCCGCTGCCGCCGGGGCGCGTCCGCTCCACCCGTACGCGCGCGGGCACGGCCACTCGCAGGGCGTCCTCGTCCACCGCGCGGCGCACGGCGTGCAGCACGGTCCTGGAGAGGTCGGCGGGGGTCACGGGACCAGCCTAGGGGAGGAAGGGGGGCCCTCCGCGACCGCGTTTCGCCATGCGGGCAGTCGCCGGGGCCCCAGGGCGGCTGCCGGGGCGCACGGTGTCCCGGGCGGGGCTCAGCGCGCGGCGCTGCCCGCCCGGCCGGCGCCGAGACCGCCGTCCATCGCCGCGGGCTCCTCCGGCAGTGCGAGGCGGCGCACCAGCCGCACCAGCTCGCTGGGCTCGAACGGCTTCGCCAGGAACGCCTCCACCCCGGCGGCGACGCCCCGATCCGCCTCGTACGGGGTACAGGCGCTGATGATCGCGACCGGAATGGCACGGGTGCGGGGGTCCTCGCGGAGGCGTGCGGCGGTCCGGGGGCCGTCGAGCCGGGGCATCATGACGTCGAGGGTGATCACGTCGGGCCGCACACGGTGCACGACGTCCAGGCACTCGACACCGTCGGCCGCGGTCACGACCTCGAAGCCCTCAAGCTCCAGGTTGACCCTGATCAGATGCCGGATGACCTTGTTGTCGTCCACAACAAGCACGCGGCCGTACGCCCCTGACACGTTTCGAGAGTAGGTGCGCCCCCGGGGCCGCGTCCGGGTTTTGCCCACTTCCGCTCCGGGGGGCCGCACCGGCCCCGCCGCCCGGCGTACGCGCGGCGCCCGGCGCCGCGGACAAACCCGTTCACGGACACCCCTGCGGAGCTGGTAGTGTTTCACCCGTCGCAGAGCAACACCGCGATACGCCCCCGTAGCTCAGGGGATAGAGCATCGGCCTCCGGAGCCGGGTGCGCAGGTTCGAATCCTGCCGGGGGCACTTCCGGACAGAGGGCCCGATCAGCGGAAACGCCGATCGGGCCCTTTCTCGTTTTCTCGTTGGGTCTCTCGTCCTCTCGTCGCGCCGCGGCTCGCGGTCGCGTCCCCGCGGCGCGACGGTCCTCAGTCGAGGCAGAACTCGTTGCCCTCGATGTCCAGCATCGGGATGCAGGACTCGTCGAACCCGTCGGCCCGCAGGACCTGCACGCAGACCGCGCCGAGCGCGACCAGCCGTGCGCACTCGGCTTCGAGCGCGGCCAGCCGCTCGTCGCCCACCAGCCCCGTGCCGACCCGTACGTCGAGGTGCACCCTGTTCTTGACGGCCTTGCCCTCGGGCACCCGCTGGAAGTACATCCGCGGTCCCACCCCGGTGGGGTCCACGCAGACGAAGGACGCGCCCCGGCGCTCGGGCGGCAGCGAACGGTCGTACTCCTCCCAGGTGCCGAACCCCTCCGGGGGCGGCGGTACGACGTACCCGAGCACCTCGCACCAGAAGCGGGCGACGCGTGCGGGGTCCGCGCAGTCGAAGGTGACCTGGAACTGCCTGATCGCTGTCAAGGGGTCCTCCCGGAAGCTCGTCGTTCCACCGGGCACCGGATGCCGCCGTCCCGCTCGTGACGGTCCCGGTGCCGGCGCGCGAGCCTGCCACGGGAGCACGGGGAGCTCCATCGGTTTTCCGCGGGCCGCCGCTCAGCCGGTCGACTCGTCGGGGGTCGGGTGGTCCGGGTGGACGCCCGCGTTGCGCGCCGCGCGGGCACCCGCACCGGCCTCGTCGGGGTCGGCGCCGTCGGGGTCGGCGCCGTCGGGGTCGGCGCCGTCGGGGTCGTCCTGCCGCTGGTCCGCCCAGGGCGGCGGGGGGACGTCCAGGGCGTCCTCGCCCTCCTGCACCTGCTGGTCGGGCATGTCGGCGGGTACGGGCGGCGGGCTTCCCGAGGCGCCGGTGTACGCGGGTCCTTCTGGCCTGCGGTCGGTCATCTGCGTTCTCCGTTCGACCTGCCCATGGTTGCCGGGGCGCGAGTGTGCCGCCACTCCGGGTACCCGGGCACGCCGGACCGAAGCGTGTGGTGGAAGGAGCGCCGTCCGCCCCGACGACGGGCAGGACGTACGCGGGGGCGCCGGGCCGGGTCAGGCCGTCCGGACCGCCGGGCGCCCCACGTCGAAGACGTCCGGCGGTCCGGAATCCGCGGGGTCGTGGTCCTCGGCCGAAGCGCGGGCCTCCGCGAAGGCGCGGGCGCCGCGCTGGGGCGAGGTGTCCAGCCGTCCGAGGACGCCGGGCACCGCGATGCTGGGCAGCACCAGGTCGTACAGAAGAGAGATGCGCTCCTCGAAGTCGGCCATCTCGGTGGCCGCCTGCGACATCAGCTGGATGCCGGTGAAGGAGCCGACCATCGTCTGGGCGGTCCGCACGGGATCGACGTGCGGGAGCACCTCGCCCTGCCCCTGAGCTGCGGTGATCTGCTGACTGGTCAACTGCACCCAGTCGTGCCAAGGCTTCCCGAAGAAGCGCTGGTTGCTCTGATCGGCTGCAATCCGTGCGGCGCCCCGCAACAGTGGCTCTCTCGGCAGCCGGTGCGCGAGGATCAGCCCCATGTCGACGAACGACTGCATCTTGAGTGGTTGTTCGGGCGGCGGCTCGGTCACCGCATGGTCCAGAACGCCTCGTGCCAAGTCTTCCTTGGAGGGGAAGTGGAAGTACAGCGCACCCTTGGTCACCGCGGCCCGCTCCAGAATCTCCTGAATCGTCGCGGCCTCGTAGCCGCGCTCCGCGAAGACCGCTGCGGCGGCTGTCAGTACTGCGTTGCGCGTCCTGATCGCGCGCTCCTGCCGTGCCATTCGAGATCTCCTGACGATGCGCCTGACGGGGCTCAGTGTCTCCGGCACGTTCCCCTCAAGAAACCGGCTGGTCCGTATTCTATGGCACCGTTCCCGGCGGCCTCCAGTTGAGGCGGCGCCGGCGGCCGTGTTCCCGGCCGCGCTCCCCGCCCTCAACGGCCCGTACGGTCCGCCCCTTTGAGGACGCACCGAACTGCTCCGTTTTCGCGCTCGACCACCACTGATCACGTGCGCATTCATCCCTGGGGGGAGCACATGCACCACACCGTCAAGCACCATCACGCCCCGTCCGTCCCCGAGTTCAGGACGGACGCCACCGCCTCGGTCCCGGCGCCCGGAGGGGGCGTACCGGACACCGTGCCCTCGGTCCGCCCGGCGGACGCCCACCGCGTCCATCCGGACGACGTGCTGATCCGCGACTACCACCGGATCGCAGAGAACAGTTACGCACTCGACATCGACTGGGCCGGCCGGCACGTCTTCTTCGAACCCGCACTCGGCAGTGTGCACCACCACATGCTGATCGCGCAGACACTGAGGCAGATCGGACTCAGCCTCGCACACACCGAGTTCAAGATCAGCTCCGCGCACCAGTTCCTCATGAGCGGGATGTCCTACTCCGCCGATCCGCGCCGGTCGACCGACCTGTCGCCGATCCGCGCGGAGGCGGTCTGCACCTGGACGGGGCGCAACGGTATCCGCATAGCCATCACCCTGGAGCAGCACGGGTCCGTCTTCGTCAGGAGCGAGTCCGGGTTCTCCTGGGTGTCCGACCGGGTCTACCGGCGGCTGCGCGGCTCGCACCTGACCGCGCGGCCCGGGGCCATGCCGGCGCCGGTCGGCGCGGCACCGGCCGGGCGGCGGGCGGCGGACGAGGTGGTGCTCGGCGCTTCGGACCACCCCCACCGCTGGGAACTGATCGCCGACACCGGCAATCCGGCGCTGATGGACCACCCCGTCGACCACGTGCCGGGGCTCGTGATCATGGAGGCGAGCCAGCAGGCCGCGCACGCCGTCGTCGCGGGTACGGGAAGCCGGTCGTGGTCCCCGCTCACCACCGACATGCGGACGTCCCGGTACGTGGAGTTCGACGCGCCGTGCTGGATCGACGCCCGCGAAGTGCCCGCGCCCAGGGCGCCCTTGGGCCGGACCCCTGGCTCGGACGGCGCTCCGGGCGCTCCGGGCGCTCCGGAGAGGATCGCGGTGGAGGTGACCGGGACGCAGCACGGGGAGGTCGTGTTCCGCAGCCTGGTGGAAGGAGTGGCCGCGCCCGTCGCCCAGGCCGGGTGAGGCTCCGGGGCCGGTGGCGGACGTGCGGGCGGACGGAGTCCGCGGTCCGTACGCCACCGGCTTCCGGGGCTGGTCGGGCCCGGGGGGCGAGGCCTTTGTCCGGGGACGTTCCCCGCACGGATCAGGCGTGCCCGTGCCCGCCGTGCCGCAGGACGGGGAGTTCCTGGTGGCCGTTGGAGATGAAGGACTTCACCGGGCGCAGCGAGGAGGACGGGACGGCGAGCGTCAGTCCGGGGAAGCGGGCGAAGAGCGCGGAGAGCGCGGTGACCCCCTCCATCCGGGCGAGGGGCGCCCCGAGGCAGTGGTGGACGCCGTGTCCGAAGGCGAGATGGTCGCGGCGGGTCGGCCGGGTGAGGTCGAACCGGTCGGCGTCCGGCCCGTGCAGGCCCTCGTCGCGGCCCGCCCCGGCGACGGACATGACGAGGGCGTCGCCCTTCGGCACGACCACGTCGCCGAGGTCGATGTCCTCGACGGCGTACCGGAGCATGAGGTTGGCCGCGGCCGGTTCCCAGCGCAGGGTCTCCTCGATCGCGTCGGACCACTCCGCCTTGCCGGTGCGGATCAGTTCGAGCTGGTCGGGGTGGGTGAGCAGGGCGTGCGTGGCGTGGTCGATGAGGTTGATGGTGGTCTCGTACCCGGCCGACAGGAAGTGGACGAGGGTGTCGAGCAGTTCCTGGTCCTCCAGGGGGTCCGGTTCGCCGGAGGCGAGTTGCCCGCGCTGGATGGCGATCAGGGCGCTGGTGAGGTCGTCGCCGGGGGTCTCCCGCTTGAGGGCGACGAGTCCGTGGAGGATGCCGTACAGCTCCCCGGCGTGGACGCGCACTTCCTCGGCCGGGGTCGCGGTGCTGAACAGGGCGTCGAACAGGGTGCAGAGCCGGTCACGGCTGGCCAGCGGTACGCCGAACAGCTCGCAGATGACGCGGGCGGGCAGCGGTCCGGCGTACCGGGCGCGCAGGTCCACCGGTTCGCCCGCGGGCAACGCCTCGATCTCGTCGAGCAGTTCCTCGGCGATGCGGGTGACGACGGGGGCCAGGGCCTTGGTGCGGTGGGCGGTGAAGGCGCCGGAGACGAGCTTCCGCAGCCGAGTGTGGGCGGGGCCGTACGCCGTGAACATGCTGCGTATGGAGACCCACAGGGCCATCGACCAGTCGGGCCCGACCTCGCCGTCGATCCAGGCGGGCCAGTGCTGGGCGGCGTCCTTGGAGACGTCCGGGGAGGTGAGCAGCCGGGTGATGACGGCGGGGTCGGCGACGGCCCAGGCGGGGACGCCTTCCGGCAGTTCGATCCGGGTGGCCGGTCCGCCCGCGCGGACACGGGCGGCCTCGCCCTGGATGTCCGTACCGGAGGGGTCGAGCCGGAACGGGCAGCGCCCGGCGGGGGCGGGGGCGTGCCCGGCGGGGGCGGCGGCGATGACGTCGCCGTGATGCGTGTGCATGATGTGTCTCTTTTCTGGACGGCTCGTGCCTGCGAGGACATTGGCCGCAGAGACGCTGTTTCGGCAAGCGGAGGGGCGAACCGATTTTCCGGCCGGTGGGGCGGAGGCGGTACGAGGACCCGTCGGGGCCCGCGTACCGTCTCCGCGCACCGCGGGGTCAGGCGAGCGGCAGGCCGGGGGCCGGGTGGGCGTCCATCAGCTCCTTGACCTCGCCGCGGACCCGGGCGACCACGCTCTCGTCGCCGGTGCGCGCCGCGTCGACCACGGTGTCGATCCAGGCCGCCACGTCCGCCATCGCGGAGGCCGGAACACCGCGCGTGGTGAGCGCCGGGGTGCCGATGCGGATGCCGGACGGGTCGAAGGGCTTGCGGGTGTCGTACGGCACGGAGTTGTAGTTCACCACGATGCCCGCGCGGTCCAGCGCCTTGGCCGCGGCCTTGCCCGGCACGTCCTTGCCGCTGAGGTCGATCAGCAGCAGGTGGTTGTCGGTGCCGCCGGAGACGAGGTCGAAGCCCCGCCCGGCCAGTTCCTCGCCGAGGAGACGGGCGTTGGCGACCACCTGGTGGGCGTAGCCGGCGAAGTCCGGCCGCGCGGCCTCGCCGAGCGCGACCGCGATGGCGGCCGTGGTCTGGTTGTGCGGACCGCCCTGGAGCCCCGGGAACACCGCCCGGTCGAGGGCGCGGGCGTGCTCGGCCGTGCTGAGCAGCATCGCGCCGCGCGGCCCGCGCAGCGTCTTGTGCGTGGTGGTGGAGACGACGTCGGCGTACGGGGCGGGCGAGGGGTGCGCGCCACCGGCGATCAGCCCGGCGATGTGGGCGACGTCGGCGACCAGCACCGCACCGGTCTCGCGGGCGATCTCGGCGAAGCCCGCGAAGTCGATGGTGCGGGGCACCGCCGTACCGCCACAGAAGATCACTTTGGGGCGTTCGGCGAGGGCCAGGTCGCGCACCTCGTCCAGGTCGACCCGCCCGGTGTCACGGCGCACGCCGTAGCCCACGCCCCGGAACCACGTGCCGGTGGCGGAGACGCCCCAGCCGTGGGTGAGGTGGCCGCCCATCGGCAGGCCCATGCCGAGGACGGTGTCGCCGGGGGCGCAGAACGCGAGGTAGACGGCGAGGTTCGCCGGGGAGCCCGAGTACGGCTGCACATTGGCGTGCTCCATGCCGAAGAGGGCCTTGGCCCGCTCGACGGCCAGCCTCTCGACCTGGTCGACGACCTGCTGGCCCTCGTAGTAGCGGCGGCCGGGATAGCCCTCGGAGTACTTGTTCTGGAGGACGGTGCCGGACGCCTCCAGCACGGCGGCCGAGACGTAGTTCTCGCTGGGGATCAGCCGCAGGGTGTCGGCCTGGAGCCGCTCCTCCGCGTCGATCAGCCCGGCGAGTACGGGATCGGTGGCGGCGAGCGCAGGGCGGGCGGCGGACGGCGCCGCGGCGGGCGCCCCGTCGGAGGGCGGTGCGGATACGGCGGTCACGGATGTGAGTGCGGGTACGGTCATCGGGCTCTCCCGGGTCGGCCGCGTCGTGCGGCATGGACCCGGATGCCCAGGCGGACGGCCCTCCGGCGGTGGTCCTCCGGACGTGCCGGAGCGCGCCGCTCCCTCGTGGTCGTTTCCACGCAACGCCCCGTGAGGCGCACGCCAGTCGCGGCACGCAGGACGTTACCGGCTCGGGCCGGAGCGCGCGCGGGAAAACACGGACGGGACGGGGCCGGGGCGGTGCCGAGTCGGTGGGCAGGGGGGCGAGAAATCCGGTGGACACGCGGCGCGTGCCGCCCGTAGGACTGTCCCCGCCCCGGCGGCCCACCGCCTCCGTACCGGCTCGGCCCGCGAAGAGACGACCCCCGCCGCCTCCGTACCCGCCTCACCCGAGAAGAGAGGAGCCGCCGCCCGTGGACCTTCCCCGCGTCTTCACCATCCGCGAGAGCAGCCACCGCATCCACAACCCGTTCACCTCCGAGGATTTGGCGACGCTGGGCCGGGCCCTGCGCCTGGAGCCGGGAACCCGTGCGCTCGACCTCGCCAGCGGCAGCGGCGAGTTGCTGTGCACCTGGGCGCGTGACCACGACATCACCGGTACGGGAGTCGACATCAGCACCGTCTTCACCGCGGGGGCACGCGCCCGTGCGGCGGAACTCGGGGTGGCGGACCGGGTGGAGTTCGTGCACGGGGACGCCTCCGGGCATGTCGCGGACGTGCCCGTCGGCCTCGCCGCCTGTGTCGGGGCGACCTGGATCGGCGGGGGCCTGGACGGGACGGTGGAGCTGCTGGCCCGCAGCCTGCGGCCGGGCGGCCTGATGCTGATCGGCGAGCCGTACTGGCGCCGGGAACCCCCGGACCAGGAGACCGTCGAGGGCTGCCACGCGAGCGGCCCGGCCGACTTCCTGGCGCTGCCCGAGCTGCTGGGGCGGTTCGGCGCTCTCGGGTACGACGTAGTGGAGATGGTGCTGGCGGACCAGAACAGCTGGGACCGGTACCGGGCGGCGCAGTGGCTCAATCTCCGTAGCTGGCTGGACCGGAACCCGGACGACGAACTGGCCGCCCAGGTACGGGCGGAGCTCACCACCGACCCGGTCCGCTACGCCCGGTACGAGCGCGAGTACCTCGGCTGGGGGGTCTTCGCCCTGATGAAGCGCTGACGCTGCCCCGATCCCGATGCCGGCGCGGCGCCGGTCCGCTGCCGACGAGGCCCCGATCCGGTGCCGACACACGGCGGTCGACGCGGCGGCGGGCGTCCGGCGGGGGGCGGTGCCCGGACCGTGACGAACCGTCCGGTTCGTGCGTGGACGAGCGAGGAAGGGGAAAGAGAGAAGGTAACCGCAATGGCTCGACGGTGGGGGGACCGTATGGAGTCGGACGAGGGACGCGCGCATCCGTACGACGGCGCTCCGGGGCCGGATCCGAGCCCGGGCCCCGTGCCGGGACCGGGGCCGACGGCCGCCCGGACCTCCGGACCGGGCGGGCCGGTGAACGTACCACCGCCCCCGCCGGGGCCGCCGCCCGTGCCGCCGCCCCCGCCGGGGCCTCCCTCGCCGCCGCCCCCTCTCCCGTCCTCTCCCCCGCCGCCGGGTGCCGGGCTGCGCGCCGTCGCGGCCGGGTTGCTCGACCTCAGCGGTCTCGGGCTCGGCCATCTCCTCACCCGCCGCTGGATCCGCGCCGCTCTCTGCCTCGCCGCGACGGGCCTGCTGCTGCTCACGGCCCTGCCCGCCGATCCCGACGGGGTGCCGGGCGGCGTGCTCGTCCTCTACCTCGTGGTGCTCGTCGTGGCCGCCGCCGACGCGGCGAGGATCGCGCGGCGGACGCCGGTCGCCGGCTCGTGGCGGCCGGTGGTGGCCGCCGTGCTCGGGCTGGTGCTGCTGGCCGTCCCGGTGGGCGGGGTGGCGTTCTACGGCTCCGCGCGCGACGAGGCCGTGCAGGAGATGCTGCTCGACCGGCTGGAGACCGCCGACCAGGAGGTCGCCGCGGCGCACGGCCAGTGGTTCACCACGGCGAAGGCGAAGTACGCCTCGGCGTACGCCGTCTACCGCGACCTCGGCCTCAAGCACCCGGACTCGCGTGCCGGAAAGCGGGTGCCGGACCGGCTGAAGGCCTACTACGCGGCGGTCTCCGCCCCGTACACCGCGAAGGACTTCTGCGGGGCGCTGGAACCGCTGCGCCATCTGCGCACCCTGCCGAGGGGCGCGGACGCCGAACTGCTGGGCAGTCTCGCGCAGTGGCCCGACGAGCCGCTGTCCGAGTCCCTGTACGCGTGCGGGATGTCGAAGCTCGGCACCGACGCCGCTTCCGCCTCCGAGGGCACCGAACTCGCCGAGCTCCAGCGGACGTTCCCGGACTCGGCCGCCGCCGGGAAGGTGGCCGCGGCCGTCGACGCGCGGATCGCCGAGGAGGCCGGGAAGCTGGGCGGCGCCGAGCCGTGCACGGTGACGGAGACGCTGCGCCGCATCGGCACGACCGTGGGCGCGCTGACCGGGGACGCACTCAAGGCCTCGGCCGCCCGCGCGGACCGGGGCGTCCAGGACGGGGTGTACGCCTGCGGGGTGGACCAGTTCAGGGAGAAGAAGTTCGACGAGGCGCGCTCCACGCTGACCGGGTTCGCCGACACGTACGGGGACGACGGGCGGCGCGGGCAGGCGCGGAACATCTCGATAGCCGCCGAGATCGCCGAGAACCGCCCCGCCGCCGGGGAGAAGCTGCCACCGGCGAAACGGCCGGGCGGCCCGACGATGGAGCTCGTCATCAGCAACGACGCGCCCAACACGGTGGAGGTCCTTTACACCGGGCCGGTCACCGGCACCGTCACCCTGAAGGCGTGCGGGAGTTGCGGGCGGTACGACAGCACGGCCGACGGGAACCAGCACGCCTGCCGGGCGAGCGGGAAGAGCTACCCGAAGGCGCGGCTGCGACTGCCCGCCGGCGACTACCACTTCCTGTACAAGCACGGGACCGGGGCGAACGCGGCCGTGGACAGTTACGCGGACGGTTCGAAGATCGAGCCCGGGTACACCTACACCTCGTGCACGTACGTCGTCGAGCAGGACGACCCCTACGGGCTGGACCTGCCGTCGCTGGACCTGCCGTCGATCGACCCGGCGGACATCGCCTGACCGGCCCGGTGGGTACGGCGGAGGGGTGAGGCGGGAGGCGTACGGCCGGGGAAGCAGGCCGCGAGCTCTCCGGGCGCTCCGGGCTCTCAGTGCTCGCGCTCAGGCGGAGGAACGCGAGGTCCGCCTGCCCGAAGCGCTCTTGCCCGCCGCCGTCTTCTTGGCGGAGGAGGCCTTCTTCGCGGGGGCCTTCTTCGCGGGGGCCTTCTTCGCAGTCGCCTTCGTCCCCGCTTTCCCCTCAGCGGTCTTCTTCGCGGACGTCTTCTTCGCGGGAGCCTTCTTCGCCGCCGGTTTTTGTGCCGTCCCCCCGGCCGTGGACTTCTTCGCCCCGGTCTCCTTCGGCTGCGACCTGCCGGAGTCCGGGGCGGCCGAGCGGGAGACGTTCTTGCCGGTCGGCGTGCGGCGGGTGGTCCGCCCGATGGGGTGGACGTCGGCCACCTTGCCGTCCGGCCCGTCGCCCCCGCCCTCCCCGTCGCCCTTTCCGTCGCCCCGCGACTCCTTGGCGGCGCGGACGCTCTTCTCCAGGGCGGCGACCAGGTCGATGACCTTGCCGCCGGTGTCCTCCTCGTGGGCGGGTTCCAGCGGTTCGCCCGCGGCCTTCGCGGCGACCAGCTCCTCCACCGCCTCGCGGTAGTCGTCGTGGAGCGTGTCCAGGTCCACCCCGCCGAGGGTGTCCATCAAAGCGTCGGCCAGGTCGAGTTCGGCGTCGCGCACCTTGGTCGCCGCGTCCGGTACGACGTCCTCGGGCGAGCGCAGCTCGTCCGGCCACAGGAGGCCGTGCATCACGATCACGTCCTCGGCCACCCGCAGCATCCCGAGCCGTTCCCGCCCCCGCAGCGCGAACTTGGCGACGGCCACCTTCTCGCTCCGTCTGAGCGCCTCGCGCAGCAGGGTGTAGGGCTTCGCCGCCGGGACCCCGTTGGCGGAGAGGTAGTAGGCGGTGTCCATCTGGAGCGGGTCGATCCGGGTGGCCGGGACGAAGCCGAGGATCTCGATCGTCTTGTTCGTGGGGAGCGGGAGCGAGGCGAGGTCCTCGTCGGTGATCGGGATGAGCGTGCCGTCCGCGTCCTCGTACGCCTTGCCGGTCTCGGCCGAGGTCACCTCCTCCTCGTCGACCTCGCAGACCTTGCGGTAGCGGATGCGACCGCCGTCGGTGAGGTGCACCTGGCGGAAGGAGACGGAATGGTTCTCGGTGGCGTTCATCAGTTTGACCGGGATGCTGACCAGCCCGAACGAGATCGCGCCGTTCCAGATGGACCTCATGGAGCTCACGTGCGACCCCTTCCGACGACCACGCCCCGGCGATTCCGGCGGCCCCGCCCTGCGGGCTCCGGGCACATTGCGCACACTTCGGGCGATTCGTGTGATTCTTATCGTATGACGCCGATCACGGAGGTGGAGGGGCGGCGCCTGGCGCTCAGCAACCTGGACAAGGTGGTGTACCCGGCCACCGGCACGACCAAGGGCGAGGTGCTGCACTACTACGCCGCCACGGTCGCGGGGGCGCTGCTCGCCCATCTGTACAACCGGCCGGTCTCCTTCCTGCGGTATCCGGACGGTGCGGAGGGCCAGCACTTCTTCTCCAAGAACCCGCCGCCCGGTACACCCGCCTGGGTGCGTACGGCGCGCGTCCCGCACCGGGGGGAGCGGGAGGCGGCCCAGGTCATGGTCCAGGACCTGGCCTCGCTGATGTGGGCGGCCAATCTGATGGTCGAGTTCCACACCCCGCAGTGGCAGGCGGACGCACCGGGGATCGCCGACCGGATGGTCTTCGACCTGGACCCGGGCGCC
Organism: Streptomyces sp. NPDC060184; assembly: GCF_042728795.1. NCBI lineage: Bacteria > Bacillati > Actinomycetota > Actinomycetes > Kitasatosporales > Streptomycetaceae > Streptomyces > Streptomyces sp. NPDC060184. The sequence continues at coordinate 94,767 of NZ_JBHWYX010000032.1, forward strand.
CCGGCGAGCGTGGTCGAGTGCTGCGCGGTCGCAGGCTGGCTGCGCGAGCGGCTGGCGGCCGACGGGCTGCTCGCGTACGGGAAGACCTCCGGCGCCAAGGGCCTGCATCTGCTGGTCCCCCTGGAGCCCACCCCGTCCGACGAGGTGACGGCGTACGCGAAGAAGCTCGCGGTCGAGGCGGAGGCGGCGCTGCCGGATCTGGTCGTCCACCGGATGAAGCGGGATCTGCGGCCGGGGAAGGTGTTCGTCGATTTCAGCCAGAACGCGGCGGCGAAGACCACCGCCACCCCCTACACCCTCCGCGCCCGCCCCGGACCGGCCGTCTCCGCGCCCGTCACCTGGGAGGAGATCGAGGCGTGCGGCGCCCCGGAGGAGCTGGTGTTCCTCGCGGGCGACATGGCCGCACGCCTGGAGACGTACGGGGACCTGCTCGGGCCGCTCATCAACCCGAACCGGGCCCGTCCGCTGCCCGCCGGCCGCCGGGGGCGCCGCCCCGGCGCGTGACGGCGCGTGACGGCGCCCGGCCGCCCCCACGGGCCGCCTCGGGGACCTCCCGCACCACAGGTCTCCCACAGCCCCGCGCCGCGGCGGCGGGAAAGGCCCGTCCCCCGGGCGGACCACCGCGGACCTGGGGCAGACTCGGTGCGAGGCGGGCGTGGGTCGTTCCGGGAACCAACTCCGGCCACGCGCCGTCGCAGCGGTTGAGCGTCGTGATCGGGGAGGGGATGGCCGGAGTGTTCTCGGGGATCGACGAGGTGGACTGGGCCTCGATGCGGCATGCCTACGGACCGGCAGACGATGTTCCGGCGCTGCTGGCGGGGCTGGCCTCCGCGGACCCGGCGCAACGCGAACGCGCGCTGGACGGGATGTACGGCGCCGTCCACCACCAGGGCGACGTGTACGCCTGCACGCTCGCGTGCATCCCGTTCCTCTTCGAGCTGGCCGCCGACCCCTCGGTGTCCGAGCGCGGCACCATCGTGGAGCTGCTGACCAGCATCGGCGGCATCGAGCTGGACGAGGACGACGAGGACGAACTCGACGAGGACGAGATCGAGGGCGCCGCCAACTACGCCATGGCCGCGGCGGCCGTCTGCGCCGGGGCGGAGGTCTTCGTCCAGCTGCTGGACGACCGCGACCGCGGCGTGCGGCTCGCGGCCCCGCTGGCGCTCGCCACGCTCCACACCGAACCGGAGCGCTGTCTCGCACTGCTGCGGAAGCGGCTGCCGGTGGAGCAGGACGAGGAGGTGCGGCTCGCCCTCGTGGAGGCGGCCGGCCGGCTCGCCCTGCGCCACGACACGGTGGCCGACGCGGCGGCGCACTGGCTGAGCCGTCTCGCGATGCAGGAGTACGCGCCGGGCCTCCGGCTGGCGGCCCTCGCGCAGTTGGCGCGGTGCGCGCCCGGCGCGCTCCCCGTCGACATCGTGCCCAGGGTCTCGGCCCTGCTGCGCGACCTGCGCGCGGCGCATCCTCCGTCCGGCCCGGCCTCGCGGGCCGCCGCCGAGGCCGCGGCCCGCGAGGGAGCCCAGTCGCCGACGCTGATCGGTCAGCTGCGCGCCCTGCACGCGGCGGAGACGGCCGGGCGGGGCGCCCCCTGGGCCGCCGATCTGCTGCGCACCCTGCACGGGGCGCTCGGCGACCGGGTGGAGGACCGGGTGGCGCTCCTCGCCGACCAGCTGTGCAGTCCGGACGAGGGGCAGCGGCTGGACGCGGTCCGGATGAGCGACGGGCTGATCCGGGCGTGGCGGGGCTCGTACGACGAGGTGGTGCGGCTGGTCGGGGAACAGCTCGCCGAGCCCGATCCCCGGCTCCGCGACGCCGCCGCGCATCTGCTGGCCGACGTCCACACGCTCGCCGCACCGGCCGCGGACGCGCTGGCGGCGCGGGTGGCGGTGGCCCCGGAGAGCTGGGTCCGGCTGTGGGACCACGGGCAGCCGAGCCTGGACCCGGCGGTGCGGGCGCTGGCCAACGTCGGCGACCCCCGGGCGCTGCCGGTGCTGGCCGCCGTGCTGGAGGGGCCGGTCGTGCCGCACAACCTCGGGCACGCCGTCGCGGGGCTCGGGCCGGCCGGGTCCCCGCTGGCCGGGGCGCTGCGCCGGAGACTGGCGTCCATCAGCGCGACGGCCCCGTCCGGGCAGGACGGGGC
>NZ_JBHWYX010000033.1:0-96642 GCF_042728795.1 Streptomyces sp. NPDC060184
GGCCCGGCCCGGTCTCGGGCCGGGCCCTGGGACCGGAGCGGGCCCTGCTCAGCCGTCGGGCGAGAACACCCCGCCGCTCGCCGAGATGCCGGTGTCGAAGGTGCTGCGCACCGTGAAGTCGTCGCCGCTCGCGTCCCGTTCGCCCTCCGCGTGGTTGTACTGCCCCGCGAAGGTGAGGGTGGCCGCCGGGACGGTACGGCCCGGCCGCAGGGTCCAGCGGAACACGAGGAAGCCGCCCTCCTCGCCGATCGAGAGCGTGTAGTCCTCCTTGTGGCCGGACGTCCACGCGTCCGTCTTGGTCACCCCGCCGGTCAGCGCGACCCGCAGCTCCACCGTGAGGGAGGTGAGCGGCCGGGACGCGGTCACCAGCACGTCGCTCTGCGCCCAGTACGCGTTCGACCCGGGGTCCACCATGCCGCGGGTGGACACCGGGCCGTTGGCCGCCGGGAGCTGGGCGCCGCGCTCCCCGGAGAGGGCGGGCGCCGGCGCCGTCGCCTTCGCCGTACGGCTCGGTGCGGCTGCCACCGGCTGCCCGGAGCCACCGTCGCGGGCCGTCCACGCGACGGCGAGCGGGACCGCCACGAGGACCCCGCAGACCGCCGCCGCCGCTGCCGCGATCCGCAGCCTCGGCATCGGCGCGCGCGGCGGGCGTGCCACGCGTCCGGGCGGCGGGTCCTGACTCATCCCGCGCTCGATCCGCGCCCACATCCGTTCGCGGTCCGGGCGGTGCTCCAGCGCCGCACCGCGAAGACGCTCCCGCAGCTCCTCGTCCATCAATGCCTTCCTCCGCCGGGCTGCCCCGCCACGGCCACCCGCGCCGGAGCCGGACCCGCCTCGGGGCCGAGCAGCCGCTGCAACTCCGCCAAGCCCCGGGAGGTCTGGCTCTTGACCGTACCGACCGATATCCCGAGGACCAACGACGTGTCCCGCTCGGACAGGTCGAACGCGTGCCGCAGCACGACGCAGGCCCGTTTCCTGAACGGCAGCTTACGCAGGGCCTCTTGCACGTCCACCACGGTGGTGACGTCGGGGTCGTCGACGGCGAACCCGTCGCCGGACCCGGCGCGCGGTGCCCAGAACAGCGCGATCCGGCGGCGCTCGCGCACCGCGCCCCGAATCCGGGTCCGCGCCAGGTTGGCGACGACCCCGCGCGCGTACGCGACGGGATGATCGGCCTCCCTCATCCGGTCCCAGCGGTGCCAGAGGGCCATCAGAGCGTCGGCGGCCAGATCATCGGCCGCATCCGCCTCGCCTGTCAACAGGTGTGCGAGACGAGCCAGTTCGGCGTAGTGCGCCTCGAAGAACTGATGGAACTCGGCGGCAGCGGCAGCGTCGACCACAGTGCCCACGGGTACCTCTCCCTGCTCTCGAATCCCTGTACGCGAACCGCGTGGCTGTGTACGTTCCCTCAACGGCACCCAGGGGTGCGAGCGGTGCGAGAGCGTACCAGCGCGCCTCGGAAGCGCTGTGAAGCGGGTGTCACTCCAAGTAAGGCGTAACACGGCGAAAACCTGAACCCCCTTTCCACGGGGGAACATGTCGTCACTCACCCCGCAGACCACTCACACCCCGAGGAGCGCCATGCCGGACACACCGGAAGCACCACAGGCACCAGCGGCCCCCGAAGCACCCCAAGCGCCGGCGGCAGCGGAGACCACGCCGGCCACCGGCCCGGCCGCGGCGCCCCGGAACGCGCTGGACCGCTACTTCGCGATCACCGCGCGCGGATCGAGCCTCGCCCGCGAGGTGCGCGGCGGCTTCGCGACCTTCTTCACGATGGCGTACATCCTGGTCCTCAACCCGATCATCCTCGGCTCGGCCGAGGACAAGTTCGGCGCCCACCTCTCCACGCCCCAACTCGTCACCGTCACCGCGCTGGTGGCCGCCGTGATGACCGCGATCATGGGGCTCGGCGGCAACCTCCCGCTCGCGATAGCCGCCGGACTCGGCCTCAACGCGGTCGTCGCGTTCCAGATCGCCCCGCTGATGAGCTGGCCCGACGCGATGGGCCTGGTCGTCCTCGAAGGGCTCATCATCTGCGTCCTGGTCGTCACCGGCCTGCGCGAAGCCGTGATGCGCGCGATCCCGCCCGCCCTCAAGCAGGCCATCAGCGTCGGCATCGGGCTCTTCATCGCGTTCATCGGCTTCGTCGACGCCGGGTTCGTCACCCGTATCCCCGGCGAGACCGGCTCGACCCCCGTACAGCTCGGCTCGGTCGGCCACCTCACCGGCTGGCCGGTGCTGGTCTTCTGCGTCGGTGTCCTGCTCACCGTCGCCCTGATGGCCCGCAAGGTGAAGGGCGCCATCCTCATCAGCATCGTGGTCAGCACCGTGCTGGCCGTCGTCGTCAACTCGGTCGCCGACATCGCGCCGACCGCCTGGGGCCTGACCGTCCCCGAGGTCCCCGAAGACCTCGTCGCCGCACCCGACTTCGGTCTCGTCGGCTCCTTCAGCCTCTTCGGCGCCTTCCAGCAGGTCGGCGTGGTCACCATCGTCCTGCTGATCTTCACCCTGATCCTCAGCGACTTCTTCGACACCATGGGCACGGTCGTCGGCGTCTCCCAGGAGGCCGGGCTGCTCGACGAGAAGGGCGACGTCCCGAACATCGGCCGCGTCCTCCTCATCGACGGAGCCGCCGCCGCCGTCGGCGGAGCCGCCTCGGCCTCCTCCAACACCGCCTACATCGAGTCGGCGGCGGGCGTCGGCGAGGGCGCCCGCACCGGTTTCGCCTCCCTGGTCACCGGCGCCCTCTTCGCCGTCGCGCTCTTCCTGACCCCGCTGGCCACCGTCGTCCCGGCCCAGGCCGCGGCCCCGGCGCTCATCGCGGTCGGTTTCCTGCTGATGGCGCAGGTCCGCCACATCGAGTGGGAGAGCTACGAGATCGCCATCCCGGCGTTCCTGACGATCGCCGTCATGCCGTTCACCTACTCCATCACCAACGGCATCGGCGCGGGCTTCCTCGCCTTCGTCGTGATCAAGGCGGCGCTCGGCAAGGCACGGGAGGTCCACTGGCTGCTCTGGGCCACCTCCGCCCTGTTCGTGGTGTACTTCGCGATCGACCCGGTCGAGCAACTGCTCGGCGTGAAGTGAGGCCCGGACGCGAGGACGGCTGACCCGCGTGGTCCGGCTCCCTCCGCGGGGGAGCCGGACCGACACCGCGGGGCGTCACCGCGCGAGCGCCGCCTTCATCATCTTCTGCGCGACGGGCGCCGCCAGGCCGTTGCCGCTGACCTCGGAGCGGGCCGCCCCCGAGTCCTCCACGACGACGGCGACCGCCACCTCCTTGCCGGAGGCGTCGTCCTTGGCGTACGCGGTGAACCAGGCGTACGGGGTGTTCCCGTTGTCCACGCCGTTCTGGGCCGTACCCGTCTTGCCGCCCACCTCGGCGCCGTCGATCCGCGCGTTGGTGCCCGTACCGTCCTCGACCACCGTCACCATCGCGCTGCGCAACTGGGCGGCGGTCCGCTTTGACACCACGCGCTCGGTGTCGCCGTCCGGGTACTCCTGGAGCGTCGTGCCCTTGCCGTCGGTCACCGAGGAGACCATGTGCGGGGCGGCCAGCTCACCGCCGTCCGCGAGCGCCGCGGAGACCATCGCCATCTGCATGGGGGTGGCCGTGACCTCGAACTGGCCGATGCCGGTGAGCGCGGTCTGCGCGCTGTCCATCTCCTTCGGGTACACGCTCGCCGAGGCACGCACCGGCACGTCGAGCTTCTCCACGTCGAACCCGAACTTCTCCGCCATCGCCCGCAGCTTCTCCTGGCCGAGGTCGGCCGCCACCTTGGCGAAGACGTTGTTGCAGGAGTACTGGAGCGCCGTGCGCAAGGTGGCGTTCTCGCAGGGCGCGGAGGCGCTCTCGTTGCGCAGCACGGTCGTGGTGCCGGGCAGGGTGTAGGGGTCGGGGCTGTCGGTGGCCTGGTCCACGGAGTCGTACAGGCCGTTCTCCAGCGCGGCCGACGCCACCACCAGCTTGAACGTCGAACCCGGCGCCAGTGGCTGCCGCAGCGCGCGGTTGACCAGCGACTTGTCGGGGTCGTCCAGCAGCTTCTGCCAGGCGTCCTGGTCCGTGGTCCCGCTGATCGTCGACGGGTCGTACGACGGGGTGGAGACCATGCCGAGGATGCGGCCGGTCTTCGGGTCCATCGCGACCGCCGCCCCCTTGTCGTCGCCGAGCGCCTCGTACGCGGCCTTCTGCACGTCCGGGTCGATCGTCGTCACCACGTCGCCGGGCTCGGCCCGCTCGCCGGTGATCACGCCGGCGGGGTCCTTCAGCCGGTCGTCCGTGCCGTCGAGCACCGAGCCGTAGATGCCCTCCAGCTGGGTGGAGCCGTACGCCTGCGAGCCGTAGCCGGTGACGGCCGCGTAGAGCGCGCCGTTCTCGTAGGTGCGCTTGTACGCGAGATCTCCGCTCTCCGTCCTCTGCGATCCGGTGACCGGGGAACCGGCCACGATGATGTCACCGAGCGGCTGCGCGTACCGCGCGATGGTGTTCCGCCGGTTGTTGCCGTTGTCCGCGAGTGCCTTCGCGTCGTACACCTGCACCCAGCTCGCCCGCGCCAGCAGCGCGAGCACCAGGAGCAGGCAGAAGACCGAAGTACGCCTGATCGTCTTGTTCATCCCGGTGTGGGACGAACGGGGGAGCGGCGGATGTTCCCGGTCGTGCCGCTTCTCACCGGTTTCTCAGACGGCCCGGCCGGTGTTCCGGGGATGCGCCCCGTCAGAGGCGGCGGGTCGCCAGCGTCAGCCGGTCGCGGGCGTCGAAGAGGGCGTCCTTCACCGTCTGCTCGTGGGCGGGGGTGAGCCGGGCGACCGGCACCGAGCAGCTGATGGCGTCGCGCGAGGGCGTCCGGTACGGGATCGCCACGCCGAAGCAGCGCAGCCCCAGGGTGTTCTCCTCGCGGTCCACCGCGTACCCCTGCTCGCGGATGGTGTGCAGCTCCTCGATGAGCTGCTCGCGGTCGGTCAGGGTGTGCTCGGTCAGTGCCGGGAGCGTCTCGGGGAGCATCTTGCGCACCTGCTCGTCGCTGTGGGTGGCCAGCAGCGCCTTGCCCAGCGAGGTGGAGTGGGCGGGCAGCCGGCGGCCGACGCGGGTGAAGGGGCGCAGGTAGTGCTGGGACTGCCTGGTCGCGAGGTAGACCACGTTGGTACCGTCGAGCCTGGCCAGGTGGATGGTCTCCGTGGTGTCGTCGGAGAGCCGGTCGAGCGTGGGGCGGGCCGCCGCCACCACCTCGTCGCCGTCGATGTACGAGGTGCCGACCAGCAGGGCGCGCACCCCGATGCCGTACCGGGTGCCGGTGGCGTCGGTCTCCACCCAGCCGAGCTCGACGAGGGTGCGCAGCAGCATGTAGAGACTGGACTTGGGGTAGCCCACCGCCTCCTGCACGGCGGCGAGGGAGTGCATCCCGGGGCGCCCCGCGAAGTATTCGAGGAGCTCCACCGTCCGTACCGCGGACTTGACCTGCGCCCCACCAGACTCGGCAGCCGACATCGCCCTCGCCCCTTCCACTTACGTCGAAATCCCGTGACTTCGCTGTGACTTCTTGCCTGTGACTTCTTGCCAACGCGGAACGCCCGGAAATAGAGTTCCAGGACATTCACGATGAGGAACGCTGTTCAGAATACCGAACAACTTCCTGGCGTGTGGCAGACAGTACGGAAGGGAAAACGGTGGCAGCAGCACCAGTCTGGAGCGTCGACCCCCGCACCGGGAACCCGCGCGAGCAGGTTGCGGTGGAGGCTAGCGCGGAGGAGGTCGACCGCGTGGTGCGGGCGGCGCACGCCGTCCGCGACGCCCTCGCCGACCGCACCGTACGCGCCGCCTTCCTGCGCACCGCGGCCGACCTGCTCGCCGGGGCCGAGGAGGCCGCCGTCGCGACCGCCGACGCCGAGACCGCGCTCGGAGCGCCCCGGCTGACCGGTGAACTCGCCCGCACCGCAGCACAGTTGCGGGCCTTCGCCGAGGTCGTCGACGAGGGTGCCTTCCTCGACATCCACATCGACCACGAGGACGCCGGCCGCACCCCGCCCTGGCCCGACCTGCGCCGCTGGAAGATCCCGCTCGGCGTCGTCGCCGTCTACGCGGCCAGCAACTTCCCGTTCGCCTTCTCCGTCCCCGGCGGCGACACCGCGAGCGCACTGGCCGCCGGCTGCCCGGTCGTCGTCAAGTCCCACCCCGACCACCCGGCCACCTCCGAACTGAGCGCCTCCCTGCTCCGCCGCGCCGCCGCCGCCCACGGCCTGCCCGAGGACGTCGTCCAGCTGGTGCACGGCTTCGAGGCCGGCGTCGAACTCGTCCGCCACCCGCTGATCTCCGCGGCCGGCTTCACCGGCTCGATCCGCGGCGGACGCGCCCTCTTCGACGCGGCGGCGGCCCGCCCCGCCCCCATCCCCTTCCACGGCGAGCTCGGCTCCCTCAACCCCGTCGTCGTCACCGAGGCCGCGGCGGCCGAGCGCGGCGAGCAGATCGGCAGCGGACTCGGCTCCTCCATGAGCATGGGCGTCGGGCAGTTCTGCACCAAGCCCGGCCTGGTCCTGGTCCCCGAGGGCGAGAGCGGCGACGCACTGGTGAAGACCCTCACCGCGACCGTCGGCGACACCGTCCCCGCCGTCATGCTCGACCACCGGATGCGCGACGCCTTCATCGCCGGAGTACGCGACCGGGCCGCCCTCCCCGACGTGGCGGCGCCCGTCACCCCGGGCGACGGCGGCGAACACGCCGTCGCCCCCGGCTTCCTCACCGTCCCGGCCGCCCGCCTCGCCGAGGACGGCCCCCACGAAGCGCTCCTGGAGGAGTGCTTCGGCCCGGTCACCGTCGTCGCCCGGTACGCCTCCGAGGACGAGGTCGCCGCCGTGCTCGGCCGCCTCCCCGGCAACCTCACCGCCACCCTGCACATCTCCACCGAGGAGGAGGGGGGCGCCGCCGCCGGACTCCTCGCCTCCCTCACCCCGCTCGCCGGGCGCGTGCTCGTCAACGGCTGGCCCACCGGCGTCGCCGTCGCCCCGGCCCAGCACCACGGTGGCCCGTACCCGTCCACCACCTCCACCTCGACCTCGGTCGGCGCCACCGCCATCGAACGCTGGCTGCGCCCGGTGACGTACCAGTCGACCCCCGAGGCCCTCCTCCCGCCCGAGCTTCGCGACGACAACCCGCTGGGCCTGCCCCGCCGGGTGAACGGATGACGGCCATGACCCTGAGACTTCCCGAACTCCCCTTCGAGCTGGAGCCGTTCGGCCCCGAGGGCAAGTGGACCTACGAGGACGGCGTACTGACCGGCCGCGCGGGCGCCCGGCAGGACCGCTTCGTACCGCCCGGCGGCGACTCCCTCGAATCGGCGAGCGACGCGCCGCGCCTGCTGGGCACCGCGCCCGCGGGCGACTTCCAGCTGCTCGCCCGGGTCAAGGTCGGCTTCGCCGGCGCCTACGACGCCGGGGTCCTCTACCTGCACGTCGGGCACCACGACTGGGCGAAGATCTGCCTGGAACTCTCGCCCGCCGTCCCCACCATCTGCACGGTGGTCACCCGGGGCGTCTCCGACGACGTCAACTCCTTCACCGTGGACGGCGACACCTTCTGGCTGCGCCTCACCCGCAACGGCGGCGCCTTCGCCTTCCACGCCTCGCCGGACGGCGTCACCTGGACCTTCGTCCGGGTCTTCGCCCTCGGCGACCCGGAGGGCACGGCCTCCGCGCAGGTCGGCTTCCTCGTCCAGGCGCCCGTCGGCGACGGCTGCGAGGTGTCCTTCGACGAGATCGCCTTCCGCGCGGAGGGCCTTGCCGACCTGCGGGACGGCAGCTGACCGCCGCCCGCCCACCCGCACCCCGGCCCCTGCCCACCGCCTCCGTCCGGCGGGCAGGGGCCGGCCCCGCACGTGAACTTCCCCGAGCCCGGCCCGGAGTGGCGGATCCTCCGGCGGAAATTCGCTGGCACGGCGCAGCCCGGTGGCCGATCATGCGGCCCATGACCGAGCAGCCCGAACGCTGGACCCAGGCCGCCGTCCACCCCGACATGTGGACCGACCCCGACAAGGACCCGCGCGAGAACGACGGGAACGGCCCGGACGGTGAACTCCCCACCCTCCAGGAGTACCTGCGCAACTACCGCCTCACCCTTACCATGAAGTGCGAAGGGCTCGACCCGGAGCAGCTGGCGCGCCGGGCCGTTCCGCCGTCCACGATGTCGCTGCTCGGCCTGGTGCGCCACCTCGCCGAGGTCGAACGCGACTGGCGCAACTGGATCACCGACGGCGACCCGCTGCCGAAGCTCTACGGGGTCCGCGACGGCGACTTCGACGGAGCCGTCGCCGAACAGTCCGCGGTGGACGGCGCGTACGCCGACCTCGCACGCGAACAGGCGGCGACCGACGCGGCGTTGGCCGGACACCCTGACCCGGGTGCGCGGATCGGGAAGGAGGGCGTCGTGGTCCGGGAGCTGCTGGTGCACCGCATCGAGGAGTACGCCCGCCACTGCGGCCACGCCGACCTGCTGCGCGAGTGCGTCGACGGACGCGTGGGGCAGTGAACCCGCAGCCGCACGCGCCCGCCGGACCGGCGATCCCTCAGCGGTCCACCGCCGGGAGCCGGTCCAGCCCCGTCTCCCGCAGCACCCGGTCCACCGTGTCCGCCAGCGCGCTCGAAGCGCCGACGACGGTCTCCGTACCGCCCGGCAGCAGGTCGAGCGGGCGGTACCAGGAGCGCAGGTCGTCCGCCCCGACCACCTCGGCGATCGGCTTGGTGGCGTGCCTTTGCAGCGTCTCCTCGAACGGCACGTCCAGGTAGTACCCGTGCGTCGGACCGCGGTGGTCCGCCCGCAGCCGGGCGAGCATCCCGCCGTAGTGGTCGGCGTACAGGATGCCCTCCAGCACGACGTGGAACCCGGCGTCGAGGGCGTACCGGGCGACCGCGTCGATCAGGCCGATGTTCGCCGCCCCGGGCCGGTCGCGCTCCCGCAGCACGGTCCGCCGCAGGTTGTCCTGGCCCACCAGCGCCACCCCCCGGCCGAACCGCTCCCGTACCCCGGCCGCGACGGCCGACTTCCCGGAGGCGGAGTTCCCGCGCAGCACGACGAGACGGGTCTGGGCGGTGCCGGTTCTCATCCACGGGACTCTACGGACGCGGGTTTCCGGGCACACGGTGGTACGACGCGGTGTCGCGCGCCCGTAGCGCACGCCGGTACGACGTGGTGTCGCGCATCCGTAGCGCACGCCGGTACGACGGGTCTCGCGCGCCCGTAGCGCACGCCGGTACGCGCCCCGCGTGGAACCGGTCCCGCGCGCCCCGCGTCCCCTCAGGCATGTCCCTCCTCATCCGCACCGCCGCCCCCGCCGACCTGGACGCGATCGTCCGCCTGCACACCGAGGCCCGCGCCACCTACTACCGCGGGCACCTCGCCCCCGAGGAGTACGCGGGCCCCGAGGAGGTCGGCCGGTCCGCCGCGGGCTGGGCGCGCGCCGTGGACGCCGAACACGCCACCGTCCTCTGCGCGGAACGCGGCGGCGCCCTGGTGGGCGTCGCCTGCCACGCCGTACGCGACGGCGGCACCACCCTCACCCAGTTGCACGTGGACCCCTCGCAGTGGCGTACGGGCGTGGGCACCGCCCTCCACACCGCGTGCACCGAGGCCTGGCGGCGGACCGGTGTCCGCACCGCGCGCCTGGAGGTGTTCGCCCCCAACACCCGCGCGCAGGCCTTCTACGCCCACCACGGCTGGACCGCCGACCCCGACACCCCGCGCGACGGCACCCACATGGTGCTCCGGCTCGTTCTCGGCGACGGCTGAAACCACCGTCCCGCACCGAGCGCTCAGATCCCGGGCACCGCGTGCGGGCGCAGGACCATGAGCGAGCCCTCCAGGGCCGCCACCATGGCGAAGGGGAAACGGTCGAGTTCGAGACAGAGCTCCACGTCGTCGGGGTGGACCCCCTCGCGCACCCCCTCCCTCAGCTCGGTGGCGGCGAGGGACATCTCCCCGCGACGGAGAAACGCGTCGGCGTCCTTCCTGTCCCCGTTGGCCCGCCCCGCGATGTACTGCGCGCACGCGAGATCCTCGTCGGCCCTTCCGTCCTCGCCGGTGACGACGAACGTGACGCTGCCGCTCCCGCCGGTCCGCAGGACCTCGGCCGTCGCCTCCGCCACCACGAAGCTCGCGCACAGCACCAGGGATGCGTCCTTGACCGCGAGCGCGCCGACCGTACCCGCCGTGGTCTTCTGCACCACGGTCCGCCCGCCGAGATCGACCGAGCGCAGCAGCCCCGGCGAGTTGACGGCGTCGAACCCGGGCGCGGGCGGGCCGTCCTTCAGCGTCACCCACTCCGGGTGGCGGGCCTTGAGCGCCAGGGACTCTTCCAGCGACCCGGAGAGCACGATCTTCTCGGCTCCCCGGGCGAAGGCCCACGCGGCCACCGTGAAGGCGCGCATCACGTCGACCACGACCGCCACGGGCGGGGTGTCGGTCAGCTCATCGATTCCGAGAAAGGAGGCGTCCATGCGGTCATGATCGTGGGAGCCCGGCCCCGGTCGCCCGGAGAGTGGCGCGTCTCACACCAGGGGGTGACGAGGAACCGCAGGACCGCGATCCGGACCGTGACGCGGTGCCCGGCGGGAATCCGGGTGGGGACGACGGTGTTGTTCCCCCTGGCGCGGAGGGCTCTCCGCGCGCGTCACCGAGCCCGTCCGGGGAAGAGCTCCCGCCGGGGCAGAGCTCCCGTCACGGGAAGAGCTGGAGAGAAGAGAGAATGCGCGTCGAGATCTGGAGCGACATCGCCTGCCCCTGGTGCTACATCGGGAAGGCCCGCTTCGAGAAGGGGCTGGCGGGCTTCGCCCACCGCGACCAGGTCGAGGTGGTGCACCGCTCCTTCGAGCTGGACCCGGGGCGCGCCAAGGACGACATCGCGCTGGTCGTGGACATGCTCGCGCTGAAGTACGGCCGCACCCGCGAGGAGGTCCTCGCGATGGAGGGAAACGTCGCCGCGAACGCGCAGGCCGAGGGGCTCGGGTACCGCAGCGAGGGCCGCGACCACGGCAGCACCTTCGACATCCACCGGCTGCTCCACCTCGCCAAGGCGCGCGGGCGCCAGGACGAGCTGCTGACCCTCGCCTACCGGGCCAACTTCGCCGAGGAGCGTTCCGTCTACGACGACGCGGTCTTGGTCGACCTCGCCGTCGAGGCCGGTCTCGACGAGGCCGAGGCCCGTGCGGTGCTCGCGGACCCGACCGCGTACGCCGACGACGTACGCGCCGACGAGCGCGAGGCTTCCGAACTCGGCGCCAACGCCGTCCCGTTCTTCGTCCTCGACCGGCGCTACGGCATCTCCGGCGGCCAGCCCTCCGAGGTGTTCGCCCAGGCGCTGGAGCAGGCGTGGAAGGACCGCGAGGTGACCGCCCTCACCCCGCTCGGGGACGACGCCGCCGCCTGCGACGCCGACGGCGCCTGCGAGGTCCCGCAGCGGGGCGAGGCGACCGCCTGACGGCCGGTCGGCGCCGAACACGTCGGGGCGGGTGGACCCGGTCCGCCCGTCCCGCCTTCGCATCGGGCTCAGTCGGTCCCACGGCGAGACGCGCGCATTCTGCCGTCGTGGAGGGCATCGACAGCCTCACCGAACAGTACGACTGCCGGACGTGACCCGGGCCAGGGCCACCGGGTCGGAGCGGTTCGTCCGGCCTGGCGGGCCTGTCGTGCCGCCCGGTCGCCCCGGCGAGCCGCCCTTGCCTCATTGACGCGGTGGCCGGGGCGTCCCAGGCTGGAGCGCATGGAGACCACGCCGCTGAGCGAGACCACCGGAACGGGCGGAGCCACCGCGCTGGCACGGGCCGCAGCCGAGGAGTTCGCTCCCGCCACCACCTACCTCAACACCGCCTTCGCCGGCCTGCTGCCCCGCCGTACCGTCGCCGCCGTCACCGACCTGGCGCGGGCCTGCGCCGAGGGCGGGCCCGTGGGCACCGGGGAGTTCGCGGTGGTGGACGCCGCGCGGGCCGGGTTCGCCGGGCTGGCCGGTGTCGGAGCCGACCGGGTCGCCGTCGGCACCTCGGTCGCGGTGCACGTCGGGCTGATCGCGGCCTCGCTGCCCGCCTACGCCGAAGTGCTCTGCCCGGAGGGTGAGTTCAGCTCGGTGGTCGCCCCCTTCGCGCACCGGAGGGACCTGCGGGTGTCGTACGCCCCGCTCGCGGAGCTGGCCGGGGCGGTACGGCCCACCACGGCACTGGTCGCGCTCTCCGCGGTGCAGTCCTCGGACGGCCGGGTCGCCGATCTCGCCGCCGTACGGGCCGCGGCCACCGCGCACGGGGCCCGGGTGCTGCTCGACACGACGCAGTCGGCGGGCTGGCTGGCGGTGGACGCGGGAGAGTTCGACTACACGGTGACCGGCGGGTTCAAGTTCCTGCTCTGCCCGCGCGGCGCCTCGTTCCTCACGGTGACCGAAGAGGCGCAGGAGTCGCTGAAGCCGGTCTTCGTGGGGTGGGTCGCGGCCGAGGACACGGAGAACAGCACCTACGGGCCCATCGACCGGCTCGCCGGCTCCGCCCGGAGGTTCGACTCGGCGCCCGCCTTCCTCTCCTACTACGGGGCGGAACGCTCGCTCGCCCTGCTGGCGGAGATCGGCACCGACGCCCTGTACACGCACGCCACCGGGCTCGCCGCGCGCTTCCGCACGGGGCTGGGGCGCCTCGGGCACCCCACCGTGCCGGGGGAGTCGGCGATCGTGGCGGCCCCCGGACTCGGCAAGCGCCAGGCGGAGTTGAGTGCGGCCGGCATCACCGTCTCCGACCGCGCGGGCAACCTGCGGGCCGCCTTCCACCTCTACAACACCGAGGCCGACGTGGACCGGGCGCTCGACGTGCTCGGCTGACGGCGGGCACACGTCCTAGGCCGAGTCCCGCCGCACCAGTTCGGTGGGGAGGATCACCGCGGCCGGGTCCTCGCCGCCGATCTGGGCCAGCAGCACCCGTACCATCTCGGCGCTGATGCGGTCCCAGGGCTGCCGGATCGTGGTCAGCGCCGGGCGGGAGTCCAGCGCGGCCGGGGAGTCGTCGAAGCCGCCGACCGCGATGTCCTCGGGCACCCTCCGCCCGGCCCGCTCCAGCGAGGTGAGCACACCCTGCGCCATCAGGTCGGACGCGACGAAGACCGCGTCGAGGTCGGGGGCGCGTTCCAGCAGCAGCGTCCCGGCCGCCTCGCCGCCGGCCCGGCTGTAGTCGCCCGGGACGATCAGGTCCTCGTCCACGGGCAGCCCGCACTCGGCGAGCGTCTCGCGGTACCCGGCGAGCCGCTCGACGCCGCCCGGGGTGTCCAGGGGGCCGCTGACCGTACCGATCCGGCGGCGCCCCGACTCGTACAGGTACCGCACCATGTCCCGGGCGCCGTCCCGGTCGTCGGCCGCCACATAGCTGACCTTGGAGCCCTGCCCGAGGGGCTTGCCGCAGGTCACCACCGGTACGCCCGCCTCGTGGAGCTGGGCGACCACCGGGTCGCCCGAGTGGCTGGAGACCAGCAGGACGCCGTCCACGTGGCCGGCGATGTACCGCATGTTGCGGCGCCGTTCGGCCTCCGTACCCGCGATCATCAGCAGCAGCGGGACGTCGTGCGCGGCCAGCGCGCTCGTACAACCCCGGAGCAGCACGTTGAAGTTGGGGTCCTCGAAGAACCGCTCCTGAGGTTCCGTCAGCAGGAACGCCACCGAGTCGGAGCGCCCGGTGATCAGGGAGCGGGCGTGCCGGTTGACCGTGTAACCGGTCTTGCGGATGGCCGAGTTGACCGCTTCGAGGGCGGCCGGACTGACGTTGTGGCCGCCGTTCAGCACCCGGGAGACGGTCCCGCGCGACACCCCCGCCTCGCGGGCCACGTCGTGGATCGTCGGCGGCCTGCGGCGTCCCCTTCCGGGCTGCCCGGAGAGCGGGGGAGGTTCAGTGCGGCTCATGGTGCGTGTTCTTTCGTTTTCGGGGCCCCGGGTGGAGGGGGCGGGTCCGGCGGCCCCCTGGGGGCATGGTCAGGACTTTACGGCGCCGGAGAGCAGGTCGAGACTCCAGAACCGCTGGACCACGAGGAAGAGCGCGATCAGCGGCAGGATCGCCAGCAGCGCGCCGGTGATCACCAGCGTATAGAGGGCCGGTGTGTTCGAGCCCTGCTGGAGCAGGGTGAAGAGCCCGAGGGTGACCGGGAACTTCTCGTCGTCGCTGAGCATGATGTAGGGCAGCAGGAAGTTGTTCCAGATCGCGACGAACTGGAACAGGAACACCGTGACCAGCCCCGGCAGCATCATCGGCAGCGCGATGGTGCGGAAGATCCGCCACTCGCCGCCGCCGTCCATCCGGCCCGCCTCGATCACGTCGGGCGGCACCGCGGCCGTCGCGTAGATCCGGGCGAGGTAGACGCCGTACGGGGAGAGGACGGTGGGCAGCAGCACCGAGAGGTACGAGTCCGTGAGGTCGGCCTTGGCGAGCAGCAGGTACTGCGGGACCGCCAGGATCACCGGCGGCATCAGCACCCCGGCGAGCAGGAGGTTGAAGATCGACTCGCGGCCCCGGAAGCGGTAGACCGCCAGGGCGTACCCGGAGGCCGCCGACACCGCCGTGGAGAGCAGGGCCCCCACCCCGGCGTACAGGGCCGAGTTGCCCATCCACTTCCAGTAGACGCCGTCCCGGTACGCGGAGAGGTCGGCGACGTTGTCGGAGAACCCCGAACCGGGCAGGAAGGTGAAGGTGGAGAAGAGCTCGCTGCCCGACTTGGTCGACGCCACGACCACCCAGAGCACCGGCAGCAGGCAGTAGACGGCACCCAGCAGCAGCGCCGCGGTGGGGATCGCGGCGAACCGGCGCGGGGCGCGGCCGGCGCGGGACGTGCCGGACGTCCGGGCGGTGGCCGGGAGGGTCTGCGTACTCATCGTGCATCACCCTGCTTGGTGCGGGAGTTGGCGGCCCGGAGGAAGCCGAAGGAGAGGGCGAGGGTGGCGACGGCGATGATGACCGCCTGGGCCGCCGCCGCGTAGATGTCGTTGTTGACGAAGGCGTCCTGGTAGACCTTCATCAGCGGACTCCACGTGGTCGAGAGGGAGTTGGTGAGCGGCTTGAGCGTGGTGGGCTCGCTGAACACCTGGAGGGTGGCGATGATGGAGAAGAAGAACGTCAGCACCAGCGAGGGCGCCACCATCGGGATCTTGATCCGCAGCGCGGTCTGCCACTGCGAGCAGCCGTCCAGCCGGGCCGCCTCGAAGATCTCGGCGGGGATCGCCCGGAGCGAGGTGTAGATGACGATCATGTTGAAACCGGTGCCGCCCCAGACCGCGATGTTGGCGAGCGAGGCGTAGAGCGGCCCGCCGTCCAGCAGGTCCGGCTGCGGCAGCCCGAGGTGGTCCAGCAGCCAGAAGAACGGGCTGACGTCGGGCAGGTAGAGGAACCCCCACATCATCGCGGACACCACCCCCGGGATGGCGTACGGCAGGAAGATCGCCAGCCGGGTGAAGCCGCGCAGCCGGACCCGCTCGGTGTCCAGCAGCAGGGCGAACAGCAGCGCGAGGCCCAGCATCACGGGCACCACGATCAGGCCGTACCCCAGGATGCGCAGCGCGCCGTGCAGCAGCTCGGAGTCGGAGAGGGCGTCCGTGTAGTTGGCGAGACCGGCCCAGACCTCGTCGCGGGCGCCCTTGCCGAGACCGAGGCCCTTGACCTCGGTGCGGCGGAAGCTGAGGTAGAGCGCGTAGCCGATGGGCAGCGCGAAGAAGAGCAGGAAGAGCAGGGTGGCGGGGACCAGGAAGGCGTACGGGGCGCTCTTGACCCCGTACGACCCACTGCGGCGTGCGCGTGTCACTCGGAGACTCCGAAGCCCTGCTTCTTCAGGTCGGCGACCGTGGCGTCCTGCATCGCGGTCAGCGCCGCCCCGAAGTCCGACCGGTCCTTGGCGGCCTTGGCGAACTCGTCCTTGAAGGCGGTGTACGCGACGTTGACGTTCGGGCCCCAGGCGGCGGGCGCGGTGCCCTTCGCGATCTCGGCGGCCTTGGTGTAGAAGTCGGGCTGGTTGGAGAAGTACGCGGGTGCCTGGGCGAGCGCGCTTCCGGTCTGCGCGGCGGTCGCGGCGGGGTAGATGCCGGACTCCTTCACCAGGGCGGCCAGCGCGGTGGGGTCGGTGTTCAGCCACTTCGCGAACTTCGCCGCCGCGCCCTTGTTCTTCGAGTCGTTGGTGACGGCGGTGGAGGACCCGCCCCAGCTGCCGGTGACGTTCTGGCCCGCCGTCCACTGGGGGAGCGGGGCCATCGCCCACTTGCCCGCCGTGTCGGGGGCCGCCGTGGTCAGGGTGCCGGGGGCCCAGACCGCGCTGACCCAGGCGATCTGCTTGCCGGTGTCCAGCGCCTTGTTCCAGGCGGGGGTGTACATCGGCTGGTTGTCGATCGCCCCTTCCTTCACCAGGCCGCCCCAGAAGTCGGCGACCTTCCGCGTGGCCGGGTCGTCGATGGCGACCTTCCACGTGTCGTCGGCGGTGGTCCACCACTGGGCGCCGGCCTGCTGGGCGAGGCCCGCGAAGAGGCCGGAGTCGTTCGAGGAGAACGTCGTCAGGTCGGTGTCCGGCGCCTTCTTCTTCAGCGCGCGGGCCGTCTCGGCGAACTCGTCCCAGGTGGCCGGGACGGTCAGCCCGTACTTCTCGAACAGGTCCGCGCGGTAGTAGAACATCAGCGGGCCGGAGTCCTGCGGCAGCGCGTACAGGGCGTCCGTCCCCAGCGTCGCCTGCTGCCAGATCCCGTCCGCGAAGGCGCCCTCGGCATCGCCCGCCTCCTTCGATATGTCCGCGAGGACGTCGTTGGAGACCAGCGTGGGCAGTGCCTGGTACTCCGCCTGCACCAGATCGGGCGCCTTGTGCGCCTTGGCCGCGGTGATGATCTTGGTGACCAGGTCGTCGCCCGACGCCTGCTTCTTCACCGTGACCGTGATGCCCTCCTTCTTGCCCTCGCCCTTGTTCCAGATGTCCGCGACCTTGTCGAGGCCGGGCGCCCAGGACCAGTAGGTGAGCTGGGCGGGACCGGCGGCGGCGGGCGCGTCGCCCTTCCCGTCGTCCGACGAGCCGCAGCCGGTGAGGAGGGCGGAGGCGGCGAGGACGACGGCCGTGGACAACGCGACGTTGCGGTGCTTCATGGTTTTCCCCTGACGAGAACCGAGGGTGCAGCGCGGGAACTGCGCTGTGAGCGTTCACAGTAGAGAAACGGAACCGACACTTGTCAATGGTTGTAACTCTGCGGTTATCTTGGCTCCACACCGCCGATCGACTGTGTGCACGTTCCCAACCCGATGCACACAGCGGCCCGAGGGGCGTCGCCGCAGGGCGGCGGTGCCACCCCAGGACCGACCCGGTCGGGTGCATCCGTACCGCCCGGTGGCGGGCCGCCGCCCGACCCGGCGGCGGACGACCGCCGTCACCGCCGAGAACGCCAGGAGACCCCCATGCCCCACACCGCTCCCCGAGGTCTGGACCGGCTCGCCTTCGGCGGCGACTACAACCCGGAACAGTGGCCCGAGGAGATCTGGCCCGAGGACGTGCGGCTCATGCGCGAGGCCGGCGTGACCATGGTCAGCGTCGGGATCTTCTCCTGGGCCCTGCTCGAACCCGAGCCCGGCGCCTACGACTTCGGCTGGCTCGACCGCGTACTCGACCTGCTCCACGAAGGCGGCGTCCGCGTCGACCTCGGCACCCCGACCGTCGCCCCGCCCGCCTGGTTCTACCGCGCCCACCCCGAAGCGCTCCCGGTGAACCGCGACGGGGTCCGGTACGCCTTCGGCTCACGCGGCGCCATCTGCCACAGCAACCCCGACTACCGCGCCGCCGCCGCCCGCATCACCGAGGAGATCGCCCGCCGCTACGCCGGTCACCCCGCCCTCGCCCTCTGGCACGTCCACAACGAGTACGGCGTCCCCGTCTCCGCCTGCTACTGCGACAACTGCGCCGCCCACTTCCGCCGCTGGCTCACCGCCCGCCACGGGTCGGTCGAAGTCGTCAACAAGGCCTGGGGCACCGCCTTCTGGGGCCAGCACTACCGCACCCTCGACGAGATCGACCCGCCGCGCACCACCCCCACCGTCGGCAACCCCTCCCAGCAGCTCGACTACCGCCGCTTCGCCGACGCCACCCTGCGGGAGAACTTCACCGCCGAACGCGACATCCTGCACCGGCTCGCCCCCGGCATCCCGGTCACCACCAACTTCATGACCGCGCTCAGCCAGTGCGACTCCATCGACTACTGGGCCTGGGGCCGCGAGGTCGACCTCGTCACCAACGACCACTACCTGATCACCGACGGCCGCCGCACCCACGTCAACCTCGCGATGGCCGCCGACCTCACCCGCTCCGTCGCGGGCGGCGCCCCCTGGCTGCTCCTCGAACACTCCACCAGCGGCGTCAACTGGCAACCCCGCAACCCCGCCAAGCGCCCCGGCGAGATGGCCCGCAACAGCCTCGCCCACGTGGCCCGCGGCTCCGAGGGCGCCATGTTCTTCCAGTGGCGCCAGTCCCGCGGCGGCGCCGAGAAGTTCCACTCCGCGATGCTCCCGCACGGCGGCACCGACACCCGGATCTGGCGCGAGGTCACCCGGCTCGGCGCCGACCTCGGCCTCCTCGACGGCATCCGGGGCACCCGCACGGTCGCCGACGCCGCGATGGTCTGGGACTGGCAGTCCTGGTGGGCCCAGTCCCTGGAGTGGCGCCCGAGCCAGGACCACGACGCCCGCGAGCGCGCCGACGCCTTCTACCTCTCGCTCTACGACCGCCACCTCACCGTGGACTTCGCCCACCCCGAGGCGGACCTCTCGGCCTACCCGCTGGTCGTCGTACCCGCCCTCTACCTCGCCACCGAACAGGCGGGGGAGAACCTGCGCCGGTACGTCGAAGGCGGCGGCACCCTCGTCGTCTCGTACTTCTCCGGCATCGTGGACCCCGACGACAACGTCCACCCCGGCGCCTACCCGGGCGTGCTGCGCGACGTCCTCGGGCTGACCGTCGAGGAGTTCTCCCCGCTCGGCGAGGGCGACACCGTCCGCCTCATCACCCCCGAGGGCGCCCCCGAAGGCCCCGCCCTCACCGGCGACCTCTGGTCGGACGTGGTCGTCCCGCGCGGCGCCGAGACCGCCTGGTCGTACGCGGACGGGGTCGCCGCCGGCCGCCCCGCCGTCACCCGCAACCGCCTCGGCGACGGCACCGCCTGGTACGTCTCCACCCGGCTCTCGGGCGCCGGCCTCGACGCCGTACTGGACCGCGCCTGCGCGGACGCCGGGATCGCCCCGCGCACCTCGCTCCCGTACGACGTCGAGGTGGTCCGCCGCACCGGGGAGACCGGCAGCTACCTCTTCGTCATCAACCACACCGGGGGCGACACCAAGGTGCCGCTCGACACCCCCGGCACCGAACTCCTCACCGGCGAGCCCGCCTCCGGACACCTCGCCGTCCCGGCGGGCGCGGTCCGGGTCGTACGGCTCGACGCCTGAGGCGCACCAACGCACCAACGCACCAACGCACCTCCGCATCTCCAGCCCCCCCCACGTACCACCAGCACCACCCCCGTATCCCGCACAACGGTCGAAGGGACATCGACGACGATGTACGGAAAGACGCTGTTCGGCAGGACGCAAGACGAACCGGGAGCGGCGGCCCGCCGCACCCCGCGCGGCAGCCGCCGGACCGCCGCCGCGCTCACCGCCCTCAGCGGGCTGATGCTCGCCGGGCTACCCGCCCAGGCCGCCCACGCGGCGGCCACCGTCACCAACCCCGGCTTCGAATCGGGCGCCACCGGCTGGACCGCCTACTCCGCCGGAGGCCAGAGTGCCGCCTCCTTCACCGAGGCCGGCGGCCACGCGGGCACCACCCGGCTCAGCCACTGGTCTGCCTCCGCCTACAAGGTGGAGACGTACCAGTACCTCTCCGGGCTGACCGACGGCACGTACACCCTCAGCGCCTGGGTCCGCTCCAGCGGCGGCCAGAACTCCGCCTACATCGCCCTGCGCAACTGCGGCTCCGCCGAACAGCGCACCGACCTGCCGCCCACCGCCAACGGCGCCTGGATACGCCTGGTGACCTCCGTCAAGGTCACCGGCGGCGCCTGCACCATCAGCCTCAACTCCGACGCGCACGCCGGGGAATGGGCCAACTTCGACGACCTCGCCTTCACCTCGGGCACCACCGGCCTCAGCGTCAAGGGCGGCGACCTCTCCACCCTCCCCAAGAACGAGGCCCACGGCGCCGTCTACCGCAACGCGAGCGGCACCACCGGCGACGCCATGACCCTGCTCCACTCCGCCGGAATGAACTACGTACGCCTCAAGGTGTGGGTGAACCCGGCGGACGGCTTCAACGACAAGGTCCACGTCCTCGCCATGACCAAACGCGCCAAGGCGCTCGGCATGAAGGTCCTCGTCGACTTCCACTACTCCGACGCCTGGGCCGACCCCGGCAAGCAGACCAAGCCCGCCGCCTGGGCGGGCCACGGCTACGCCCAGCTGAAGACCGACGTCTACAACCACACCTACGACGTGCTCAACGCCCTCAAGGCGCAGGGCACCACCGCCGACATGGTCCAGATCGGCAACGAGATCAACGCCGGGATGCTCTGGCCCGAGGGCTCCACCGACAACTGGTCCCAGCTCGCCGGACTCCTCACCTCCGGAGCCAACGCCGCCAAGGCCGTCTCCTCCTCCACGAAGGTCGCCCTGCACCTCGCCAAGGGCGGCGACAACGCCGGCACCCGCTGGTGGTTCGACAACGCCGTCGCGTACGGCGTGCCCTTCGACGTCATCGCCCTCTCGTACTACGGCTACTGGCACGGCGCCCTCTCCGACCTGCAGACCAATCTGGACGACGCCGCCTCCCGCTACGGCAGACCTGTCCTCGTCGCCGAGACCGCCTACGCCCACACTCTCGCGGACAAGGACGGCCTGGAGAACAACGTCGCCACCGCCGACCAGCTCGTCACCGGCTACCCCGCCACTCCTGCGGGCCAGGCCGCCAACCTCCGCGACGTACTGAACGTCGTCGAGGCGGTCCCGGGCGGCCGGGGCCTCGGCGCCGTCTACTGGGAACCCGCCTGGACCGCCGTCACCGGCAGCGGCTGGGACCCGGCCGACGCCTCCTCCGGCAACGCATGGGAGAACCAGGCGCTCTTCGACTACAACGAGAAACTGCTCCCCGCGGCCAGCTGGTTCTCGCACCGGTAGGACGCCCGGCACGCGACCGTGCCCCGCCGTGCTCCGGGTTGTGGAGGCGCGGCGGGGCACGGTTGCCGCGTGCGGGGGCGGCCGTACTCGAAAGGACGTACAGCGCGCGATCGCCGGCACCCCACCCGATCCGGTCGCTACCGTCACCACGACCATGACCACGGCCCCGACCTGCGGTGGTTCGCCGAGCACGACCTGCCCGGGGACCTGATCGAGTACCCCGCCGCAGGGCTGCGCGGCAGCCTCACCCGCCCCGGCGGGGTCACCTTCCACGACTGGTCGTAGAAAGGGAGGGCGCGCCGCACGTCGAGGAGCCCGAAGCGGGGAGCCGGATGCTTCCCTGTCCGGGAACGAACCCGGGAACGAACCCGGGAACGCCCGCGGGAACGAGTCCCGGAGTGAGTCCGGGAGTGAGCCCGGGATCAGAGGAGTGGTGCGCGATGAGGCTGGTACTGCAGGAGTTCGTGTCGCTGGACGGCGTCTCCCAGGGGCCCGGCGCCCCGGACGAGGACACCAGCGACGGGTTCACCGGGGGCGGCTGGTTCGTGCCGCATCTGGACGAGGCGTTCGAGCGGGTGGCCGCCGACTGGCTCGGCAGGGCGGACGCGTTCCTGTTCGGCCGCCGCACGTACGAGAACTTCGCGCGGGACTGGCCGGAGATGACCGACCACCCGAACGCCCGCGTCCTGAACGGCTCGCCCAAGTACGTCGCCTCCCGGAGCCTCGCCGAGGCCGGGTGGGCGCCGACCACGATCCTGTCCGGCGACGTCCCCGCCCAGGTCGCCGCGTTGAAGCGGCAGCCCGGCCGTGAGCTCCAGATCCACGGCAGCGCCCGGCTCGGCCACAGCCTGCTGACCGCCGGTCTGGTCGACGAGGTGCGCCTCGCGATCGCCCCCGTGGTGGTGGGCGGCGGACGCCGCCTGTTCCCGGACGGCGGCACCCCGGTCGGCCTGCGCCTGCTGCACCACGAGACGACCCCGCGCGGCGTCGCGGTGCACGTCTACGAGCCGACGGGCGTTCCGGAGTACGGGACGTACGGCGGCTGACGCCCGGAGCCCGGCCCCGCGTACGCCCGCCCCGGGGTCGGTCAGCCGGTGAAGCCCTGGTCGCCCAGTGCCTTCTCGATGCGGGCGCGGTGGTCCGCCTCCCAGGCGTCGAGGGACTGCTCGGCCTCCGCGGCGAGCTTCGTCCGCGAGGCCGCGAATATCTCCTCCTGGCGGGCGGCGGGAGTGACGACGACGCCCTCCTCGTCCGCGACGACGATGTCTCCGGGGTGCACCAGCACGCCGCCGACGCGGGCCGGTTCACCGAGCGCCCCGACCTTCTTCTTGGTGCCGGGGATCGGGATGACGCCCCGGGCGAAGACCGGGAAGCCGGCCTCGCGCACCTCGGCGAGGTCGCGGACGACCCCGTCGACGACGAAGGCCGCGACGCCCCGCCGCTGGGCGATGGCGCACACGTTGCCGCCGGCCAGCGCGTAGTCCACGTCGCCCGACTCCACGACGATGACCGAGCCGGGTTCGGCGCGGTAGATCGCGGCATGCAGCATCAGGTTGTCGCCGGGCACGCACCGCACCGTGTATGCGGGGCCGGCGACCCTCGGCGCGTTCCACAGCGGGCGGACGCCGATGTCCATGACCTGCTCGCGGTCCAGCAGTTCGGCCAGGGTGGTGGAGGGAATGTCCTTGAAAGCGGCGTTCATGGTCGTCTCTGTTCCTTTGTGCGGCGAGACGGTCGGCGGTGGGCCGACCGTGTACTCACCGGGCCGTGAAGGGGGCGTTACCGGTTGACATCATCGTCGGAGTCCGAGCCGCACGGGAGGTCGGGTTGCTCACACTGCCGGAGATCGCCGAGGAGCATGGCGTCCTGACGTACCGCCTGGACCTGGCCGACGGTACGTCGGTCGTCTTCCCGCCCCCTCGTCCGTACCGACGCCGGACCCCTGGCGCGTTTCCTGGGGGCCTGTCGGCCGAATCGAGGCGTCTCAGTACGTTCGACGGGTACGGCTTCGCGGCTGCCCAGGAGTTGTGCGACGCGATCGCGCGCTACGACGAACTCACGCTTCGGTCCCACCCTGGCCGACGACCATCAGGGGCGAGGGGCGAGGGGCGAGGGGCGAGGGCGAGGGCCTCCTTGGTCGTGGGGGAGACCCCGGACCCGGCAACCCCACCGGCGTGACGCAAAGAGCTGGAGAACCGCCCTCCCGTCCCCGGCCCGCAAGCGCCCCCACTGCACCGTCGTCTCGCGATGCGGGACATGATTGCTCACATGGTGGACTAATCGCTAACGTCCGGAGCCATGACTGAACTCGTGGATGTCCCGCCGTTCGCGCGGGTCGAAGAGTTGGGCGGACTGCCGGGGCGCGTGGTTCTGGCGGACGTGCGGTGGTATCTGGACGGGCGTTCGGGGCGTGCCGCGTACGAGGGGGGACACCTGCCCGGCGCGGTCTTCGCGGACCTCGACCGCCGGCTGACCGGGCCTCCCACGCCGGTGGGCGGCAGGAACCCCCTTCCCGCACCGGAGTTGTTCGCCGAGGGCATGCGGGAGCTGGGCATCGGTGACGACGACATCGTGGTGGCCTACGACGACCAGGGCGGGGTCATCGCGGCCCGGCTGGTGTGGATGCTCCGGGTCACCGGGCGCCGTGCGGCGATCCTCGACGGCGGTCTCGCCGCCTACCTCGACGCGCACCCCGACTCCCTGACGACCGATGAACCGAAGCCGGAAAAGGGCGAGTTCTCCGTACGCGCCTGGCCCGCAAAGGCCCTGGTGGAGGCCGACGACCTGGTGGGCCCGGAGGCCCTGACCGTCGACGCCCGCAACCGGGACCGCTTCGTCGGCGCGCAGGACCCGGTCGACCCCCGCCCGGGCCACGTACCCGGTGCGGCGAACGTCCCCTGCCGGGAGAACCTGGACGGGCTCGGCCGGCTGCTGCCGGTACAGAGGATCCGGGACAACTTCGCCGCCGGGGGCGTGGACGCGGACACCGCGTCGAAGGTCGTCTCCTACTGCGGCTCCGGCGTGACGGCCTGCCACAACCTCCTGACCCTGGAGCACACCGGGCTCGGCCGGGGCCGGCTCTACGTCGGCGGCTGGTCCGCCTACAGCCGTGACGAGGCCCGCCCGGTGGAGACCGGACCCGCCCGTTGAGACGGCGGACCACGACTCCGACTCCGACTCCGGCGCGTCCGCACGGGCGGGGCGGGACTCCGGCGCGTCCGCAAGGGCGGGGCGGTTTCACACCGTCCCGCCCCGCCCGTCGCCCGGCTTCCGCTACCGCACCGGGGTGAAGTCGCGGGCCCCGATGAACTCGGGCCGGCGCACCGGGGCCTGGAAGGGCTCCTGCGCCGGGTTCTCCACGCTGTTGAAGACGATGAAGACGTTGCTGCGCGGGAACGGGGTGATGTTGTCCCCCGATCCGTGCATGGCGTTGCAGTCGAACCAGGTCGCCGAACCCGCCCTGCCCGTGAAGAGCTTGATGCCGTGCGCGTCGGCCATCCGGGACAGGGCCTCGTCGGACGGGATGCCCGCGTCCTGCATCCGGAGCGACTTCTTGTAGTTGTCGGCGGGCGTCTCGCCCGCGCAGCCGAGGAACGACCGGTGCGAACCGGGCATGATCATCAGCCCGCCGTTGGTGTCGTGGTTCTCGGTCAGCGCGATCGAGACGGAGACGGTCCGCATCTGCGGCAGGCCGTCCTCCGCGTGCCAGGTCTCGAAGTCCGAGTGCCAGTAGAAGCCCGAGGCGCCGAAGCCCGGCTTCACGTTGATCCGGGACTGGTGCACGTACACGTCCGAGCCGAGGATCTGCCGGGCCGCGCCCACCAGCCGCTCGTCGGAGACCAGCCGGGCGAACACCTCGCTGATCCGGTGCACTTCGAAGACGGAACGCACTTTCCGGGACGTCGGCTCGACGATCGACCGTTCGTCGGCGCGGATCTCCGGATCATCGATCAGCCGCTCCATCTCGGCGCGGTAGTCCGCGACTTCGTCCGGAGTGAGCAGCTGGTCGACGGCGAGGAAGCCGTCCCGCTCGAACGTGAGGAGGCTCTGTACGGGTACGGGCCCCGGGGCGCCCGGCGCGGACCAGACGACCGGGTCCCGGCGGGGAGTGAGCGTCTCGGTGACACCGCGCGAGGGGTACGGATCGGTGCGCGCGTACGTGGTCATGGTCAGGCCTCCTCGGTCAGCAGCGGGTAGACGCCGTTCTCGTCGTGGTCCTCCCGTCCGGTGACGGGCGGGTTGAAGACGCAGACGCAGTGGAAGTCGGTCTTCGGCCGGAGCGTGTGGTGCTCGTGGCCGTTGAGCAGGTACATGGTGCCGGGGGTGATCCAGTGCTTCTCGCCGGTGTCGTCGTTGGTGAGTTCGGCCTCCCCCTGGGTGCACAGGACGGCCTCGATGTGGTGCGCGTACCACATCGACGTCTCCGTGCCCGCGTACAGGATGGTCTCGTGGAGCGAGAAGCCGACCTTCTCCTGGGCGAGCACGATGCGCTTGCTCTCCCAGGTGCCGGAGGCGGACTTCACGTGCCGGTCGGTGTTCTCGATGTCGCGGAACGAACGGACGATCACGGTGGTGTGGTGCCTTTCTCTTCGGCGATGGCCCAGTGCCTCGGCCGGGTTGGTGCGGCCGGTGGGGCACTCGGTGCCCGCCTGCCCGGAAGTCCCGGGCCCAGGCGAGGGGTTCAGGGTGGAACGGGGGCGGTCAGGCGGCCGTCTCGCGGACGGACCGGGCCAGTGTGCGCAGCCCTTCGTCCAGTTCCTCGGGGGTGATGGTCAGGGGCGGCAGCAGCTTCACGACCTCGCTCCGCGGGCCCGAGGTCTCCAGCAGCAGCCCGAGTTCGAAGGCGCGCGCGGCGACCGCGGAGGCGCGCGCCGGGTCGGTGAACTCCAGGCCCCACACCAGGCCCCGGCCCCGGAAGGAGGCGGTGGGCTCCTCGGCACAGAGGGAGAGCAGGGTCTGCTCCACCTGCTCGCCGCGGGCCTTCGTCTGCCGCTCCATGTGGCCGTCCGTCCAGTACGCGTCGAGCGCGGCGGCGGCGGTGACGAACGCGGGGTTGTTGCCGCGGAAGGTGCCGTTGTGCTCGCCGGGCTCCCAGACGTCCAGCTCGGGGGCGAACAGGCAGAGGGACATGGGCAGTCCGTAGCCGCTGATGGACTTCGACAGGGTGACGATGTCGGGGACGATGCCCGCCTCCTCGAAGGAGAAGAAGGCGCCGGTGCGCCCGCAGCCCATCTGGATGTCGTCGACGATCAGCAGCATGTCCTGGCGGTGGCAGAGATCCTGGAGCGCGCGCAGCCACTCGGCACGGGCGACGTTGACACCGCCCTCGCCCTGGACGGTCTCCACGATCACGGCGGCGGGCTTGTTCAGGCCGGAGCCGCGGTCCTCCAGCAGCCGCTCGAACCAGAGGAAGTCGGGGACCTGGCCGTCGAAGTAGTTGTCGAACGGCATCGGCGTGCCGTGCACCAGCGGGATGCCCGCACCGGCCCGTTTGAACGCGTTGCCGGTCACGGCGAGCGAGCCGAGCGACATCCCGTGGAAGGCGTTGGTGAAGGAGACCACGGACTCGCGGCCCTTCACCTTGCGCGCCAGCTTCAGTGCGGCCTCGACCGCGTTGGTACCGGTCGGGCCCGGGAACATCACCTTGTAGGGCAGGTCGCGCGGGCGCAGGATCACGTTCTGGAAGGTCTCCAGGAAGGCACGCTTGGCGGTCGTCGCCATGTCCAGGCCGTGGGTGATGCCGTCCCGTTCGATGTAGTCGAGCAACGCCCGTTTCAGGACGGGGTTGTTGTGGCCGTAGTTGAGTGATCCGGCCCCGGCGAAGAAGTCCAGGTAGGTGTGGCCGTCCTCGTCGGTCAGCCGGGCTCCCCGCGCGTGGTCGAACACGGCGGGCCAGCTCCGGCAGTAGCTCCGGACCTCGGACTCCAGGGTCTCGAAGACGCTCAGGGCGGGCGGGGTGATGGTCACGGCGATCTCCTGAGGGTTGGGGACACAGGGGTGGTGGGCACGGGGGTGGAGGACACGGGGGTGGAGGGCGATGGGGTTGGGGCGCACGAGGCGAGGGTGCGAGGGCCGGCACGCGGTCGCGGAAGGCGCGGGTGCGGCGGTGCCGACGACGGCCGCGTGCCGCGCGGGCGCCCCGTCGGGCCGGCGGCGCCCGTCAGCTGCCGAACGGTCCGATGCTGTACAGGACTTCGGGAAGGTGCGTGTCCTCGGGGAACAGCTCCCCGGCGAAGAGGACCTCGCGCTCCAGCCCCACGTCGTGGCGCTGCGCGTACGAGGTGAAGAGCCGGTTCGAGGCGGTGTTGTCGGGCGTGACGGTCGTCTCCACCGCGACGAGCCCCTGCTCGGCCGCGACCCGCTCGGTCAGCGCGTCCAGCAGGGCCGCGGCCAGCCCCCGGCCCCGGTACGCGCCGTCCACCGCCACCTGCCAGACGACGAGCGTCTGCGGGCGGTCCGGGCGTACGTACCCGGTCACGAAGGCGACCGGCTCGCCGTGTTCGTCCCGGGCCACCACCGAGGTGCCCGCGAAATCGCGGCACCAGAGCAGGTAGCTGTACGAGGAGTTGAGATCGAGGACTTCGGAGTCACGGGCGATCCGCCACAGCGCGGCCCCGTCCTCCACCCGTGGCGCGTCCACGGTGAGGAATGCGCTCGGCGCGTGCGGCGCATGGAGGTCGGCGGAGTCGATTCGGGCACGGGCAAGGTCTGCTGGTGCGGCGCTCATGCCAGGGAATTTACCCAGCAAATTTCGTAATCGCACCGCCGGAAAGGGTTGGGTGGCGGAGGCGAACGTGTTATCACGCGAGTGCGAGCAGCCTCGGCCGGGTGGGCGTTTTCCGGTGATTACCGATGGATTTATCCGGCATAACGCCCCGTCTGTGGAGTCCGTCACAGCCCGTAAATCCCCTGTCCGGCATGTGGAACGCGTTTCGGGGTGGCTCCCGGATCGGCGCGTTTACCTGCCGGAAGTCCGGGCACAAGAATGCGGGGAGCTGCTTATCGATAAGCAGCTCCCCGCATTCTTTAATTCACCGCGACGATGAATTTGTGGGTCGAGTGCGGAGCATGTGGAGAATGTGCCGCGCCCCGTGGATCACGCGCTCGGCCAGGTTTCCTCGACGGCCTTGCGGGCACCTTCCAGATCGACCTGCCGGCCGGCCTCGGCCAGCGCCGAACCCAGCGCCGCGAGGGAGGCGAGGACCGCTCCGCGCGTCGCGTCCACCCCGTAGTGATTGACCCGGACCATCTCCTTGGAGAGCGCCCCGCCGCCCGCGATCAGCGGCAGCGAGGGCTCCGCGAGCAGCGCCCGCGCCACCAGTGCGGAGGCGTCCACCCCGTCCGGCACGCGCAGCGTCGTGGCGACCGGCGCCGCGTCCCGCGCCTCGTGGACGTACGGCGTCAGCCCGCCGCCGAGCGCGAGCGCACCCGCCCGGGTGGCAGCGGCGGCGGCGGCGTGACGGGCCATGAGGGGCTCCAGGCCCTCCGCCTCGATCCGCTCGACACACGCCTCAAGCGCCAGCATCTCCAGCTGCGCCGGGGCGTGCAGCAGCGCCTTGCGGCCACCGTCGATCCAGCGCTGCTTCCAGTCCAGCAGGGAGAGGTAGGAGTGGCGCGGCGCCTGCGGGTTGGCGGCGATCCGCTCCCAGGCGCGCTCGCTCACCGAGACGGCCGAGACGCCCGCCGGGCCGCCCATCGCCTTCTGCGCGCCGATCACGCACAGGTCCACGCCCCAGGCGTCCGGCAGCAGCGGCTCCGCGCCGACCGAGGCCACCGCGTCCAGCATGAAGAGGGCGCCGTGGGCCCGGACGACTTCACCGATCTCCGCGACCGGGTTGGTGTTCCCGGTCGCGGCCTCGGCGTGCACCAGCGAGACGAAGTCGATCTCCGGGCGCTCGGCCAGGGCGGCGGCGACCTGCTCGGCGGTGACGGCCGTGTGGAACGGCACCGCGAGGTCGACGACCTCGGCGCCGCAGTCGCGCAGCCAGTTGCCGAAGGTCTGGCCGTACGGGCCGGTGACGACGTTGAGTGCGGTTGTACCGGGCCGGGCGGCGCCCCGGATGCAGCCCTCCAGGGGCAGCAGCGCCTCGCCCTGCATGATCACCACGTCCTGGTCGGTGGCGAGGAGACCGGCCACCCGCTTCTCGATGGCCGCGAAGTGCGTGGCGGTGAGCGGGGCGAGGTCGAGGAAGGGGTGCGTCACGGTGGTGCTCTCTCCGGTTCGGTCAGTCATTCTGCGGGCCTCTGTACGAACAGATGCGGGCCTGTGTACGAACAGCGCTCGGTCCGAGAGTACCGACCGCCTCGTACAGTGCCGCACATGAGCGATCACAGCGACCAGCGCGACCACCGCGACCGGGACCGGCGCGTGCTGCGGGTGAGGGGACGGGTGCTCGTCGGCCCGGACGAGGTGCGGGACGAACTGTGGGCCGTGGACGGCCGGATCACCTACGAGCGGCCCCCGGGCGCGGACGGGGCGGACACCGTCGAGGGCTGGGTGCTGCCGGGTCTGGTGGACGCGCACTGCCACGTCGGCCTCGACCGCCACGGCCCCGTCGACGAGGCCACCACCGAGCGGCAAGCGCTCACCGACCGGGAGGCCGGCGCCCTGCTGCTCCGCGACGCCGGATCGCCCTCCGACACCCGCTGGACCGACGACCGGGAAGACCTGCCCAAGATCATCAGGGCGGGCCGTCACATCGCCAGGACCCGCCGCTACATCCGCAACTACGCCCACGAGATCGAGCCCGGCGACCTGGTCGCGTACGTCGCGCGCGAGGCACGCCGGGGCGACGGCTGGGTGAAGCTGGTCGGCGACTGGATCGACCGGGGGGTGGGCGACCTCACCCCCTGCTGGCCGCGCGGGGAGGTGGAAGCCGCGATCGCCGAGGCCCACCGGCTCGGTGCCCGGGTCACCGCGCACTGCTTCGCCGAGGACTCGCTGCGCGACCTGGTGGAGGCGGGCATCGACTGCGTCGAACACGCCACGGGACTCACCGAGGACACCGTCCCGCTCTTCGCGGAGCGCGGGGTGGCGATCGTACCGACCCTGGTCAACATCGCGACCTTCCCGCACCTGGCGGACGGCGGCGAGGCCAAGTTCCCGCGCTGGTCGGCGCATCTGCGACGGCTCCACGCCCGCCGCTACGACACCGTGCGCGCGGCGTACGACGCGGGCATCCCGGTCTTCGTCGGTACGGACGCGGGCGGCTCGCTCCCGCACGGCCTGGTGGCCGCCGAGGTCGCCGAGCTGGTCAAGGCCGGCATCCCGCCGCTGGATGCGCTCGGCGCGACCACCTGGGCGGCGAGGCGCTGGCTCGGCCGCCCCGGCCTGGACGAGGGCGCCCCGGCCGACCTGGTCGTCTACGCCGAGGACCCCCGCGCCGACGTACGGGCCCTGGCCGAGCCCCGCCACGTGGTGCTGAACGGCCGGGTGGTGGGCTGACCCCCGCCGCACCGGGTGGCGGGCCGACCCCGCCGGACCGGCGTCAGCGCGCGGGTGCCCCCGTGGCCACGGCGTTCGGTACGGGCTCCAGGGCACGCAGGATCCGGGCCAGGTCGCCAGGCGCGGCGGTGAGGCGGACGGGGGTCCCCGCGTCGTCCAGCTCGGCGACGTGCCAGCCGCTGGAAACCTCGTCCCCGTCCTCGCCCCGGACCCGCCGCACACGCACCACGGTCAGCCGCTCCACCGGCACCCGCCTCACCCCGAACCGCCCGGGACCCGAGTGCGGAGCCACGGCGAGCACCTCGCCGCCGCCCAGCACCACATGGGTGCCGAAGTGGTACGGGTTGTACTCCGTGGCCTCCAGGAAACGCGCGGAGAGGAACACCTCCTCCGTGTCGGCCCCGTCGGCCCCCTCCGCCCCCTTCGCTCCGTCCGTGTCGTCAGCTCCGAGGGGCCCGGGCGTCCGGACGCGGCTGGTGCGGAAGGCCAGGACGAGGAGCCCCGCCGACACCGCCGTACCCGCCACCGTCCACGTGACCGTCGCGGGGGAGCCGAGCGGGTCCGTGGGGTGCAGGACGCAGAGCGGGAGCAGCCACAGGGCGGTCGCGAGGAGTGCCCCCGCGAAGGGGAGGGCCGAGGGAAGCACCTCGTCGTCCGGCAGCCGGCGTGCGCGCACCCGCTGGACGACCAGGGCCAGGGGGTAGCAGGCAGCGAGCGCGAGCGCCACCGCGAGAGCCAGCAACTGCCCTGCCGGGGCGCGGTGTTCGTGCCAGTCCCCGTGCGCTCCGGTGAACGATCTCGGCCTGCCGCGCCAGAAGGTCACCTCGACCCGGTCGCCCGGGGTGTACGCATGCGCCGTCTCGTAGGGCACGTGGATCCGCCCGGTGAACCGGCCGGACTCGACGTACACGTAGTTGTGCCTCTTGTGCCGGTTGGCGCCGGTGCGCGCGACCACCCCCGGGAGCGTGGTCAGACATGCGCCGCGCTCCGCGACCGGCGTCGCGGAGGTGCACGGGGCGGCTGTCGGCCACGCGCGGGCGTCCGAGAGCGCCTGGGGCACCGCCCAGAGGGCGACGATCATCGCCACGACGAGCAGCGGGACGCTCCAGGCGACCGGCCCGAAGAGGCCGTGGCCCCCGGTGCGCGCGGTGATGACGTGCGGATGCTCCGGTCCGGCCGGGGCGCCGTAGCGGCGGCGCAGAGCACACAACTCCTCGACACAGGCGTCGAATTCCGGGTCCGCGGTCCGGTGGCTCCGGGGCCGGGGAAGGTTGCGGACACTTCCGTCGCGCAGTCGCAGGCTGACCCGACGCCGTTCCTGATGGCGGGAGTCGGCGCGCGTCCGGTGGACGCGTACGGCCACCACCTCCGGCCACGGCACGCTCCGGCGCCGCAGCGGAGTCCGGTAGCGCACGCCGTCCGCGTCGGCGTCCACGACGGGAGCGGCGCCCCCGGGCCCGACGGGCGACCACCCCCGGCCGTATCCGTGACGGCGGGTCGGCCGCGCATCATCGCTCATGCGCCCAGCTTGCCACCGGCCCGATCCGCGCTCTTGTCCAGGTTGCGGCAGCGTTCGGGCCCGCGAACCTGCCGAGTTCCGCCCCTGGCGCGTGCGGTGTTTTCGGCGGCGGTCACGATGCCGCGCCGACGCGGGCGCGGTGTTGACAGGCAGTGTCGATCGGGCGGTCGGCTCGTTGTGATTGCTCGATCCGCACGCTCAACACCCCGGCTTACCCGTCGCGTTCGGTGAAACGGGTGACTTCGAGGAACGCACGTGCCGCCAGATTCGAATACGTACGCTAAAACACCCCTTTAGGGTGAACTAGCGCCAGGTATGCGCCAGTTCACCCTTCGTGCGTAAAGATTCACGGAGTCGAGGCCGCCGGCGCACGCGATGTCCCCCATTGGACGGCGCCGGTGGCTCCATGTCTCTTGTGGGGGTTCCACCATCTTGAACAGCAACACCTTCCGTCTCGCTGCCCTGGCGGTCGCCGCCGCTCCCGTCGCCCTGTTCGCCGCGTTCCCCGCGCAGGCCGCAGCTCCGGCGACGACGGGCGCGGACGGGGGCAGGGCGAGTGCGGTCGTGCTCCGGGCGGCGCTCGACGTCTCGCTCGCCGACAAGACCGTCGACGTGCCGCTCAAGGCCACGCTCAACGAGGTCAACGCCCCGGAGAGCGCGGAGAAGACCGCGCTCTCCGTGAGGCTGGACGGCGTGGCCGAAGGTCCGGTGCAGGTGCTGCGGGCCGACGTCGCGACCTCGGGTGCCACGGTCGACAAGCACCGCGCGGAGGGGCACAGCAACCTCGTCAAGGCCCGGGTACAGGTCCCCGGCCTGCCGTTCCTCCCGCTCATCGAGGTCGAGAAGGTCACTTCGAAGGCCGTCTGCGAGGCCGGCAGGAAGCCGGTCGCGTCCTCGAACGCCCTCGGGCACGTGACGGTCCTCGGCAAGCGGATCACGCTGACCGCGGGCGGCCGGACCGAGGTGGACATCCCCGACGTCGGCACGGTGACCCTCGACCTGTCGAAGACCGGCACCACGTCGAAGACCGCCGCCGCTACCGCGCTCCAGCTGCGGATCTCCCTCAACCCGGGCAAGCTCAACGTCGCCGAGGTGCAGGGCGAGGTGACCCTCGCGGAGGCGACCTGCACCACCCCGGGCTCAGGCCACGGCGGCTCCGGCGGCGGTTCCGGCCACGGAGGTTCGGGCAACGGAGGGTCGGGCAACGGAGGTTCGGGCAACGGCGGTCACGGTGACGGCGGTTCGGGTGACGGCGGTTCGGGCGACGGCGGCGCGACGACCGGGGACACCGGCGCGACCGGCGACTCCGGTGCCACGGACGGCGGGTACGAGGACGGCGGCGCCACGGACGGCGGCGCGAGCGGTGACGGCGCAACGGACGGCACCGCCACCACCGGCGACACGTCGGGTGCCACCACCGGCGACACCTCGGGCGACACCGGCTCCACCGACAGCACGTCCGGCAGCGGGAGCACCGGCGGAGACGTGAAGACGCAGACCGGGGCCGACACCTCACCGGCCACCGTCTCCGGGGACGACCTCGCGGAGACCGGCAGCAGCTCCAGCACCCCGCTCATCGCGGGCGGCGCGGCCCTGCTGCTGGCGCTCGGCGCCGGAGCGACCGTCCTCGCCCGCAGGCGCGCCCAGGACTGACCCGGACCGCGACCCGGCAGACGGTCCACGGCCGGTCGGACGGGCCGACGCCCGTGCAGACGGCCGGCGACCGAGCGGACGGTCACGGCCGGTCGGCCGGTCCACGGCCGGTCCGCGCGCTCAGGCGGGCGCGCGGACCGGCCGTAACCGCCCAGGGCCGCCACGGGTGACCGCGGGCGTCCACGAGCGGCTACCGCCCCTTGCTCACCCCGCCCCCACCGGCAGCGCCTGCAGGGCCAGGTCCAGCGCCTGGAGGAAGCGGTTCGTCGTCACCCGGTCCCGGACGGCGAGCCGCAGCCACTCCGGTCCGAGCCCGGGGAAGGTGTCCCCGCGCCGGGCCGCGAACCCCAGGGAACGCAGCCCCTCCCGCAGCTCGGCCGCACCCTCCAGGCGGATCAGCACGAACGGTCCCTGGGCGGGGGCCACCACCTCGATCTCGCCGAACTCCGCGATGCCCGCCAGCAGATGGGCCCGGTCCACCGCGATCCGGTCCGCCGCGCAGGCCGCCTCCGCCAGAGCCCGGGGCTCCATGCACGCCTCGGCCGCCGCCAGCGCCGGCGAGGACACGGGCCAGAGCGGCTGCGCCTCCTCCAGCAGGGCGATCACCCCGGGGTCGGCCAGCACGTAGCCGATCCGCAGCCCCGCCAGCCCCCACGTCTTGGTGAGGCTGCGCAGCACGACGAGACCCGGGATGTCCGTACGCCCGCAGAGCGCCTCGCGCTCCCCGGGCACCGCGTCCATGAACGCCTCGTCGACCACCAGGGTCCGCCCCGGTCTCGCCAGTGCTTCCAGCACACCGGCGGGGTGCAGCACGGACGTCGGGTTGGTCGGGTTGCCGACGACCACCAGGTCGGCGTCCTCCGGCACCGTCGCCGGGTCCAGCCGGAACCCGTCCTCCGCCCGCAGCACCACCCGCCCCACCTCGTGCCCGGCCGCCCGCAGCGCCGCCTCCGGCTCCGTGAACTGCGGGTGGACCACGACCGGCCGTCGGGCCGACAGCGCCCGGGCGATCAGCACGAACGCCTCGGCCGCCCCGGCGGTGAGCAGCACCCGGTTCACCGGGAGCCCGTGCCGGGCGGCGACGGCTGCCCGTGCCGCACGGCCGTCGGGGTAGGAGGCGAGCCCGCCGAGGGAGGCCGCTATGCGTTCCCGCAGCCAGTGCGGCGGGGTGTTCGTCCGGACGTTCACGGCGAGATCGGTCAGATGCCTGCCGCGTACCTCGGCGTCGCCGTGGTGACGCAGGTCGGGGCCGCCGCTCTCGATGTACCGCGTGGGGGGTGTCATGGCTGCCATGGTGGGGGGCGCGGAGCCTCCCGTCACCGGCGCGGCTGAAGATTCCGCTTCCGGGAGAACCGCGCGCGGTCCGCTCCGCCGGGCCACCGCGCACGTCGCCCGCGCCGATTTCGTTTTCGGCACCACCAGTTCGTCCGCCGCGCAGAGTGCCGCCGCCTCCGCGACCGAGGCCGTACCCACCAGCGCGGCGACCGCCTCGGACGCCCCGGGCGCCGGTACCCGGTTCAGTTCCGCCGCCGACCGGCCGCGCAACGGAACCCCCAGCCGCGCCGCCGCCGCGACGATGCCGGGCTCCGCCGTCTTCGCCTCGACGGTGGCCAGCTCGACCACGTCGGAGACCGCGAGCCCCGCCGTCCGCAGCACCTGTTCGATCAGCGCGGACACCTCCTCGCCCGGGACGCCCCGGCGCGCGCCGACGCCGACGACGAGCCCCGCCCCGGCGGCGGCTGCGGGGGAGTGGTCCTGGGGCCCTGCGCTTGCGGACACGGGCAGTCCTTTCGTACGGGCCGCCGACGCCGGGTCCTCGGGACTCCCGGCGGGGCGTACGGCGCTCCTGCGGAGACGGGGAGACGGAGAGTGGGAGGAGGCGGAGAGGCGGAGGAGACGGGGAGACGGCGGAGGAGAGGGCGGAGACGGGGAGACGGCGGACGTGGCGGAGATGCGGGCAACCGGCCCGATCGGCTAGCAAGGGCCCATGGCGGTGTTCGTCGCGCTCGGCGCGTTCCTGATGACTCTGGCCGGCGGCTGGGTCGCGCAACGCGTCACCGACCGCCGCCACCTGGTGCTCGGCTTCGCCGGCGGGCTGATGCTCGGCGTGGTCGGTCTCGACCTCCTGCCGGAGGCGATCGATGCGGCGGGGCGGCCCGTGGCGGGAGTGCCCGCCGCCCTGCTGTTGTTCGTGGGGGGCTTTCTGCTGGCCCATCTGGTGGAGCGCCTGCTCGCGGTGCGCCAGGCGGCACACGGGGCGGGCGAGGAACGCGTGCCCCAGGTGGGGCTGACGGCGGCAGCCGCGATGGTGGGCCACA
This sequence comes from Streptomyces sp. NPDC060184, assembly GCF_042728795.1. NCBI lineage: Bacteria > Bacillati > Actinomycetota > Actinomycetes > Kitasatosporales > Streptomycetaceae > Streptomyces > Streptomyces sp. NPDC060184. Next base: position 36,107 of record NZ_JBHWYX010000033.1, read on the forward strand.
GCCTGATGGACGGGATCGCGCTCGGCGCCGCCTTCCAAGTCGGCGCCGGCATGGGGGCGGCCGTCGCGCTCGCCGTCATCACCCACGACTTCGCCGACGGATTCAACACCTACACCCTTACCAGTCTCTACGGGAACAACCGCCGCAAGGCGTTCTTCATGCTCTTCGCGGACGCGATCGCCCCGATCGTGGGCGCGGCGACCACCCTCGTGTTCACTCTTCCGGAGGAATTGCTCGGTGCGTATCTCGGGTTCTTCAGCGGGGCGCTGCTCTACCTCGCCGCCGCCGAGATCCTGCCCGAGGCCCACCACGACCACCCGGCCCGTTCCACCGTGCTCTGCACGATCGGCGGGGTCGGCTTCATCTGGCTGGTCGTCGGCATCGCGGACTGAGCGGACGCCCGCCGTTCTCCGCGCCACGGGAAAGGCCCTCAGCCACCGAGGGAAGGCCCGCAGCGCATCGGGAGAGGGCCCCTCAGCGCACCGCCCCGCACCGCTCCACGAACCGCCGGGCCGTGCCCGGCGCCCCCGCCCAGTGGGTGTGCAGATAGCTCGCGTGCACCCCGCCCCGGACGAAGCCCTCCACCCGGCGTTCCGGCAGGTGCATCCCCCAGGCCGGTACGGGCCCCGAGCCCGGCTCCAGCACCGTCCGGTGGAACTCGTGGCCGCGCACCCGGGTCCCGGCCGCCGCGAGCGAGCTGTCCGCGACCGCCACCGCCTCCCGGTAACCGAGCGTCAGGCGCCCCGACATCCGGGCGCTCGCGTCCAGCACCCCGCACATCGGCCGGCCGTCCAGCTCGCGCGCCAGGTAGAGCAGGCCCGCGCACTCCGCAGCCACCGGCGCCCCGCTCTCCGCGAGGGCGGTGACCGCCCGGCGCAGCGGTTCGTTGGCCGACAGCTCGGGGGCGTACACCTCGGGGAAACCGCCCCCTATGACCAGTCCCGCCGTGCCCTCGGGGAGCTTCTCGTCGTGGAGGGGGTCGAAGGGGACGACCTCCGCGCCCGCCGCCGTGAGCAGCTCGGCGTGTTCGGCGTACGCGAAGGTGAACGCCGCCCCGCCCGCCACGGCGACGACCGGCCGCCGCCCGGAGACGGTGTACGGCTCCGGCTCCCAGGCCTCACCGGCCAGTGGCGGAGCGGTCCTGGCCAGGGCCAGCAGCGCGTCCATGTCGCAGCCGGTCCGTACGCGTTCGCCCATGGCCGCCACCGCGTCCACGGCGTCCATACGCCGTTCGGCCACCGGCACCAGCCCCAGATGGCGCGACGGGGTCTCCACCTGCGCGGCCCGCCGCAGCACCCCGAGCACCGGCAGCCCGGACTCCTCCAGGGCGTCCCGCAGCAGCGTCTCGTGCCGGTCGGAGGCCACCTTGTTCAGGATCACCCCGCCGATCCGCACCCCGGGGTCCCAGGCCGCGAAACCGTGCACCAGGGCCGCCACCGAACGCGACTGCGAGGAGGCGTCGACCACCAGCACCACCGGTGCCCGCAGCAACTTCGCCACCTGCGCCGTCGACGCCAGCTCGCCCTGGCCCGAGGCACCGTCGAACAGCCCCATCACGCCCTCCACGACCGCCAGGTCGCACCCCGCCGACCCGTGCGCGAAGAGGGGCGCGATCAGGCCGGTCCCGCACATGTAGGCGTCGAGGTTGCGGCCCGGCCGGCCGGTGGCCAGCGCGTGGTAGCCCGGGTCGATGTAGTCGGGTCCCACCTTGTGCGGGGAGACGGCGAGCCCGCGCGCGGCGAAGGCGGCCATCAGCCCGGTGGCGACGGTCGTCTTGCCGCTGCCGGAGGCCGGAGCGGCGATCACCAGCCTCGGCACACCGCCGGAAGAACCGCCGGAAGAACCGCCGGAAGAACCGTGAAGGGCACTCACCACTCGATGCCTCGCTGGCCCTTCTGACCCGCGTCCATCGGGTGCTTCACCTTCGACATGTCGGTCACCAGGTCCGCCGCGTCCAGCAGCGCCTGCGGGGCGTTGCGGCCGGTGATCACCACGTGCTGGGTGCCGGGACGGTTCCGCAGCGTCTCCACCACGTCCTCGGTGTCGATCCACCCCCAGTGCAGCGGGTACGCGAACTCGTCGAGCACGTACAGCTTGTACGTCTCGGCGGCGAGGTCGCGCTTGACCTGCGCCCAGCCCTCCCGGGCCTTCTCCTCGTTCGCCGTGTTGTCCGTCTCGCCCGAGGGCCCGCGCTGGACCCACGACCAGCCCTCGCCCATCTTGTGCCAGGCGACCGTGCCGCCCTCGCCGCTGGCCCCGAGGACCTTCAGCGCGTTCTCCTCGCCGACCTTCCACTTCGCCGACTTGACGAACTGGAACACCCCGATCGGCCATCCCTGGTTCCAGGCGCGCAGCGCCAGCCCGAACGCGGCCGTCGACTTCCCCTTGCCGATCCCCGTGTGGACCAGCAGGAGCGGACGGTTGCGGCGCTGACGGGTGGTGAGCCCGTCGTCCGGTACCGAAGTCGGCTGTCCCTGCGGCATTACGCGGCCCTCCCGGCTGCTCTGACATCCTTGACCAGCCCGGCGATCGAGTCGGCCCGCAGCTCGTCGAGCGTGACGGCGGTGCCTCCCAGATCGCGGGCGAGCTGTGCGGCGAGCCCGAGGCGTACGATCCCCGACTCGCAGTCCACCACGACGGACGCGGTCCCCTCGGCGGCGTGCAGCCTTCCGGCCCGCGCGGCCAGCGCCACCGGCCCGGGGCCGCCGGTCGCCCGCCCGTCCGTCACCACCACGAGCAGCGGACGCCGCGACGGGTCGCGCATCCGCTCCACCCGCAGCACGTCGTGCGCCTTCAGCAGACCCGCCGCCAGCGGGGTGCGCCCCCCGGTCGGCAGGGTCTCCAGCCGGGCCGCCGCCGCGTCCACCGACGAGGTCGGCGGCAGCACCAGCTCCGCGTCCCGGCCCCGGAACGTCACCAGGCCCACCTTGTCGCGCCGTTGGTACGCGTCGAGCAGCAGCGACAGCACCGCGCCCTTCACCGCGCCCATCCGTTGCCGGGCCGCCATCGACCCGGAGGCGTCCACCACGAAGAGCACGAGGTTCCCCTCGCGCCCCTCCCGCGTCGCCTGCCGCAGATCGTCCCGGCGCACCACGAGCCCCCGCCCGGACCGGCCGCGCGCCCGCTGGTGCGGGGCGGCGGCCTGGACCGTCGCCGCCAGGTGCAGCTTGGTCAGCGCACCCTCCGGGCGCCGCGCGCCGGTCGTCCGGCCGTGCTCGGTACGCGCCCGGGACCGGCGGCCCGCCGCACCCTCGCCGAGTCCGGGGACGCTCAGCGTCTTCGTACGGAACGGCTCCGCCGCCGCGACCGGCCGTTGCTCACCACCGGCCGGGGCGCCCGGCGCCTGCGCGGAGTCAGGTCCCTGCGAGGAATCCGGGCTCCGCGGGAGATCCGGGCTCTGCGGGGAGGACGAGGCCGAAGGCGCGGGCGCGTCCTCGGGGCCGCCCCCCTGCGGCGGCACCCCGCCGCCGGGCCCGTCCCCGTCGCCCGGTCCGTCGGGATCAGGATCGGGATCGGAGTCAGGATCGGGATCGGCGTCCGGGCCGGGATCGGGGGCACCGTCACCGCGCCGCCCCTCGTCCCGCCGGTTCTCCTCCTCGGCGGCCTCCCGGAGCGTGTCGTCGAGCTTCTCCTCGTCGAGCCCCGGGGCGTCGAAGGGGTTGCGCCGCCGCCGGTGCGGCAGGGCCAGCAGGGCGGCCTGCCGTACGTCGTCGGCGGTCACCTCGTCGCGCCCGGCCCAGGCGGCCAGCGCGGTCGCGGTCCGGGCCATCACGATGTCCGCGCGCATCCCGTCGACCTCGAACGCGGCGCAGGTCGCCGCGATCCGCCGCAGCGCCCCGTCGCCGAGGACGACCCCGGGGAGCAGGGCACGCGCCGCGGTGATCCGCTCGCGCAGCGCGCTCTCCTCGCCGGCCCACGCCGCGGCGAAGGCCTCCGGGTCGTCGTCGTACGCCAGGCGCCGCCGCACGACCTCCACCCGCAGATCGGTGTCCCGGGACGCGGCCACCTCCACGGTCAGCCCGAACCGGTCCAGCAACTGGGGCCGCAGCTCGCCCTCTTCCGGGTTCATCGTGCCGACCAGCAGGAACCGCGCCGCGTGCCGTACGGAGACGCCCTCGCGCTCCACGTACGAGGCACCCATCGCCGCCGCGTCCAGCAGCAGGTCCACCAGGTGGTCGTGGAGGAGGTTGACCTCGTCCACGTAGAGGATGCCGCGGTGCGCGTCCGCGAGCAGACCCGGCTCGAAGGCCTTCACGCCCTCGGAGAGGGCCCGTTCGATGTCGAGCGCCCCGACCAGCCGGTCCTCGGAGGCGCCGACCGGCAGCTCCACCGTCCGCGCGGGCCGCGACGCACCGGGAGCCGCCGCGTGCGGGCCGTCCGGGCACGCCGGGTCGGGGGAGACCGGGTCGCAGGAGAACCGGCAGCCGGGCACCACCGCGACCTGGGGCATCAGCGCGGCCAGCGCCCGCACGGCGGTGGACTTCGCGGTGCCCTTCTCGCCGCGCACGAGCACCCCGCCGACCGCCGGTGACACGGCGTTCAGCAGCAGCCCGAGCCTCAGGTCGTCCTGGCCGACGATCGCGGTGAACGGATACGGCGTGCTCACTGGGCCTCCTGGAGGGTGTCGGAAACGTTCGTGCGCGTCACGGCAAGCGGTGCGGCGGGCGGGTCGGCGGACGGTACGGACCCCACGTCGGCGCCCGCGCCCGGCAGCACAGGCGCGCCCGGTCCCACGAACGGCAGCCCCTTCGGTGCGCCCCGTTCGATCAGCCGCCACAGGGCGTCGGTGTCCGCGTGCTCCTCGATCAGGTCGCCCAGCAGGTCCAGCTGCTCCTCGCGCAGCGCGGCGAAGCTGGTGTCCGGGGCGGCCGTGAACCGTCGCCCGGCAGCCCGGGCGACCTCCGTCAGGAAGGCCCGCCGGAACGCGTCGCTCTCCAGCGACCCGTGCCAGTGCGTCCCCCACACCTGGCCCACCCGGCATCCGTCCAGGAACGGTTCGCCGCCGTGCACGTCGGCGACGCCGTGGTGGATCTCGTACCCCTCGACCGGCTCGCCGAGCGCCGTACCGACCGGCCGGGCCAGGGTCTTCTCCCGCGCGAAGCGGACGCGCACCGGCAGCAGGCCCAGACCCTCGACCACACCGGCCCGCGACTCGACCTCGTCCTCGATCCGCTCGCCGAGCACCTGGAAACCACCGCAGATCCCCAGCACCGGACGGCCCTCGGCCGCCCGCCGGACCAGGGCGTCCGCGAGCCCCCGGGCCCGCAGCCACTCCAGGGCCTTCACGGTGCCCCGGGTCCCGGGCACCACGACCAGGTCCGCGTCGGCCAGCTCCTCCGGCCGGTCCACGAACCGCACGATCACGCCCGGTTCGGCGGCCAGCGCGTCCACGTCGGTGAAGTTCGACATCAGCGGCACCGCGCACACCGCGACCCGCAGCACGTCCTCGCCGTGCGGCGGCGCCACCACCGACTCCCGGACGGTCCCGCGCAGCGACACCCGCAGTCCGTCCTCCTCGTCGATGCCGAGACCGTGCGTGAACGGCAGCACCCCGTACGTCCGCCGTCCGGTCAGCCCCAGCAGCATGTCGAGGCCCGGCTCCAGCAGCGACACGTCACCGCGGAACTTGTTGACCAGATAGCCCGCGACCAGCTCCTGGTCCTCGGCGCTCAGCAGCGCCGTCGTACCGAAGAACGAGGCGAACACCCCGCCCCGGTCGATGTCGCCGACGACCAGCACCGGGAACCGCGCGGCCCGGGCGACGCCCATGTTCACGATGTCGGTCCGCCGCAGATTGATCTCGGCCGGACTGCCCGCCCCCTCGCAGATCACGGCGTCGTACGTGCCCCTCAGCTGCTCCAGGCAGTCCACGACCGTCCCGAACAGCGACTCCTGGCGGCCCCCGTGGTAGCCGCGCGCGCTCATCTCGCCCACCGGCTTGCCCATCAGCACGACCTGGCTGGACCGGTCGCCGCCGGGCTTGAGCAGCACCGGGTTCATCAGCGCGGACGGCTCGACCCGGGCGGCCTGCGCCTGCATGGCCTGCGCCCGCCCGATCTCGGCACCCTCCCGGGTCACGAAGGAGTTCAGCGACATGTTCTGCGCCTTGAACGGGGCGACCTTCACGCCCTGTCGCACCAGCCACCGGCAGATCCCCGCCGTGACGACGCTCTTGCCGGCGTCCGAGGTGGTCCCGGCGACGAGCAGCCCGCCGCCCCCAGACGGTGTCCGGTTCCCGCTGCTCATGCCCGTCCTCGTTCCGTGATCATGTGGGTCGCCGACGGCCGCCCCGCGGCCCGCTCCGCCACCAGCCGCCCCGCGACGCAGACGACCAGGGCCAGCACGCCCACCCGGCGCGACAGCCGCACCGCGCGCTCGATGTCGCCCGCCTCCACGTCCACGGCCCGCCCCTCGGCGCCGTTCAGCACCGGCCGGTGCTCGACCCGCCCGCCGTACGCGAGGGTCCCGCCCAGCCGTACGCCGAGCGCCCCCGCGAACGCGGCCTCCACCGGGCCCGCGTTCGGGCTCGGATGCCGCCGCGCGTCCGCGCGCCAGGCCCGGACGGCCTGTCCGGGCCGCCCCCCGGCGACGACGGCCAGGGCGGCGGTGAGCCGGGCACCGGGCCAGCCCACCACGTCGTCCAGTCGGGCCGACGCCCACCCGAAGCGGCGGTGGCGCGGCGAGCGGTGGCCCACCATCGCGTCCAGGGTGTTCACCGCGCGGAAGCCGACGAGCCCGGGGACCCCGCCCAGCGCGCCCCACACCAGGGCGCCGACGACGGCGTCCGAGGTGTTCTCGGCGACCGACTCCACGACGGCACGGGCGATCCCCGGACCGTCGAGCGCCTGCGGGTCACGGCCGCACAGATGCGGCAGCCGCTCCCGGGCCGCCTCGACGTCCCCGGCGTCCAGCGCCGCGCCGATGGTCCTGGCCTCGCGGCCCAGCGACGTACCGCCGACGACGGACCAGGTGACGGCCGCCGTCAGCGCGACGGCGGCGACGGGACTGCGGCGCACGGCACGGGCGGCGAGCGCGGCGGCCCCCGCGGCGCCTCCGGCGCACACCAGGGTGTGCAGCGCGCCCCGGCCCCGGTGGTCCCGCCACAGGCGCCGTTCCACGGCGGCGGCGGCCCGGCCGAACCCGGCGACCGGATGGCCCCGGCGAGGATCGCCCAGCAACCGGTCGGCGATCAGCCCCGCCGAGGCGCCGTACGCGAAGACGCGGTCTCCACGCACGGCTCAGCCCGCCGGGTGCCGGAGCGGTCCCGGACCGGACGGAACGGCTGACGGGGGAAGGGGCGCACGGCGGCCGGGCATGGCTTCATGTCCTCACTCAGGGTCCGCGCCCTGGTTCGACGAGACGGCGACGAGAGTGTCCTGGCTCCCGGGTCGGCGGCCACCCCGGTCGTCCGTGACACGCACGCACGGCGGGGCGCCGCTCCCCGGTGACAGTGGCGGGACCGCGCCGGATTCGCACCGGCTTCCTCTGCTGTCGCCGTGAATGGCTCCGGCAGTCCACCACGCAGCGCGAAGGCCCGTCAACTCGCCGTTGACCTGCGGGGCCGTGGTGTGCCCGGACGCACGTCGGGCCGGACACACGGGGTGTGTCCGGCCCGACGGGGCGCGACGAGTGCCGCGGGGGAGCGGGTCAGGCGACGATCAGATAGATGCCGTACGCCACCGCCGCCGCGCACAGCGCGAAGCAGGCGTACGCGCCGGTGCGCACCAGCGCGGCGGACGAACCGGAGCCGCCGCTCAGCGCGGTACCGGCCTTCCTGGCGAGGCCGACGACGCCGAGGCTGAAGAAGCCGACGAGCGCCACGGTGACCACGAGGCTGACACCGAAGACGGTGGCGAGAGCTGCCCAGTCGATTTTCATGGGGGCGAGTCCTTACACCGCGGCCGGACGGGCCGGGTCGGTGGTCGTCGCCGCGGCCGGTACGGACGCGGCGGAGAGGGGCGACGGGATGGTGGCGGTGAGGCCGGTGACCGGGAGGCCGGCGGCCGACGACCCGGGGAGCTGCGCGGGGATCGCGTCGAGCGTCGCGGTGGCGACGCCCGCGGGCTCGTCCGCCTCGGCGATGTCGGTGTGGCCGACCGGCTTGCGCCGCGACAGCAGCCAGATGGCGCCGGAGCCCGCGACGAGCAGCGCGGCGACCAGGACGATGCCCCAGGTGCCCTGCCGGGTCACGAACTCGGCACCCGCGCCGACCAGACCCGCCGCCGGGAGCGTGAGGCCCCAGGCCACGAACATGCGGGTCGCGGTGGACCACTTCACCGTGCCGCCCTTGCGGCCGAGCCCGGCACCCATCACCGCGCCGGAGCACGACTGCGTGGTGGAGAGCGAGAAACCGAGGTGCGAGGAGGCCAGGATGACGGTCGCCGCGCTGGTCTGGGCGGCGAAGCCCTGCTGCGGCTGGAGGTCGGTGAGCCCGCTGCCCATGGTGCGGATGATGCGCCAGCCGCCGAAATACGTGCCCAGGGCGATGGCCAGACCGGCCGAGCAGATCACCCAGACCGGCGGGTTCGAGCCGGGGGAGAGGACACCGCCGGTGACGAGCGCCAGGGTGATGATGCCCATCGTCTTCTGCGCGTCGTTGGTGCCGTGGGCGAGCGAGACGAGGCCGGCCGAAGCGATCTGCCCGGCCCGGTACCCCTTGGCCGTCGACTTCAGCTGCTCCTCGTCGGTGACGTTCCGGTTGACGCGGTACGACAGCCTCGTCGCCAGCATCGAGGCGGCACCGGCCACCAGCGGGGCGGCGACGGCGGGCAGCAGGATCTTGGTGACGACGGTGCCGCCGTCCACCGAGGACCAGCCCGCGGACATCACCGCGGCACCGATGAGTCCGCCGAACAGGGCGTGGGACGAACTGGACGGCAGGCCGACCAGCCAGGTCACCAGATTCCACAGGATGGCGCCGACGAGCGCCGCGAAGATGACCTCGGTTCTCAGGCCGTCCTCATCGACGATCCCGCCGGAGATCGTCTTCGCGACCTCCACCGACAGGAACGCGCCGACCAGATTGAGGGTGGCGGACATCGCCACTGCTGTCTTGGGCTTCAGGGCGCCGGTCGAGATGGTGGTGGCCATCGCGTTGGCGGTGTCGTGGAAACCGTTCGTGAAATCGAACACGAGCGCTGTCGCGACGACGATCGCGAGCAGCAGTGTGATGTGTTCCATTTACCCAGGCAATCGTTCGACGTCATTGGCACGTGGAACGTAAGCAACCTGGGTGAACGGAAGATGAACTGGGCGGGGCATTGTGGTGCCCCTGCCCTCGGGCCGGGGATTCCGCTTCTGCCCGCGAGGGCGTGGCCGGAGCTGCGGTACCGGTGGGGGGACTGCCGTCGACCAGCTTTTTCCGCCCGTGGCGGGAAGCCGGACAAGCCCGGACAGGACGGTGAAATGTCGTTCCGGTCACGTTCGGGCCGGCCCTCCGGTCCGCTCCCGATTCACAGGAAAACCGTGTCAGCGGTCCGCGTGCTCTCCCCACACCCCCGACCGCCCCGCCCCCTGCTGCCCAGCCCCCGCCACACCCCCGCCCGCACCCCGCCGTGGCACGCCCCCCACCACACCGCCGCCCCGCACTCCGTCGCGACACGCCCCACGACACGCCGTGCCCACCGGACGGCCCATCCCGCTGGCCCCCGGCACCGCCTTGCCCCAAGACTGAAGCCGTGCGCCCGGCAACAGCGACGGCAGCGGCCGTCTCCACGATCCTCGGCGCCGGCGCGGCAGCGGTCGCCGTCGGCAGATACGCCGGTGGTACCGCTCTCACGGTCCCCGCCGGTCGCCCCCTTCCCGCCGACCGCGGCCTGACCGTGCACGCGACGGCGCCCGGACAGGTGACCCTGACCCGCTCCTTCGCCTCGCTGCGCCCCGGCCTCTGGGGCCTGTCCGGACGGGACGTGCACGCGGTCGTGGGCCCGGTGACCGACGAGCCGGCGCTCTCCGCCGACACCGTCGTCCGCCGCCTCGAACGCGTCACCCACGGCTCCCTGGAGCCGGGCACCCGCGTCCGCGCCACCCCCGAGGTGCACCGGGGCGACCCCGGCACCGCCCTCGGCCTGGTCCACCACGAGGTGGAGATCCCCGGCGAGCTCGGCGCGCTGCCCGCCTGGTACGTCCCGGCCGCCCGCTCCACCTGGGTCATCGCCCTGCACGGCATCGGCACCACGCGCGAGCACACCCTGAACGTGACGGGCTTCCTCAACGGCCTCCGTCTCCCGGTGCTCGCCCTCGCCCACCGGGGCGACGCCGGAGCCCCGCGCTCCCCGGACGGACTCGACCACCTCGGCGCGTCGGAATGGCGCGATCTCGACGCCGCGATCCGCTACGCCCTCCGCTACGGCGCCGAGAAGGTCGTCCTGCTCGGCTGGTCCACCGGCGCCACCATGGCCCTGCACGCCTGCGTCGACTCCGCGCTCCGCGACAGCGTCGCCGGCCTGGTGCTGGACTCCCCGGTGATGGACTGGGAGACCACCCTGCGCGCCCTCGCCGCCGCCCGCGGCGTCCCGGCGGCGCTGATGCCGCTCGCGGTCCGCGCCGCCCAGGGGAGGACCGGCCTGCGGGGCACCCCGCTCCTCCAGGGCAGGCTCCCGACCGTGCTGCGCGTCCCGACGCTGATCTTCCACGGCCCCGGCGACACCCTGGCCCCCTGGGGACCCTCGCAGGAACTCGCAGCGCTCCGCCCCGACCTCGTCGCCCTGCACACCGTGCCCGACGCCCCCCACGCGTCGATGTGGAACCTGGGCCCCGCCGCCTACGAGGAAACCCTCCGCCGCTTTCTCACACCCTTGATGTGAGAACCCCCGCCGCTTTCTCACACCCCTGATGTGAGAACCCCTGACGCGAGAACCCCGATGTGAGAACCACGAGGGGAGAGTTGGGGGCAAACCGCCCGGTTGATGACGGCCGGACGGGCTCGCCCGGACGAGGCGGGGAAGCCTCCGTTTGGGCTTTCGGCCCGTCAGAGGCAAGACTGCTCCCCGTGACGTCCCGTAACCCGCGCGACTCCAGGCTGCGACTTGTCCGCCCGCGACCCCTCGCCACGGCACGCAAGGCCGTGACCACCCGCCGCACCAGGCCCGCTCCCCGCCCGCCCGAGGGCACTCCGCCACGCACCGAACTGGCCCGCCAGGCCAGGGAGGTGCTCGCCGCGGACGTGCGGGTCGCCCACTGGGCCGCCGACGGCACCGGCCCCGGCACGGCCTCGCTCGCCGCCGCCGAACTGGACCGCGCCGCCGCCGAGCTGGGCCTCACCCCCGACCGGGTGCTGGCCGGCTGGGACCGCGCCCGGCTCGCCGGCCTCGTCGAACTGCACGGCGACACCGTGCGCCCCGGCTGGCGTCTGCGCGCCTGGGACCGCGACGACTCGGCGGTGCTCCGCGGCTGGGTCGCGCTCTTCGACGCGTGGTCGCTCGTGCACGCCTCGCCCGAGGGCATCGAGGCGACCGCCGTCGCCGAGGCGATCGAGGCGGTGCCCCAGGTCCTGTCGCTGCTTCAGCTCTCGGCCGGACCCGTCCCCGTCCCCGTACTGCTCGACCTGCTCGGCCAGCGCGTCGCCGAGCTCCACGAGGAACGCTGCGAGGTGCCGTACGCCCCCGGCGCCGTCGGCGGCCCCGCCACCCCGGCCGCCCCCTCCGACGAGCTGAACGCCCTGCTGCTCGACTGGGCCCTGGAGGGCCTCGCCGCCGTCGGCGCCCTCACCCTCGAACCGGGCCACGCCACCCTCACCCCGCTCGGCAACTGGGCGGTCTGGGTCAAGCTGGAGCAGATCTGCGTCGCCGCGCAGAGCCCGGCCGGGAACATCGAGCAGCCCGCCGCCGACATGCTGCTCGGCTGTGCCTCGCTCACCCCCGGCCCGGCCCGCGCCGAGTACCGCGCCTGGGTCGCCGCCCGCACCGTCGGCAGCGCCGTCGCCGAACTGCTCGGCGTCGCCCGGGGCGAGGACGCGCTGCTGCGCGGGCTGGCGTTCGAGGCGCTGCGTGTCGTCGGCGCCCCGGCCGAGCCCGAGGTCCGCGCGGTCGTCGCGCACCCCTCGCTCCGCCCGTACGCCCTGCTCTGGCTCGCCGAGTACGAGGGCGCCGACCCGGACGACGCCCAGGAGGTGCTCAGCCGCGAGGAGGCCACCTGGCTCTGGGTGGACACCGCGGCGGCCGTCGCCGACCACGGCGAGACCGGGCTGCTCGTGCGGCATCTGGACACGGCCGTCCAGGGCACCGTCCCGGCGCTGCTCGAAGAGGTCCGGGCGGTCGGCCACCCGCGCACCGTCCAGGTCCTGGTCGCGCTCGCCGCGGCCCACCCGGACCCCGCGCTCGCCAAGGCGCTGCGCCGCGCCGCCTTCCAGGTGCACACCGGCGGCAGCCGTACCTGACCCCGGCGCCCCGGGCCGCCGTCCTCAGGCGGCGCCCGGGGCGTACGTCCCGAAGCTCCACACGTTGCCCTCGGCGTCCCGCACCATGTAGTCCCGCGACCCGTAGTCCTGGTCCGTCGGCGGCATCAGAATCTCCATCCCGTGCGCCTCGGCCCGTGCGCAGTGCCGGTCCACCGCCTCCGCCGAGTCGAGGACCACGTAGACGCCGACCGGGCCCCCATCCGCCATGGCCCGCGCGAAGACGCCCTCGCGCCCCCGGGACCCGAGCATCACCCTGCCGTTGCCCAAGGACAGTTCCGCGTGGACCACCGCGCCGTCCTCGCCCTCGTACACCGCTTCCTCTGTGAACCCCAGTGCCTCGGTCAGCGTCCTGATCGCCGCCTTCGCGTCGTCGTACAGGACCGCCGGGAAGACCGTGGGTGTGCCGTGCGCCGTCTCCGTCATGGAACGTCACCTTCCGCCACTCGCCAGATGATGTGATCCCCGTCTCATTCTGGCGCCGCCCGGCGGTCCGGGCCCGCGCACGGCGGAGGAGTTGCGCACCGCCCGTAGAATGGGCCCATGGCAATTCTCCTTGTGCATTAGCGGCGTCGAGAGACCTCCGCCCTCGTCCCTCCGCCGTCCATACCGCCCTGGAGTCTTACCGTGATCACCGCTTCCGGCATCGAGCTGCGCGCCGGCGCCCGCGTCCTCATCGAAAACGCGTCCTTCCGCATCGCCAAGGGCGACCGCATCGGCCTCGTCGGCCGCAACGGCGCCGGCAAGACCACCCTCACCAAGTGCCTCGCCGGCGAGGGCACCCCCGCCGGGGGCACCATCACCACCTCCGGCGAAGTCGGCTACCTCCCGCAGGACCCGCGCACCGGCGACCTCGACGTCCTCGCCCGGGACCGCATCCTCTCCGCCCGCGGCCTGGACGAGATCCTGCGCCGGATGCGTGAGAACGAGGACCGGATGGCGAACGGCAAGGGCGCCACCCGCGAGAAGGCGATGAAGAAGTACGAGCGCCTGGAGACGGAGTTCCTCACCAAGGGCGGGTACGCCGCCGAGGCCGAGGCCTCCACCATCGCCGCGGCCCTCAGCCTCCCGGACCGGGTGCTGGGCCAGCCGCTGCACACCCTCTCCGGTGGTCAGCGCCGCCGCGTCGAGCTGGCCCGCATCCTCTTCTCGGACGCCGACACCCTGCTCCTCGACGAGCCCACCAACCACCTCGACGCCGACTCCATCGCCTGGCTGCGCGACTACCTCAAGTCCTACCGCGGCGGCTTCATCGTGATCTCCCACGACGTCGACCTCGTGGAGACGGTCGTCAACAAGGTCTTCTACCTGGACGCCAACCGGTCCCAGATCGACGTCTACAACATGGGCTGGAAGCTCTACCAGCAGCAGCGCGAGGCCGACGAGAAGCGCCGCAAGCGCGAGCGCCAGAACGCCGAGAAGAAGGCCGCCGCCCTCAACTCGCAGGCCGACAAGATGCGCGCCAAGGCCACCAAGACCGTCGCGGCCCAGAACATGGCCAAGCGCGCCGACCGGCTGCTCGCCGGGCTGGAAGCGGTCCGGGTCTCCGACAAGGTCGCCAAGCTGCGCTTCCCCGAGCCCTCGCCCTGCGGCAAGACTCCGCTGATGGCGGAGGGCCTCTCCAAGTCGTACGGCTCGCTGGAGATCTTCACCGACGTCGACCTCGCGATCGACAAGGGCTCCCGGGTCGTCATCCTCGGCCTCAACGGCGCCGGCAAGACCACCCTGCTGCGTCTCCTCGGCGGCGCCGAGAAGCCCGACACCGGCGAGATCATCCAGGGCCACGGCCTCAAGCTCGGCTACTACGCCCAGGAGCACGAGACCCTCGACCCGGAGCGGACGGTCCTGGAGAACATGCGCTCCGCGGCCCCGGACCTCGACCTCGTGGAGGTCCGCAAGACGCTCGGTTCGTTCCTCTTCTCCGGTGACGACGTGGACAAGCCCGCGGGCGTCCTGTCCGGCGGCGAGAAGACCCGGCTGGCCCTGGCCACCCTGGTCGTCTCCTCCGCCAACGTCCTGCTGCTCGACGAGCCCACCAACAACCTGGACCCGGCCAGCCGCGAGGAGATCCTCGGCGCGCTGCGCACGTACAAGGGCGCGGTCGTCCTCGTCACGCACGACGAGGGCGCGGTCGAGGCGCTCCAGCCCGAGCGCATCATCCTGCTCCCCGACGGGGTCGAGGACCTGTGGGGCGCCGACTACCGCGACCTGGTGGCCCTGGCCTGACCGGTCCGGCCGTGCGCGCCGGGACGCCCGGTTCGGGAGTGTCCGAGGCCGCTCCGACCTAATGATCCACCCCGAATGGATCATTCGGCCTACGCGTGATCCCTCATCTGTGCGAGACGGTCTCATCCCTCGGCGCGGCGCCCGGCAGATACCTGCCGGGCGCCTTCGTATGGGCGCTTTCTCCCCGTACGGCCTTGACCTGCGCTTTCTCTTTCGTGCTCTCCCCACCTGCCTCCTGAGCCCCTCGGAATGCTTCATTCCGCTTCCCCGGCGCTCTTCCCTGGCCCGGAATCGGGTTGTACGTACCTTGCCGAATGGGTGGCCAGGGCGCACGGTAGGGGTGATCATGAGAAACCAGAGCGCACTTCCCCTGAGGAGGCACGGGTGGCCGAGACTCTGAAGAAGGGCAGCCGGGTTACCGGCGTCGCGCGCGACAAGCTCGCGGCAGACCTGAAGAAGAAGTACGACTCCGGGGCGAGCATCCGGGCGTTGGCCGAGGAAACCGGCCGCTCCTACGGATTCGTCCACCGGATGCTGAGTGAGTCCGGCGTGACCCTGCGGGGACGCGGCGGAGCCACACGCGGCAAGAAGGCCGCATCGGCCTGACGGCCGGCGGCGGGTTCCGGGCGCGGCGGAAGGCCCACCGGAACCGGGGTGGACCACCCGGTCGACCGCACGGTCGGCCAGGTGGTTACTGTTCAGTCACTTATCAAGTGAAGTGCTGACAGCACCCCGATCCGGAGGCGCACGATGACCTCGCTCGACCCGCTGCTCGACAAGGACGGCGTACGACTCACCGTCGATGACGCGGTCGCCACGGTGACCCTGACCAACCCGGCCAAGCGCAACGCTCAGTCTCCCGCTCTGTGGCGGGCGTTGACGGAGGCCGGGCGGGCCGTCCCCGGCACCGTGCGGGTCGTGGTGCTCCGCGGCGAGGGCAAGTCCTTCTCCGCGGGCCTCGACCGGCAGGCGTTCGCTCCCGAGGGCTTCGACGGTGAGCCGTCCTTCCTCGACATGGCGCGCGGGCCCGAATCCGGGCTCGACGCGACCATCGCCGAGTACCAGGAAGCGTTCACCTGGTGGCGGCGGAACGACATCGTGTCGATCGCCGCCGTCCAGGGCCACGCCATCGGGGCTGGCTTCCAGCTCGCCCTCGCCTGCGATCTGCGGATCGCCGCCGAGGACGTGCAGTTCGCCATGCGGGAGACGAGCCTCGGGCTCGTCCCCGACCTCACGGGCACCCACCCCCTGGTGCACCTCGTGGGATACGCCCGCGCCCTGGAGATCTGCGCCACCGGCCGCTTCGTGCTGGCCCCGGAGGCCGAGCGCACGGGCCTCGCCAACCTCGTCGTCCCCGCCGACCAGCTCGACGCCGCGACCAAGGACCTGGCCGCCGCACTGCTGGCCGCGCCGCGCGACGCCGTGATCGAGACCAAGGCGCTGCTGCGCGGCGCCGTCTCGCGCACGTACGAGGAACAGCGCGCCGCCGAGCGTGCCGCCCAGGGCCGTCGGCTGCGCGATCTGGCCGGCCTCACGGACTGACGGCGTCAGCCGGTCCGGCCGGCCCCACCGTCCGACGGCGTCAGCCGGTCTCCGGGGCCTCCACCACGGCGGTGACCAGCACCGAGACCGGCTGCCCGTCCTCCAGTGCGCCCGTCACTGCGGTGCGCACCGCACGGGCCACGTCGAGCGCGCGGTGCCCGCCGGCCGTCGCCACCTCGACGCGCACGTGATCGGCGGAGGCGGTCACCGGCGCGCCCAGCACCCGGGTCAGTGAGACGACGCCGGGGACCGCGGCGGCGGCAAGCCCCGCGGCCCCGTCGTCCCGCCCCGCGCGGACCTCCGGCCGGGGGAAGGCCGCCCGCTCCGCGGCCGAAGGCGTTCCGTCCGCGGACGTCCCTGCCGGGGGCGTACCGGCCAGGGGTGTCCCCGCGTCCAGCAGGCCCGTCACCCGCAGGTCCACCTCCGCCACGTCCAGCCCCAGCCGCCGCGACGCGGCTTCCATCAGGGCTTCCCTGAGCAGCGCGGCGGACGTGGGCAGCGGCCGGTCGGCGGGGGCGGTGAACTCCGCCTCGATCCGCAGCGGACCCGGCGGCAGCGCGCTCGGCGGCGCGGGCGGCCCCTGGGCGCGCCCCGCTCCGTGCTCTTCCCGCAGCCCGTCGCCGTACCCCTCTCCCGGCCCCGCTCCGCGCTCCTGCCCCGGGCCTTCCTCCGGCGCGCCGGGGGCGGTGCCCGCCGTCGCCGCGCCGATGCGCAGCCGCCCGAGCACCGCGCCGGGCCCGGCCGTCGAGTCCCGCAGCACCGAAGCGGCGGCCCGCTCGGCGATCCACGCGCCGTCCGCCGGACCGCCCAGAGGGAGCAACCGGCCCAGCCCCAGCCGTTCGCGCACCGAGGCCGTCCATCCATCCGCCCGCCGGGCGCCGTCCGCCGTTGTCATCGCCCCAGCCTGCCGCATCCGCAGGGCGAAGACGGACAAGCACACCTAATGTGGGCAAGGGAGTACACCCCTGCCCCATCGAAGGGATGAGCGGCCATGAGTGAGACAACCACGCAGCGCCCCGGCCCGGATGCCTCGGGCGAAGACCGCGGCAGGAGCCTGACCAAGCGCGGCGGCGGCGACGCCGGCACCCGCGGACGCACCACGATCGCGGACGGGGTCGTCGAGAAGATCGCCGGGCTGGCGGCCCGCGACGTCGACGGCGTGCACGCCATGGGCGGCGGGCTCTCCCGCAGCTTCGGCGCCATGCGCGACCGGGTGCCCGGCGGCGGCGGCAAGTCGCCCGCCCGCGGGGTGAAGGCCGAGGTCGGCGAATCGCAGGCCGCGCTCGACCTGGAGATCGTCGTCGACTACGGCGTGGCCATCCACGAGGTGGCCCGCGACGTCCGCGAGAACGTCGTCGCCGCCGTGGAGCGGATGACCGGGCTCGAAGTGGTCGAGGTCAACATCGCGGTCAGCGACGTCAAGCTGCCCGACGAGGAGGACGACGAGGACGACGGGTCCTCCTCCCGGGTCCAGTAGACCGGGCCGCACCGTGCGCCCGGCGGCCCATCACGCCCCGTGGCCCGGCGGACCGCCGGCCCAACGGGTCCGTTTACCCCTGTGCGTCGAGGGAGTTGAGGAGTCAGCATGAGCATGGCCGTGGTCGGCATGGTGGCCGGCATGGCGCTCGGGTTCGCCGGGTACTTCGGCGGATTCGGTGCCTTTCTGCTGGTCGCCGCACTGGGCGCGGTCGGCTTCGTCGCCGGCCGTTTCCTGGACGGCGACTGGGAACCCGGCGACTTCTTCCGGAGTCGCGAGCGCGACGACCGGCGACGGTGACCCCGGTGACCGGCCCGGTTCCCGCGGCGGAGCGCGGCGAGACCCGGATCGCCGACCGGGTCGTCGCGAAGATCGCGGCGCAGGCCGCCCGGGAGGCGATCGACGAGGTCCCCCAGGACGGCTCCCCGCCCAATGCCTCGGTCACCGTTCACCGGGACTCCGCGCGGGTACACGTCAGCCTGGAACTCGGTTACCCCGGTGACATCGGCCGCCAGTGCGGAGCCGTACGCCGGCAGGTGGCCGAACGGGTCAGGACGCTGGCGGGGATGGAGGTGCCCGAGGTGGCCGTACGGATCGAACGCCTGCACTCGGCGGCGACGGGTTCCTCGGGACAGGGGAGGCTCCGGTGAGCGAGCCCCGGTACCCCGGCGGCCCGGACGGCCCCGACGGCCCGGACGACCCGGAGCACAGCACCCGGCGGCTCCCCGTCGTCGCGCCGGAGCCGCTCGGCCCCGAACGCAACGCCTCCTCGTCCACGTACCGGCCCGTCCCCGCGGCGGAGGAGCCGGTGCGCGGACGGGCCGGACGCTTCTGGTCGGCCCGCCGCGTCCCCGCCGCGCTCCTGGCGCTCGTCGTGCTCGGCGCCTCGGGGCTCTTCCTCTACGACGTGGCGGCCGTACGCGCCGACCACCCGGCGATGAGGTGGCGGCGCTCCCTGGCCGACGGCCTCGCCGAGCGCTCCCTCGACGACGTCTGGGTGCTCACCGGCGCCGGGATCGCCGCCGCGCTCGGGCTGTGGCTCCTCCTCCTCGCCCTCACCCCGGGGCTGCGCTCCCTGCTGACGATGAGCCGCAGGCACGGCGGGGTGCACGCGGCCCTCGACCGGACCGCCGCGGCCCTCGTCCTGCGCGACCGGGCCCAGGAGGTGTCCGGGGTGCAGTCCGTACGCGTCAGGTCGGGCCGCCGCAAGGCCGCCGTCCGGGCCGTCTCGCACTTCCGGGAACTCGGCGAGGTACGGGCCGACCTGGAGTCCGCGCTCACCACCGCCATCGCCGAACTCGGCCTCGCCAAACCGCCGAAGCTGACCGTGCGCGTCCACCGGGCCGCCAGGAAGGGATGAGCCATGCTCCGCACGGTCAACCGGGTCCTGCTGGCCCTCGCCGGACTGATCCTCGTCGTCGTCGGCGGCACCGTGCTCGCCACCGGCCTCGGTGCCGCGGTGCCGTCCTGGTTCCCGTGGAGCGGGAAGTCCGACGTGCTGCTCAGCGACGCGGACCGGGGCCGCTGGCGCGACGAGAGCTGGTGGTGGCCGACCGTCATCGCGATTCTCGCCGTGCTCGTCGTCCTCGCCCTGTGGTGGCTGCTCGCCCAGCTGCGGCGGGCCCGGCTCGCCGAGGTGCTGGTCGACAGCGGCGACGGCGAGGGGGCGCTGCTGCGGGGCCGGGCCCTGGAGGGCGTGCTCGCCGCGGAGGCGGGCGGCCTCGACGGAGTCGCCCGCGCCCAGGTCGCGCTGACCGGCCGCCGGACCGCCCCCCAGGCCCGCGTCCGCATGCGGCTGGAACCGCACGCCGTCCCGGCGGAGGCGCTCCGCGGCCTCTCCGACGAGGCGCTGGCGCATGCCCGCGCCTCGGCCGGACTGGACGAGCTGCCGGCCGAGGTGCTGCTGAAGGCCGTCAAGCACCGCGCGGAACGCGTCACCTGACGGAGCGGTACGCGGTCCGGGCTCAGAACCCGCGCCGGGTACCGCCGTCCACCGGCAGCATGACGCCGGTCAGATAGGACGCGGCGGGGGAGAGCAGGAAGGCCGCGGTCTTCCCGAACTCCTCGGGCGTGCCGTACCGGCGCAGCGGGATGCCGGCCTCACTCGCGGCCCGCGCCGCTTCCGCGTCGCCCGAGAGCGCGTCGAGCTCGCGCACCCGGTCGGTGTCGATCCGCGAGGGCAGCAGCCCGATCACCCGGATGCCGCGCGGCCCGAGCTCGCTCGCCAGGGACTTGGCGAAACCGGCCAGCCCCGGGCGCAGCCCGTTGGAGATGGTGAGGCCGGGGATCGGCTCGTGGACCGATCCGGAGAGCACGAAGCCGATGACCCCGCCCTCGCCGAGTTCGGCCGCCGCCGCGCGGGCCAGGCGCACCGCGCCGAGGAAGACCGACTCGAAGGCCGACTGCCACTGCTCGTCGGTGTTCCCGGCGGCGGTGCCGGGCGGCGGGCCGCCGACGCTGATCAGCACCCCGTCGAGTCGGCCGAACCGTTCCTTCGCGGTGTTCAGCATCATCCGGGCGGCCGTCGGGTCGCCGTTGTCGGCCGCGACGCCGAGGGCGTCCGGTCCGAGTGCGGTGGCGGCGGCCGTGACGCTCTTCTCGTCCCGGCCGGTGATGAGCACCTTCGCGCCGTCCGCCGCCAGGGCGGTCGCCGCGGCGTTGCCCAGCCCCCGGCTGGCCCCGGTGACGACGTAGACGCGGTCCTTCAGTCCAAGATCCATGGCCCTATCCTGCCGCCTCCTCCCCGGCGAGGGCCACCGCCGTGTTCACCAGGCCGATGTGGCTGAACGCCTGCGGGTAGTTCCCGAGCTGACGGCCGGCCACCGTGTCGTACTCCTCGGCCAGCAGGCCCACGTCGTTGCGGAGCTCCAGCAGCCGCTCGAAGATCTCCTCGGCCTCGGCGGCCCGCCCGGTCCGCAGCAGCGCGTCCGCGAGCCAGAAGGTGCAGACGATGAAAGCCCCTTCCTCGCCCGGCAGCCCGTCGACCGACGCCCCCTCGGTGCTGTAGCGGCGGACCAGGCCGTCACTGCCCAGCTCCGCGCGGATCGCGTCGACCGTGCCGACGATCCGCGGGTCGTCCGGCGGCAGGAAACCCGTACGGACCATGAGGAGCGTCGCCGCGTCCAGCGCCTTCGACCCGTACGACTGGGTGAAGGTGTTCCGCACGGGGTCGTACCCCTTCTCGCACACCTCGGCGTGCACCGCGTCGCGCATCGCCCGCCAGCGGTCCGGGTCGCCCGGCAGCGAGGGGTCGGACTCCAGGGAGGCCACCGCCCGGTCCGCCGCGACCCAGGCCATCACCTTCGAGTGGACGAAGTGCTGCCGCTCGCCCCGGATCTCCCACAGGCCCTCGTCCGGCTCGCGCCAGGTGGACTCCAGGAAGCCGAGCAGGCTGAGCTGGAGGTTCCAGGCGTGCGGCTTGTCGGTCAGACCGGCGTCCCGGGCGAGGCGGAGGGAGTCGATGACCTCGCCGTACACGTCGAGCTGGAGCTGACGGACCGCCGCGTTGCCGGTGCGGACCGGCCGGGAGCCTTCGTACCCGGCCAGCCAGGGCAGCTCCGTCTCGGGCAGCCGGCGCTCACCGGCGAGCCCGTACATGATCTGGAGGTCGGCCGGGTCTCCGGCGACGGCGCGCAGCAGCCAGTCCCGCCAGGCCGCCGCCTCGTCCAGGTAACCGACCGCGAGCAGCGCGCCGAGGGTCAGCGTGGCGTCCCGCAGCCAGCAGTAGCGGTAGTCCCAGTTCCGTACGCCGGCGATCTCCTCGGGCAGCGAGGTGGTCGGGGCCGCCACGATCCCGCCGGTCGGCCGGTAGGTCAGGGCCTTCAGCGTGATCAGCGACCGGACCACCGCGTCCCGGTACTTCCCCCGGTACGCGCAGGTCTCCGCCCACTTCGCCCAGTCCTTCAGGGTGTGCTTGAGCGCCTTGTACGGGTCGATCAGCTTGGGGCGCGGCGAGTGCGAGGGGTGCCAGGTCAGGACGAAGGCCACCTGCTCGCCCTCGGCGACCGTGAAGGAGGAGCACGTACTGAACTGCTGCCCCCACGTCTTGACCGGCGGGTCGCTGCGCAGCCAGACCGAGTCCGGACCGGCGACCGCCACCCGGTGGCCGTGGGAGCGGCGCATCCACGGCACGATGGAGCCGAAGTCGAAGCGGAGGCGCAGCACCGAGCTCATCTCGACGCTCCCGCTGACCCCCTCGACGATCCGCATCACGTCGGGCGACTTGTCGCGCATCGGCATGAAGTCGATGACCTTGACGGTGCCGGTGGGGGTCTCCCAGTACGTCTCCAGGACGAGCGAGTCACCGGCGTAGCCGCGGCGGGTGCAGGTGTCGGACGCGGCGGTGCCTTCGGGCGCGATCCGCCAGTGGCCGTTGTCCTCGTCGCCCAGCAGCGCCGCGAAGCAGGCGCCCGAGTCGAAGCGGGGCAGGCAGAGCCAGTCGACGGAACCGTTTCTGCCGACGAGTGCGGCCGTCTGGAGATCGCCGATGAGGGCGTAGTCCTCGATACGTTGAGTCACGCAGTTGCGTTTTCCCGAAGGGGGCTGTTGCTAAGCAGGCCGGGCCGACCGGGTGGGTACGGCCCGGCGCGCGCTTCACGCGTGCGCGGGCTCCGGCTCCTCGGCGCCGCCCGCGGCCCCGGCGGCCTTCGCCGCCGCCTCGGCCCGATCGGCCCTCTCGCGGCGCACCAGGACCGTCCAGCCCACCGGGACGGCGGCGGCGAACAGCCACCACTGCACGGCGTACGCCATGTGCGGGCCGATGGAGTCGTGGTCGGGGGTGGCGATCTGCTCGGGAGAGTTCCCCGCCGCCTCGGGCGCGGTCATCTCGATGTAGCCGCCGAGGACCGGGCGGGAGAGCAGCGCGGACTGCTGGGCGCTGTTGATCAGCATCACCTGGCGGTCCGGCAGACCCTTGAGGTCCTTGATGCCGCTGGTGCCCGTCGTCTCGTCCGCCATCAGGCGCCCGGTGACGGTGACCTCGCCCTTCGGGGCGGCCGGCACGTCGGGGAAGGCCTCCTGGTCGGCGGCGGACTCGACCCAGCCGCGGTTCACCATGACGGTGCCGCCGCCGTCGAGGTCGAGCGGGGTGAGGACGTGCACCCCGATCCGGCCGTCGTCGGAGGTGCGGCGGCGCACCACGACCTCGTGGGCGGTGTCGAAGGTGCCGCGGGCGCTGACCGTGCGCCAGTAGTCCGCGCGGGGCACCGTGTGGCCGGGCGACGTGAGCCGCTGGACCGGTTCCGGATCGGCCGCGAGGTTCCGCGCGATCAACGCGTTCTGCGCGACCTTGTGCTGGTGGCGGTGCAGCTGCCAGAAGCCCAGCTCGACCATGGTCGGGATCAGGACGAGGACGAGGAGGGTGACGAGCACCCACTGCCGGGTCAACAGGAAGCGGTACACCCCATGACCGTACAACCGGGGTCATGGGGTGCGTCACGCTGGGGTGGTCCGTCGGGCCCGTCACACTTTGTCCACGATGCCCGCCTTCCCCTCGGCGCGGGCGCAGTGGCCGCCGCAGAACCAGTGTCCGTCCACCTCGACGCCCTGCCCGATCACCTGCACCCGGCAGTGCTCGCAGATCGGCGCCATGCGGTGGATGGCGCAGGCGAAGCAGTCGAAGACGTGCACCGCGCCCTGCGCGTGCACCTCGAAGGACATCCCGTAGTCGTTTCCGCAAACCTCACAACGTGCCATGCGCCACAGGGTGGGACGCGGGCGCGCGGCGGGCGAGCGGGCGGCGGGCGAGTCGCCGCCGGTTCACTCCTATGCCGGTGGTGAAGCCGGTGCCACGTCCCGCAGCAGATGGGTGAAGGCCGCCTCGTCCACCACCGGTGTACCGAACGACTTCGCCTTGACCGTCTTCGAGGTCGCGGAGTCCGGGTCGTTGGTCACCAGCAGGCTGGTGAGCCGCGACACACTCGTCGCCACATGGAGTCCGGCCTCCACCGCGCGGTCCTCCAGCAGTTCGCGGTCGACCGAGGTGTCCCCGGAGAACGCCACCCGCATGCCCTGCATCAACGGCCGGTCCGGGCTGTAGCGCCCCGGGTTGGGGTACGGGCAGGCCGGCCGCTTCCGCGCGGGGCGCCAGCTGTTCTGCCCGTACGACGGCTGGTGGCCGATCTTCGGCCGGACCGGCGAGTCCGACCACTCGGTCAGCGGCCGGCACTCCAGCAACGGCAGCCGCACCCCGTCCCGCGCCGCCGCCCGCAGGCTCGGCCGGAACGCCTCGGCCAGCACCCGGGCGTCGTCCAGCGCGTGGTGCGCGTGCTCCTGGACCACCCCGAAGTGCGAGGCCAGCGAGGAGAGCTTGTGGTTCGGCAGCGGCAGCCGCAGCTCCTTGGCGAGCGCGATGGTGCAGAGCCGCTGCTCGACCGGGGCGACCACGGAGGCGCGGGCGTACTCCCGGGCGATCATCGACCAGTCGAACGCGGCGTTGTGGGCGACCAGCACCCGGCCGGCGAGGTACTCCGAGAACCGTGCGGCGATGTCCGTGAAGAGCGGGGCGCCTTCGAGCATCTCGGAGGTCAGACCGTGGATCCACACCGGCCCCGGGTCGCGCTCCGGGTTGACCAGCGTGTACCAGTGGTCCTCGATCTCGCCCCGGGCGTCCAGGCGGTAGACGGCGGCGGAGATTATCCGGTCGTCGCGGGCGAGGCCGGTGGTCTCCACGTCGACGACCGCGTACCCCTGGGGATACGCGGCCGGCCACGGCGCTGCGGTCTGACGGTCGTCGAGCATGGTCACAGAGAATACGGGCCCCGACCGACAGTCCCCTATTCGGCCGCGTCCCGGACGCCGACGCGGTACGGGTCCTCCCTCCCGCGCCTCGTGCGGTGAGACGATCCGGAGGTGACGGAGACCCAGCCCCGAAACGGGCACGACGAGCCCCACGACGGGGCCCTCGGAACCCGGCTGAACTGGCTGCGGGCCGCCGTCCTCGGAGCCAACGACGGGGTGGTCTCCACCGCCGGCCTCGTCGTCGGTGTGGCGGGCGCCACGGGCGACCGGAGCGCGCTCCTGACGGCGGGACTCGCCGGCCTGCTCGCCGGATCGATGTCCATGGCCGCCGGGGAGTACGTCTCCGTCTCCACCCAGCGCGACTCCGAGAAGGCCGCCCTCGCCACCGAGCGCCGCGAACTGCGGGACGAACCGGAGGCCGAACTCGTCGAGCTGACCGACCTCCTGGAGGGCAAGGGCCTCAGCCGCGAGGTCGCCCGCGAGGCCGCCCTCCAGCTCACCGAGCGCGACGCGCTGCGCGCCCACGCCGAGGTGGAGCTCGGCATCGACCCGGACGAGCTCACCAACCCCTGGCACGCGGCGGGCGCCAGCTTCCTCGCCTTCACGGCGGGCGCGCTGCTGCCGCTGCTCGCGATCGTGCTGCCCCCGCCCTCGTACCGGCTGCTGGTGACCGTGGTGTCGGTGCTCGTCGCCCTCACCGCGACCGGCTGGTGGAGCGCCCGCCTGGGCGACGCGCCGGTGGGCCCGGCGGTGCTGCGCAACGCGGGCGGGGGAGCGGTGGCGATGGGCGTCACCTACGCGGCGGGGACCCTGCTGGGGATGGCCGGGGCGTAGGTGGTGTCCGACCTTGATCCGCCGGACACCACCCGGGCCGCATTGGAGGAACTCACCAAACATCAGGGGTGGTTGACCCTGCTTACTTGGTGGTAACAACATCTGTTCGACCACCCTTCGGCGGCCCTAACGTCGTCGCATGGAGCCGAACCTGCCCGATGTCGTGCTGTGGTCCCTGCCGGCCTTCGTCCTGCTCACCGTCGTCGAGATGATCAGCTACCGCCTCCATCCCGACGAGGACGCCGCCGGGTACGACGCCAAGGACGCGGCGACCAGCGTGACCATGGGGCTCGGCTCGCTCGGCTTCGACCTGCTGTGGAAGATCCCGGTCGTCGCGGTCTACACGGCGCTGTACGAGCTCACCCCGCTGCGGGTCCCCGTCCTGTGGTGGACGGTCCTGCTCATGCTGCTCGCCCAGGACTTCCTCTACTACTGGTCCCACCGGGGCCACCACGTCGTCCGCCTGCTCTGGGCGTGCCACGTGGTCCACCACTCCAGCCGGAACTTCAACCTCACCACCGCGCTGCGCCAGCCCTGGACCTCCGCGACCGTCTGGCCCTTCTACCTGCCGCTGGTCGCCTGCGGAGTGCACCCGGCCGCGCTCGCCTTCTGCCAGTCGGCCAA
Source organism: Streptomyces sp. NPDC060184 (assembly GCF_042728795.1). Classification (NCBI taxonomy): domain Bacteria; kingdom Bacillati; phylum Actinomycetota; class Actinomycetes; order Kitasatosporales; family Streptomycetaceae; genus Streptomyces; species Streptomyces sp. NPDC060184. The sequence continues at coordinate 61,942 of NZ_JBHWYX010000033.1, forward strand.
CCTCGTCTACCAGTTCTGGGTGCACACCGAACGCGTCGGGAAACTGCCCCGGCCCTTCGAGTACGTCCTCAACACGCCCTCCCACCACCGGGTGCACCACGCCTCCCAGGGCGGCTACCTGGACCGGAACTTCGGCGGCATCCTGATCCTCTGGGACCGGGCCTTCGGATCGTTCACCGAGGAGACCGAACGGCCCGTCTACGGCCTCACCAAGAACATCGCCACCCACAACCCGCTGCGCGTCGCCACCCACGAGTACGCGGCGATCGCCCGGGACGTCCGCGCGGCGACGAGCTGGAGCGAGCGCGCCGGACGGGTCTTCCGCGGCCCCGGGTGGCAGCCCGCCGCACATTCCACCACCGCCCCCGCCACAGCCGCGCCCCCGCAGCACCCTCCGGTCGCCGGGACCACCGGATGACCGGCGGCGCGGAAGCCCGCCCCGAGGGCAGGACGCGCCACGCGCGGGCCGGCCGGATCGCGTCCCTGCTGCTCGCCGGATACCTCCTCGTGTCGGCCGTCGACCTGGGCGGGCTGCTGGCCGGGGCGGACACCGCCCACCTCCTCGCCAAGCCGCTGCTGATGCCGCTGCTCGCCGCGTACGCCGCCGTCCGGGGCGGACCCCGGTGGCTCGTCGCCGCGCTCCTCTTCGGATGGGGCGGCGACGTGGCCCTGATGGTGGACCACGACACCGCCTTCCTCCTCGGCATGGGCTCCTTCGCCGCCGGACACCTCTGCTACCTCCGGCTCTTCGGCCGGGCACCCGCCCCGCGGGTCGCGGGCGGCGCCTACGCGGCCCTGCTCACCGCCGTCCTGGTGGCGATGTGGGGCGACCTGCCGGCCGGGATGCGCCTGCCGATGGCCGGGTACAGCCTGCTGCTCGCCACCATGGCCTGGCGCTCCGGCGCCCTCGGCCGGCACGCCGCCGCGGGCGGGGCGCTCTTCCTGCTCTCCGACTCCCTGATCGCCACCGGCGTCGCCGGCTGGCCGCAGCCGCCCGGCCACGACGTCCTCGTCATGCTCACCTACCTCGCCGCCCAGCTCCTGCTGACCACCGGAGCACTCGGGGGCATCGGGAGGCCCACGCGGGCCAGGGCGTACCGTGGAAAGGTTGAAACCGCCTGAAACCAGCAAGGACCCCCACATGCGCGCCACCGTCATCCACGCCCCGCACGACATCCGGGTGGAGGACGTGCCGGACCCGGTCGTCCAGCAGCCCACCGACGTCGTGGTCCGGGTGCTGCGCGCCTGCATCTGCGGCAGCGACCTGTGGGCCTACCGGGGCGAGTCCGCCCGCAAGCCCGGCCAGCGCATCGGCCACGAGTTCCTCGGCGTCGTGGAGCAGGCCGGTTTTGACGTCACCGGCTTCACCGCCGGCGACCTCGTCGTCGCCCCCTTCGTCTGGTCGGACGGCACCTGCGCCTACTGCGCCGACGGCCTCCACACCTCCTGCCCGCAGGGCGGGTTCTGGGGCTCCGAGGGCTCCGACGGCGGCCAGGGCGAGGCCGTCCGGGTCCCCTTCGCCGACGGCACCCTCGTCAAGCTCCCCGCCGAGGCCGCGTCCGACGACCGGCTGCTCACCGCGCTGCTGGCCCTCTCCGACGTGCTCGGCACCGGCCACCACGCCGCCGTGGGCGCCGGGGTGAAGCCCGGTTCCACCGTCGCGGTCGTCGGTGACGGCGCGGTCGGCCTCTGCGGCGTCATGGCCGCCAAGCGCCTCGGCGCCGACCGGATCATCGCGCTGGGCCGCCACACCGCCCGTACCGACATCGCGCGGGCCTTCGGCGCCACCGACGTCGTCGCGGCGCGGGGCGAGGAGGCCGTGGCCGCCGTGCGCGAGCTGACCGGCGGCGCCGGCGCGCACAGCGTCATCGAGGCGGTCGGCACCGAGCAGTCCATGCGGACCGCGTTCGGCATCGCCCGCGACGGCGGGGCGGTCGGCTACGTCGGCGTCCCGCACGGCAGCGGCACCGGCCTGGACCTCGGCGACATGTTCAACCGCAACGTCGCCCTGCGCGGCGGGGTCGCCCCGGTCCGCGCGTACATCCCCGAGCTGCTCCCCGACGTGCTGGACGGCACCATCGACCCCTCGCCGGTCTTCGACCTGACGGTCGGCCTGGACGAGGTGCCCACCGGATACAAGGCGATGGACGAGCGGACCGCGCTGAAGGTCCTCGTCAAGCCGTAGGGAACGGACGCCGGAGGGGCCCGGAGCGCCGACGCGCTCCGGGCCCCCGCGTTCGGGCGTCGTCAGTAGCGGACCGCGTCCAGCGCGTCCGCGTTGCCGGCTCCGTAGAAGCCGTTGTACGCCTTGCCGCCCTTGCAGACCGCGTCGACGGTGCCGTCGCTGTCGATGTCGTACGGGGCTCCGCACGCGGTGGCGTCGGCCTCCAGGGCCAGCAGCGCCTTCACCGCGGCGGGCGAGGCGTGCGGGTGCTTCGACTCGATCAGGGCCACGACGCCCACGACGTGCGGGGTCGCCATCGACGTACCGGCCTTGTAGCCGTACTGGCCGCCCGGCAGCGTCGAGAGGATGAGGCCGCTGGTCGCCGGGGCCTCGGGCTTCTGGTAGATCGTCGAGTCACCGCCCGGGGCGGCCACGTCGACCACGCCGTAACCGTAGTTCGAGTACGACGCCTTGAGGCCCTTCGCCCCCGTGGCGGAGACGGTCACCACGCCCGGCAGCATCGACGGGATGTCGAGGCAGGTGCGCGGGTCGATGACCCGGTCCTCGGTGACGGTGTCGTTGGGGCTCGTCGAGTCCTCGATCGTCTTGGCGGCCAGGTCCTCGGCGGAGTTGCCGGCCGCCGCGACGTTCACGACGCCCTTGCCCTCGGCGTAACGGGTGGCCCGGCCGAGCGCCTCGACCAGGGCGCCCTGGTCGGGGTCGTTCTTGCAGTTGTAGAGCCACGGGTCGGTGTAGTAGCTGTTGTTCGTCACGTCGACACCGTGCTCGGCGGCCCAGACGAAGCCGCAGACGACGGCCTCCGTGTAGAAGAACCCGTCCGAGGTCGCGACCTTGATCCCGGCGACCTTCACGCCCGGGGCGACGCCCGTGACGCCGATCCCGTTCTTCGCCGCGGCGATCGTGCCGGCCACGTGGGTCCCGTGGTCGCTCTCACCCGCGGCGGGGCGCCAGGAACCGGGCGTGGTGTCGGGGGCGCCGGAGACGCAGTTGGCGGAGGCCGCCGCGTCGAAGTTGGGCGCCAGGTCCGGGTGGGTGTCGTCGACGCCCGTGTCGATCACGGCCGCCGTGACGTTCCTGCTGCCGAGGGTGATCTCATGGGCCTTGTCCGCCTTCATCGCGGGCAGGTCCCACTGCAGGGGCTCCAGCGGGTCCTGCGACGCGGTCGCCCCCTCGGCCGCGCCGGCCGCCTCCGCCGCCGTGAGCGGCTGTGCCGCCGCGCCCACGTCGGTCGTCGCCTGCGGGACGATCGGGTTGGTGCGGGTGGCGCCGGCCGACTCGACACCGCGCACCTTGCGGATGGTCTCCGCGAACGCGGGGTTCTGCGAGTGGACGACGATGACGCCGATCTGGTCGTACGAGACGACGATCGTGCCGCCGGCCTTCGTGATGGCCTTCTCGACCTGCTCGACGGTCTTGTGACTGCCTTCGGTGTTCACGACGTAACTGAGCTTCGGGCCGTCTAGCGACACGGCCGGGGCCGACGCGGCCGAGGCGGTGGTGGCCGGAAGGAAGCCGAGGGAAGCGGTGAGCGCGATTCCTACGGGCAGCGCGACTGCACGTACGCGCCTGGATGCCAGATGAGCCATGGGTTCTCCACATCATCCGTATCAGCCGGCCGGACACCTTGCGTGTCTGGTCGGGTACATGACCAGTGAAGTTAGCGTCGATCATCGCCACGCATCAACGAATTGAGGCAAACGAGTTCGAAGGGTGATCTACGCGGGCCGTTCGGGGGGCTTTCGCGTCATCCGCTACGGCCGAAAGCGGGAGTGAACCGCTTCGTCGCGCCGCACGTGCCGTTGTCAGGGGAGTCGCACGACCGATTCCGGCGGAGGTTCCCCATGAGACCGATCACGTCGCCCACCACCACACCCGCGTCGCGAGGAGAATCCGTGGCTACCGATGCACCGCCGCCCGAGCGCGGTACGGACACCAGTCCGGCCCAGCCCACCACCGAGGCCTACCTGGAGGTCCAGGAGAGCGCGGAATTCGCCGAACTGCGCCGCTCGCACCGGTCGTTCGCGTTCCCGCTGACCGTCGCCTTCGTCGCCTGGTACCTGGTCTACGTCCTGCTCTGCAACTACGCGGGCGACTTCATGGGCACCAAGGTCGCCGGCAACATCAACGTCGCGCTCGTCCTCGGGCTCGCCCAGTTCGCCACGACGTTCCTCATCGCGTGGTTCTACTCCCGCCACGCCGCCACCAAGCTCGACCCGAAGGCTGCGGCCATCAAGTCCCGTATGGAGGCCGACGCATGAGCGCCGCCCAGGTCGCGCACCCCGCCGTCCAGCTCGCCGCCGAGGGCGCGAGCGACCACCGGACGCTGATCATCACCCTCTTCGCGGTCTTCGTCGTCGCCACCCTCTGCATCACCGTGTGGGCCGGCCGCCAGACCAAGAACGCCGCCGACTTCTACGCGGGCGGACGCCAGTTCACCGGCTTCCAGAACGGACTCGCCGTCTCCGGCGACTACATGTCCGCCGCGTCCTTCCTCGGCATCGCCGGAGCCATCGCCCTCTTCGGGTACGACGGCTTCCTCTACTCCATCGGCTTCCTCGTCGCCTGGCTCGTCGCCCTGCTCCTGGTCGCCGAACCCCTGCGCAACTCCGGCCGCTACACGATGGGCGACGTCCTCGCCTACCGCATGCGCCAGCGCCCCGTACGCACCGCCGCGGGCGTCTCCACCATCGTGGTCTCGATCTTCTACCTGCTCGCCCAGATGGCCGGGGCCGGCGTCCTCGTCTCGCTGCTCCTCGGCATCACCAGCGACGGCGGGAAGATCGCCATCGTCGCCCTGGTCGGCCTGCTCATGATCGTCTACGTCACCATCGGCGGCATGAAGGGCACCACCTGGGTCCAGATGGTCAAGGCCGTCCTGCTCATCGCGGGCACCCTGCTCATCACCTTCCTGATCCTGCTGAAGTTCCACTTCAACATCTCGGACCTGCTGGGCACCGCCGCCACCAACAGCGGCAAGGGCTCCGCCTTCCTGGAGCCCGGCCTCAAGTACGGCGCCACCGGCACCTCGAAGCTGGACTTCCTCTCCCTCGGCATCGCCCTGGTCCTCGGCACCGCCGGACTGCCGCACATCCTGATCCGCTTCTACACGGTGCCCACCGCGAAGGCGGCCCGTAAGTCCGTCAACTGGGCCATCGGCATCATCGGCGCCTTCTACCTGATGACGATCGTGCTCGGCTTCGGTGCCGCCGCGCTGCTCAAGCCGGACGACATCATTGCCTCCAACAAGGCGGGCAACACCGCGGCCCCGCTGGCCGCCCTGGAGATCGGCGGCGGCTCCGGCTCCACCGGCGGAGCCGTACTGCTCGCGGTGATCTCCGCCGTCGCCTTCGCCACCATCCTCGCCGTGGTCGCCGGACTCACCCTGGCGTCCTCGTCGTCCTTCGCCCACGACATCTACGCCAACGTCATCCGCAAGGGGAAGGCGACCGAGAAGGAGGAGGTCCGCGCCGCCAAGTGGGCCACCGTCGCCATCGGTATCGTCTCCATCGGCCTCGGCGCCATGGCCCGCGACCTCAACGTGGCCGGACTCGTCGCCCTGGCCTTCGCCGTCGCCGCCTCCGCCAACCTGCCGACGATCCTGTACAGCCTCTTCTGGAAGCGGTTCACCACCCAGGGCGCCCTCTGGTCCATCTACGGCGGGCTCGCCTCCTCCGTCCTGCTGGTGCTCTTCTCGCCGGTCGTCTCCTCCAAGCCGACCTCGATGTTCCCGGACGTCGACTTCGCCTGGTTCCCGCTGGAGAACCCCGGCCTGATCTCCATCCCGCTGGGCTTCCTGCTCGGCCTGATCGGCACCCTGCTCTCCAAGGAGGAGCCCGACAAGGGCAAGTACGCCGAGCTGGAGGTCAAGTCCCTCACCGGCGTCGCCGCGCACTGAGCGCGAGAGTTCACACAAGCGTACGGATCGAGCACGTCCCACCGCGCCGGTCACACCGTAGAGTCCTCACGGGTGACCGGCGCCGGGCGTGGAACCACCGGTCGCGGCACCACCCGTCGTGGAATCACCGGGCGCGGAACCACCGCGCGCGGGGTCCGGCCGCCCGGCTCGCGTAGTCTCAAAAGAGCAGGGACAGGACCGAACCACGGACACGCCGTGAACACCATCGGGGGAGGGGCGCACATGCTCATCGACACCTTTGACCGGGTCGCCACCGACCTGCGTGTCTCCCTGACCGACAAATGCAACCTCCGCTGCACCTACTGCATGCCCGAAGAGGGCCTCCAGTGGCTCGGCAAGAGCGAACTGCTCAGCGACGAGGAGATCGTCCGGCTCGTCCGGATCGCCGTCGGACTCCTCGGCGTCACCGAGGTGCGCTTCACCGGCGGCGAGCCCCTGCTCCGCCCGGGACTGGTGGGCATCGTCGAGCGGTGCGCCGCGCTGACCCCCCGCCCCCGGATGTCCCTCACCACCAACGGCATCGGGCTGGGGCGCACCGCCGCCGCCCTCAAGGCCGCCGGGCTCGACCGGGTCAACGTCTCCCTCGACACCCTGCGCCCCGACGTCTTCAAGACCCTGACCCGCCGCGACCGGCACCGGGACGTGCTCGACGGACTCGCCGCCGCGCACGAGGCGGGCCTCAGCCCCGTCAAGGTCAACTCCGTGCTCATGCCCGGACTCAACGACGACGAGGCCCCCGACCTGCTCGCCTGGGCGGTCGCCCACGGCTACGAGCTCCGCTTCATCGAGCAGATGCCCCTCGACGCCCAGCACGGCTGGAAGCGCGACGGCATGATCACCGCCGGTGACATCCTCGCCTCGCTGCGCACCCGCTTCACGCTCACCGCCGAGGACGACGGGGCCCGCGGCTCCGCCCCCGCCGAACGCTGGACCGTGGACGGCGGCCCGCACCGCGTCGGGGTCATCGCCTCGGTGACCCGCCCGTTCTGCCGGGCCTGCGACCGTACCCGGCTCACCGCCGACGGACAGGTCCGCACCTGCCTCTTCGCCCGCGAGGAGACCGACCTGCGGACCGCGCTGCGCTCCGGCGCACCGGACGAGGAGATCGCCCGGCTCTGGCGCGTCGCGATGTGGGGGAAGAAGGCAGGATCGGGCCTGGACGACCCGTCCTTCCTGCAGCCCGACCGGCCGATGTCCTCCATCGGCGGCTGACCGGGGCGCGTACCGGACCCGCGGGTGTCGCGGCCCGCGCGTCAAAGGCCCCTCGGCCGGGTCCCGCGCGTGAGGGGGTCAGGCCTCGGCCGGGTCCTCCCAGTCGGCCAGCGCCACGACGTCCTTCAGGAAACCCCGTACGCCCAGGAACTGCGACAGGTGCTCGCGGTGCTCCTCGCACGCCAGCCAGGTCTTGCGCCGCTGCGGGGTGTGCAGCTTGGGGTTGTTCCAGGCGAGCACCCAGACCGCGTCCGCGCGGCAGCCCTTGGCGGAGCAGATGGGGGTACCGGTGTCGCTCTCGGCGGAAGTCAGGGGGAAGTTCACGGCCTCCACCCTAAAACAGCCGGTCGGGCCGTCTTCGCGCGCGTCCGGAGGGCGAGAAAAAACGACGCCGAGCAGCCACGGGGGGAGCTGCTCGGCGTCGGTCTCTCGCTCCGACGGGGGATGCGGAGCGCATAAAGGAGTATGTCACGCACGCCCTGTCGGGGTGCACCGGAACTCCACGATTGAGTTGAGGTTTTCCTGGGCCTTGCCCGATGGGGAAGCTCATCCGTGCCCGTGCGGATACCGGGGGCGACCGTCCGCCCCGGCGGCCGTGTCCGTACCGGTCCCGGCACGGTCCTCGAACGCGTGCCCCGCGCCCGGTGCGCCGCCCGTTCCCGCCCCGACGCCCGACTCGAGGGCCGGCAGCACGGGCGCGGGCACGAAGGTCGACGGCAGCGAAGGGGTGTTCTCCCGGCCCGCGTTGGCGATGACCACCGCCACGTACGGCAGCAGCAGGCCCAGGGCCAGCGCCACGATCGAGATGTGCCGCTCGACGTTCCAGAGGACCGCGGCGAGGATCACCGACACCGTCCGCACGGACATCGAGATCACGTACCGGCGCTGCCGGCCGCGCACGTCGTCCGCCAGCCCCTGCCGGGCCCCGGTGATCCGGAAGACCTCCGCCTCGCCGCGCTTGCCCATCATGTCTCCACCGCCTGCTCGCTGTGCCCGACGCCCCGGACCGGACCAGGGGCTTCTCCACGGTACGCCCGGCCGGCTCCGCGATCGAGACCGGGTGGGCCGGCCGCGCCCCGCCCGGCTCCCGTACGGCACCGCCCGACATGCGCGAGAAGCGCCCGCACACGACACTTGAGCCCATATGCGCAGGACGCGCAGTTCGAGGAGGCGGTATGAGCTGGTTGTGGGCGATCATCGTGGGCCTGGTGCTGGGTCTGATCGCGAAAGCGATCCTTCCGGGCAAGCAGGACATCCCGCTCTGGCTGACGACCGTGTTCGGCATCATCGGCAGCATCCTCGGAAACGCCGTCGCGGCTTGGATCGGCGTCGAGGACACCAAGGGCATCGACTGGATCAGGCACGTGCTCCAGTTGATCGGCGCGGTGGCGGTGGTCGGTGTCGGCGACGTGGTCTGGCAGTCGATCCGGGGACACGGCAAACAGAGAACCTGATCCCGGAGGCACGAACGGCGGAGGCCGGGCACGCAGGACGCGTGCCCGGCCTCCGCCGTGTCCGGAAGGGGTCAGCCCGCGGCGATCTCGACCACCGCGAGGTTCTTCTTGCCCCGGCGCAGCACCAGCCACCGGCCGTACAGCAGGTCCTCGGCGGCGGGCAGGGCGTCGCCGTCGGTGACCTTGACGTTGTTCAGGTAGGCGCCGCCCTCGTTCACCGTGCGGCGGGCACCCGACTTGCTCGGCGCGAGACCGACCTCGACGAGCAGGTCCACCAGCGGCGCCGGCTCGGCGACCTTCGCGTGCGGCAGCTCGGAGAGCGCGGCCCCCAGCGTCGCCTCGTCCAGCTCACCCAGCTCGCCCTGGCCGAACAGCGCCTTCGACGCGGCGATGACGGCCGCGCACTGGTCGGCGCCGTGCACCAGGGTCGTCAGCTCCTCGGCCAGCGCGCGCTGCGCCGTACGAGCCTGCGGACGCTCCTCGGTGACCTTCTCCAGCTCCTCCAGCTCGGCCTGCGACTTGAAGCTGAGGATGCGCATGTACGGGGAGATGTCACGGTCGTCGACGTTCAGCCAGAACTGGTAGAACGCGTACGGGGTCGTCATCTCCGGGTCCAGCCAGACGGCGCCGCCCTCGGTCTTGCCGAACTTCGTGCCGTCCGCCTTGACCATCAACGGCGTCGCCAGCGCGTGCACCGTCGCCGCGGGCTCCAGGCGGTGGATCAGGTCGATGCCCGCCGTGAGGTTGCCCCACTGGTCGCTGCCGCCCTGCTGGAGGATGCAGCCGTGGCGCCGGTACAGCTCCAGGAAGTCCATGGACTGGAGCAGCTGGTAGCTGAACTCGGTGTAGCTGATGCCCTCCTGGGACTCCAGGCGGCGGGCCACGGAGTCCTTGGTCAGCATCTTGTTGACCCGGAAGTGCTTGCCGATGTCCCGCAGGAACTGGATCGCGGACATCCCGGCGGTCCAGTCCAGGTTGTTCACCATGACCGCGGCGTTCTCGCCCTCGAAGGAGAGGAACGGCTCGATCTGCGAACGCAGCCGGGTCACCCAGGCTGCGATGGTCGCGGGGTCGTTCAGCGTGCGCTCGGCGGTCGGCCGCGGGTCGCCGATCTGACCGGTCGCCCCGCCCACCAGCGCCAGCGGACGGTGGCCCGCCCGCTGGAGACGGCGCATGGTGAGGACCTGGACCAGGTGGCCGACGTGCAGGCTCGACGCGGTCGGGTCGTAGCCGCAATAGAAGGTGACCGGACCGTCGCCAAGAGCCTTGCGCAGGGCGTCCTCGTCAGTGGACTGGGCGAACAGCCCGCGCCACTTGAGCTCGTCGACGATGTCCGTCACGGTTCCGTGTCTCCTTCAGCGAGTGGACGGTGGACCTCCGTGCCTGGTGGGCCCACGCCCGGCAAGTCTAAGCGGTGTCCCGGGCCGCACCCGATGGGTTTGCCGGGCCGGGCCCGCTCACCCCGGGGACCGCACCCGACGGGCCGAGCGGGCGGGCCCGGTGGACCCATGGCGCACGCCCCGGTCGACACCCCCGGTTCACGCCCCGGTTCACACCCCCAGGCTCACCGAACTCATGTTGAAGTCCGGGACGCGCAGCGCGGGCATCGCGGCGCGCGTGAACCAGTCGCCCCACTCGCGCGGCAGGGTCCGCTCGGTGCGGCCCGCCTCGGAGGCGCGGGAGAGCAGGTCGACGGGGGACTCGTTGAACCGGAAGTTGTTCACCTCGCCGACCACCTCGCCGTCCTCCACCAGGTAGACGCCGTCCCGGGTCAGCCCGGTCAGCAGCAGCGTCGCCGGATCGACCTCCCGGATGTACCAGAGGCAGGTCAGCAGCAGCGCCCGGCCGGTGGTCGCGGCCACCATCTCGTCCAGCGACCGTTCGCCACCGCCCTCCAGCAGCAGGTTGTCGATGGCGGGGGCCGACGGAAGACCGGTCGACGCCGCCGTGTGCCGGGTGGTGCTCAGCCGCTCCAGCCGTCCGCCGCCGATCCAGTCGGTCGGCTCCAGCGGCAGCCCGTTGTCGAAGACGGACGCCTCGTCCCCCGAGGAGTGCGCGATCACGAACGGAGCCGCCTCCAGCCCCGGCGCGTGCGGGTCGCTGCGCAGGGTCAGCGGCAGTGGCGAGAGCGTCTCGCCCAGCCGGGTCCCGCCACCCGGCCGGGAGAACACCGTCCGGCCCTCGGCGGCGTCCCGCGCGGTCGACGACCAGAGCTGGTAGATCAGCAGGTCGGCCACGGCGGTCGGCGGCAGCAGGGTCTGGTAGCGGCCGGCCGGCAGCTCGATCCGCCGCTGTGCCCAGCCGAGGCGCCGGGCCAGCTCGGCGTCGAGGGCCGCCGGGTCGACGTCCTTGAAGTCCCGGGTGGCCCGCCCGGCCCACGCGGACCGGGTACGGTCCGGCGACTTGGCGTTCAGTTCGAGGGTGCCGGTCGGCTGGTCGTGGCGGAGCCGCAGCCCGGCCGAGGTGCCGAGGTAGGTGGAGACCATCTCGTGGCGGGCGAAGCCGTACAGCTCCCGGCCCCCCGCGCGGGCCCGGGCGAAGGCTTCGCCGAGGGCCGGAGCGAAGTCGGCGAAGACCTCCGGCCCGGTCTCGGCGGGCGCGTCGGCGAAGTCGGGGGAGGCCGGTACGCCGGTGACCGGCGGCTGGGCGTCCTCGGCGGGGCCCGCCGCGCGGGCCGCCGCCTCCGCCGCCCGTACCAGCGGTTCCAGGTCGTCCGCCGTGACGGCGGAGCGCGAGACGACCCCGGAGGCGGTGCCCTCGGTGCCGTCCACGGTCGCGATGACGGTGAGCGTCCTGCCCCGGGTCACGCCGTTGGTGGTCAGGGCGTTGCCCGCCCAGCGCAGATTCGCCGAGGAGGCCTCCTCGGCGATGACCACGCAGTTGTCGGCGGTGGACAGGTCGAGGGCGCGCTCGACGATCTCGTACGGCTTGCTCGCGCGGCTCATCGGCCCGCCTCCTGCGTCGTGTTGAGGATGTTCACGCCCCGGAAGAGAGCGGACGGGCAACCGTGCGAGACCGCCGCGACCTGACCCGGCTGGGCCTTGCCGCAGTTGAACGCGCCGCCCAGCACGTACGTCTGCGGGCCGCCGACCTTCTCCATCGAGCCCCAGAAGTCGGTGGTCGTCGCCTGGTACGCGACGTCCCGCAGCTGACCGGTCAGCTCGCCGTTCTCGATGCGGAAGAACCGCTGCCCGGTGAACTGGAAGTTGTAGCGCTGCATGTCGATCGACCAGGAGCGGTCACCGACCACGTAGATCCCGCGCTCCACCCCGCCGATCAGATCCTCGGTGGAGAGCCCGCCCGGATCGGGGCGCAGCGAGACGTTGGCCATCCGCTGCACCGGCACATGGCCCGGAGAATCGGCGTACGCACACCCGTTGGACCGGCCGAGGCCGGTCAGCCTGGCGATCCTCCGGTCGAGCTGGTAGCCGACGAGGGTGCCGTCCTTGACCAGGTCCCAGGACTGCGCCTCGACGCCCTCGTCGTCGTAACCGATCGTCGCCAGCCCGTGCTCGGTCGTCCGGTCGCCCGTCACGTTCATCACCGGGGAGCCGTACGCCAGCTTCCCCAGCTGGTCGAAGGTGGCGAACGAGGTCCCCGCGTACGCCGCCTCGTACCCCAGCGCCCGGTCCAGCTCGGTGGCGTGGCCGATCGACTCGTGGATCGTCAGCCAGAGGTTCGACGGGTCGACGACCAGGTCGTACCTCCCCGCCTCCACGCTCGGCGCCCGCATCTTCTCGGCCAGCAGCCCCGGGATGCGCTCCAGTTCGTCGTTCCAGTCCCAGCCGGTGCCGGTCAGGTACTCCCAGCCGCGGCCGGCCGGCGGGGCGATCGTCCGCATCGAGTCGAACTCGCCCGTCGTGCCGTCCACCGACACCGCCGTCAACTGCGGATGCACCCGCACCCGCTGCTGCGTGGTGACCGTGCCCGCGGTGTCCGCGTAGAACTTGTTCTCGTGGACGGCCGTCAGCGAGGCGTCCACGTGCGCGACCCCCTCCGCCCCGAGCAGCCGCCCGCTCCACTCGGCGAGCAGCCCCGTCTTCTCCTCGTCCGGTACGGAGAACGGGTCGATGCCGTACGAGGAGACCCAGGTCCGCTCGCCGTGCACCGGCTCGTCCGCCAGCTCCACCCGCTCGTCCGAGCCCGCCGCCGCGATCACCTTCGCCGACAGCTTCGCCATGGCGACGGCCTGCGAGGCCACCTTCGCCGCCGCGTCCATCGTCAGGTCCACACCGGACGCGAACCCCCACGCCCCGCCGTGCACGACCCGCACCGCGTACCCGAGATCGGTGGAGTCCGAGGCCCCGGAGAGGCGGGCGTCGCGCAGCCGCAGCGAGGCGCTGCGCACCCGCTCGAAGCGGAAGTCCGCGTGCGTGGAGCCGAGCGCGCGGGCCCGCGCGAGGGCGGCGTCGGCGAGGGCCCTCAGGGGCAGGGCGAGAAACGACGGGTCGATGTCATGGGCCACGGACGGCCTCCCTTGCGCTGTGGAATCGTGCCCGGGCGTGAAGTCAATCACGGGGCGGCCGGGGGGTGATGGACGGTCGGGCGGATCTCCGGCCGCGCGGAAGCCGCCCCGCGCGGCCCGCCAGGCGCGCCACCTGCGGCTGCGCCGACTGTAGAAACCCCACAGCACCTCGCACGAGCCACTGTCAGGGGCCGATTCTCCGTACACCGCACCGTACCGATAGGTTTTCGACGTACCAGACCGTCAAGGAAAGGGTGATCCGTTGAGCCGCTCGGTTCTCGTCACCGGAGGAAACCGGGGCATCGGCCTCGCCATCGCCCGCGCCTTCGTCGACAACGGCGACAAGGTGGCGATCACTTACCGCTCCGGCGAGCCGCCTCAGGAACTCGCCGAGGCGGGTGTTCTCGCGGTCCGCTGCGACATCACCGACGCCGAGCAGGTGGAGCAGGCCTACAAGGAGATCGAGGAGAAGCAGGGCGCCGTCGAGGTGCTGGTGGCCAACGCCGGCATCACCAAGGACCAGCTCCTCATGCGGATGTCGGAGGAGGAGTTCACCTCCGTCGTCGACACCAACCTCACCGGCACCTTCCGTGTGGTCAAGCGCGCCAACCGCGCCATGCTGCGCGCGAAGAAGGGCCGCGTCGTCCTCATCTCCTCCGTCGTGGGCCTCCTCGGCTCGGCCGGGCAGGCCAACTACGCCGCCTCCAAGGCCGGACTGGTCGGGTTCGCCCGGTCGCTGGCCCGCGAACTCGGCTCGCGGAACATCACTTTCAACGTCGTCGCGCCCGGTTTTGTCGACACCGACATGACGCAGGTGCTCACCGAGGACCAGCGCAAGGGCATCGTCGCCCAGGTCCCGCTCGGCCGCTACGCGCAGCCCGCGGAGGTCGCCGCGGCGGTTCGCTTCCTCGCCTCCGACGACGCGTCGTACATCACTGGAGCCGTCATCCCCGTTGACGGCGGATTGGGCATGGGTCACTGATCACCATGAGCGGAATTCTCGACGGCAAGCGCATCCTCATCACCGGGGTGCTGATGGAGTCCTCCATCGCGTTCCACACCGCCAAGGTGGCCCAGGAGCAGGGCGCGGAGATCATCCTCACCGCCTTCCCCCGCCCCACCCTGACGGAGCGCATCGCCAAGAAGCTCCCCAAGCCCGCTAAGGTCCTCGAACTCGACGTCACCAACGCCGAGCACCTCGACCGGCTCGCCGGTCTGGTCCGCGACGAGCTCGGCACGCTGGACGGTGTCGTCCACTCCATCGGCTTCGCGCCGCAGGACGCCCTCGGCGGCAACTTCCTGAACACCCCGTTCGAGTCGGTCGCCACCGCGATGCACGTCTCGGCGTTCTCGCTGAAGTCGCTCGCCATGGCCTGCAAGCCGCTGATGGCGGAGGGCGGCTCGATCGTCGGCCTCACCTTCGACGCGCAGTTCGCGTGGCCGCAGTACGACTGGATGGGCCCGGCGAAGGCCGCGCTGGAGGCCACCTCCCGCTACCTCGCCCGTGACCTGGGCTCGGACAACATCCGCTGCAACCTGATCTCCGCGGGCCCCCTCGGCTCCATGGCCGCGAAGTCCATCCCGGGCTTCGGCGACCTCGCGAAGGTCTGGGACACCCGGTCGCCGCTGGCCTGGGACATGACCGACCCGGAGCCCGCCGGCCGGGGCGTCGTCGCCCTGCTGTCGGACTTCTTCCCGAAGACCACGGGCGAGATCATCCACGTCGACGGTGGCGTGCACATGATCGGCGCCTGACCCGTACGGACCCCTGTCGGCCGCGCACCCGCATCCGGATCCCCTCCGGAGGGTGCGCGGCCGACGCGCGTCCCGGGGCCGGTGTCTCCCGCTGCGGCGCGCGCCGGAAGGAGGGGGCCGTGCGGACCTGACCGTGCGGACCGCGCCGGGTGACCGGGCCCCGCGGACCGGGCCGGGGAACCGCGCGCCGGGCCGGGGAGCCGCGCGCCTCTGGCCCGGCCGGAACCTTGTCCGTGCACGGTCCGTGACTCCCCGGGTCGAAAAGACCGCCGATCCACCGCAGAATGTGGAGGAACCGGACTCTGGTCAGGCTGCGGGGAGGAGAACGCCGTGCGTCCCACGCGTCGCCGCACCTGGGTTCTCCTCGGGACCGCCGCAGCCGTCGCGGTCCTCGTGGTCCCGGCCGGCATCCACGTCGCCGGATCGGGCGGGGCCGCCGAATCCGGGGGCTCGGGCACCCGCGCACCGTCCCCGGAGCCCGCCGGATCGGAGTGCCGCACCACGGTCGAGGGCTCCCTGGTGGTCGCCTACTGCCACAACCCGTACCCCTCCCTCGACCACGTCCGGCTGCACACGGAGTGCGCCCGGTGGTGGGACGTGGACGGCGACGGCGCGGCGGTCGTCGTCGAACCGGGGCGTACGGTCCGGCTCCAGGACCGCTGCTGGAAAGAGGTGGCCACCGCCTGGGTCACCCACAGCGCGACGCCGGAGACCGTCTGAGAGCCGCCCAGGGCTCCGGGTCAGGGGCTCTCGGGCGGGCAGTGCAGCGCGTGGCCCCCCGCCTCCTCGGCCGCCGTCCGCGCGTCGCCCTCGCGGATCGCCTCGACCAGCCGCCCGTGGTCCATGAGGTTCTCCGGCCGCAGTTCCGGGTCCACGTCACCGCGCAGGTAGTCGCGCAGCACGTCGCCCAGATCCGCGTAGATCCCGGTCAGCACGTCGTTGTGCGCGGCGGCCACGATCGCCAGGTGCAAGGTGGCGTCGGCCTCGACGAACCCCTCCGCGTCCCCCGCCGCCCAGCTCTCCTCGCGCCGCGCCAGCAGGGCGTCCATCTGCTTGAGGTCCCGGTCGGTGCGCCGCCCGGCGGCCAGTCGCGCCGCCGACGACTCCAGTACGGACCGGAGCTCGGAGACGTGACGCGGATCGGCGGTCGCGAAGCGCCGCTGCATCACCCCGGCCAGCTCGCTGGTGGCCACCACGTACGTCCCCGAGCCCTGGCGGATGTCCAGCAGGCCGTTGTGGGCGAGGGCGCGCACCGCCTCGCGGACCGTGTTCCGGGCCACCCCCAGCTGCTCGACCAGCTCCGGTTCGGTGGGGATGCGGGAGCCGACGGGCCACTCGCCCGAGGTGATCTGGTTCCTCAGCTGGGCAATCACCTGGTCGGCGAGTGCCGAGCGCCGGGGGGACGTCAGCGCCATGAGACTCCTTGCTTCGCAGTGCTCCGCAGTGCTCCGAGCCCTCGGTGGCCCGGAAACCTCCCGGCTTCCGGGGTGCGGCGAGGCGTGGTCCGGATTCTGTCAGGAGCGCCCGGGGAGTCGGCGCCCCGGGAGCGCCCTCTCCGATGGCGTCCGCGCCCCGGAAGCGCTGTCTCCCACGGCGTCCGCGCCCCGGGTGCGCCGTCGCGCCGGGGTGGACAACCAATCATCCCATGATTCTATGATGACGTCATGCTGGAAGACGTCACCGAGACACCCGACCCGGCCGCCGCGCCCCCGGCACGGGAGCCCGAACCCACCGTCCCGAAGGCCGCGCCGCCCACCACGGGCGCCCCCGCGGCGGCCTCCCCGTGGCTGCCGCGCCTGCTCGCGGTGGGCCTCGTCCTGGCCGCGCTCAACCTCCGCCCGGCCATCACCAGCCTGGGCTCGCTCCTCGAAGAGGTGCGCGACGGGCTCCACATGAGCGGCGGAGTCGCCGGTGCCCTCACCTCGGTGCCGCAGCTCTGCTTCGCGGTGTTCGGGATCACCGCCCCCCGCCTCGCGCGCCGCTTCGGCCCGGCCGCCGTCGTCCTCGCGGGCATGGTCGCGATCACCGCCGGCCTGCTGATCCGCCCCTTCACCGGCTCCACCATCGGATTCCTGCTCGCCAGCACGCTCGCGCTGATGGGCATCGCGGTGGGCAACGTCCTGATGCCGGTGATCGTCAAGCGCTGGTTCCCCGACCGCGTCGGGTCGATGACCGGCCTCTACTCGATGGCCCTCGCCTTCGGCACCGCCCTGGCAGCCGCGGCCACCGTGCCGGTGACCGACGCGCTGGGCGGCAGCTGGCGGACCGGCCTCGCCGTCTGGGCCACGCTCGGCGTCCTCGCCGTACTGGTCTGGATCCCGCTGGTGATCCGCAGTCGCGCGGGCGCCACCGGAGAGGCGGCGGCCGTCCCGCAGCAGCCGGCCGCCGACTTCAGGATCACCAGGATCCCGACCGCCTGGGCCCTCGCCTGCTACTTCGGGCTCCAGTCCACCGCCGCCTACATCACCATGGGGTGGATGCCGCAGATCTTCCGGGACGCGGGGATCTCCGCGAGCACGGCGGGCGTGCTGCTCGCCATCACCATGGTCATGGGCGTGCCGCTGGCCTTCGTCATCCCCCGGGTCGCCGCCGGGATGCGCAACCAGGGCCCGATCGTCCTCTTCCTGGGAGTCTGCGGCCTCGCCGGGTACGCGGGCCTCTTCCTCGCTCCGGCGGGCGGCGCCTGGTTCTGGGCGGTGCTGCTCGGCATCTCCAACTGCTCCTTCCCGCTCGCCCTCACTATGATCGGCATGCGCACCCGTACCGGCGCGGGCGTGGCCCGGCTCTCGGTGTTCGCCCAGTCCACCGGCTATCTGATCTCGATCCCCGGCCCGCTGCTCGTCGGCGTGCTCAACGAGCACAGCGGCGGCTGGGGCCTGCCCATCGCCTTCATGGCGGCGCTGATGGTTCCGCAGATCGTGGTCGGTGTGTTCGCCGGGCGGGACCGGACGATCGACGCCCACGGGTGAGATGCGAGACTTGCCTCATGCCAGTGCTCGATCCGCATCCCCAGAACGGCCAGAAGAAGCTTCTCCTCGTCCTCGGGGCCATGCTTCTCATCACTGTGATCATCGGAGTCATCGCCTCGGTCTTCGCCCCCTGACGACGGTGGGCGTCCGCCCGCCGGACCCGCCCTCCGGACCCGCCCTCCGGACCCGCCCGCCGGACTTGCCCTCCGGACCCGCCCTCCGGGCGGACGGCGCCCACTTCCGACACACGGCCCGGGGGAGGGTGGGGACAGCCCCACCGTCCCCTAGGGGGCCAGGTTCAGGGTCGAGTGGGTGGGTCTCCGGATGGGCGGCCCGTCCGCCCTTCCGTAGGTTCTGGGTGAAGGAACCCACGACCCTCGGAGGCGGCCATGCCGGCCCGTACGAACCCCCGGTCCGCGCGCGGGGCGACCGCCGGGGCACCGGTGCGACTGCCCTGGTGGGCGCTGGCGCTGCCGGTGCTCGCGTTCGCCGTGCTGCTGCTCATGATCACCGACCCGGAGCAGGCGCAGGCCGCCTCCGCCGACCCCGACCCCGGTTTCGGCCGTTTCGTCGAGCGCGCGATCGATCAGTTGTCCTACTGAAAGCGCCTCCGGGCCCTGTCCGTCACCCCTGGCGGTCGAGCCCGTCAACACCCTGCGCCCGGGCCGCCGATTCGTGCGAAGCTGAACCACATGAGCGTCGACACACCTCGCAGGATCGTTCTTCTCCGGCACGCGAAGGCGGAATGGTCGCAGGCCTCCGATCACGAGCGACCGCTCGCGGAGCGCGGACGCAAGGACGCGCCCGTGGCCGGACGGAAGCTCGCCGATTCCGGCATCGACTTCGACCTTGCCCTGTGCTCGACCGCCGCCAGGACGCGGGAGACCTGGAAGCTGGCGGTCCACGAGTTCGCCCAGCGCCCCAGGACCGTGTACGAGGAGCGGCTGTACGACGCCTCCCTCGGTGAACTCGTCGCCCTCTTCAACGAGACCCCCGACGAGGTGCGCAACCTGCTCGTCATCGGCCACAACCCGGGGATGCACGGTGCGGCGGACGCCCTCGCGGGCTCGGCCGAGGGCGATGTGCTGGCCCGGCTGACCAGGGACGGCTTCGCGACCGCCGCCTACGCCGTCCTGGAGTTCCCGGGCACGTGGAAGAGCGTCGAACTCGGCTCGGGCAGACTCACCGACTACTGGACGCCCATCGACTGACCGGTTCCACCGCACGGAAGGGCCCCGGCACGCCGCGTGTGCGTACCGGGGCCCTTCCGTACGTACGGGGAACGGGCGGACCGCTCCCGTACGCCCCCGGGGCATCCGGGGCGGACGGTTCCTGCGGACGGTTCTCAGGCGCCGGGGGCGTCCGCCGCCTCGACCTCTTCGCGGGTGATGCCCAGCAGATAGAGCACGGTGTCCAGGAACGGCACGTTCACGGCCGTGTGCGCCGCCTGCCGGACGACCGGCTTGGCGTTGAACGCCACCCCGAGCCCCGCGGTGTTCAGCATGTCCAGGTCGTTGGCGCCGTCCCCGATCGCCACCGTCTGCGCCAGCGGAACGCCCGCCTGCCCGGCGAAGCTGCGCAGCAGCCGGGCCTTGCCCGCCCGGTCCACGATGTCGCCCACGACCCGTCCGGTGAGCTTCCCGTCGACGATCTCCAGCGTGTTGGCGGAGGCGAAGTCCAGCCCCAGCCGCTCCTTGAGGTCGTCCGTGACCTGGGTGAACCCGCCCGACACGACGCCGACCTGGTAGCCGAGCCGCTTCAGCGTACGGATGAGGGTACGGGCCCCGGGGGTCAGCCTGACCTCCGCGCGCACCTTCTCCACCACGGACTCGTCGAGTCCGGCCAGCAGGGCCACCCGGGCGTGCAGGGACTGCTCGAAGTCCAGCTCCCCGCGCATCGCCTGCTCGGTCACCGCGGCGACCTCCTTCTCGCAGCCCGCGTGCGCGGCGAAGAGTTCGATCACCTCGTCCTGGATCAGCGTGGAGTCCACGTCCATCACCACCAGGCGCTGGGCCCGGCGGCTCAGACCGGCCGACATCACCGCCACGTCCACACCGATCTGCGCCGCCCCGACCGCGAGCGCGGTCCGCAGCTCCTCGGTGCCCGCTCCGGAGACCGCGAACTCGACGGCCGTCACCGGGTACTTCGCGAGCCGGAAGATCCGGTCGATGTTGGCGCCGGTCGAGGTGATCCTGGCCGCTATGGCGGCGGTCGACTCGGCGGTCAGCGGGTTGCCCAGCACGGTCACGTGGGAACGGCCGTCGCCGCGCGGACGGTTGTCACCCGTCCCCGAGATGATCTCGGCCTGCAGCTTCAGGGACTCGGCCCAGCTGTGCACGGTCGCCCGCAGGTCGCCCTCGGTGGTGCCGCCCGCGGTCGGGGTGGTCACCAGCGCGCACAGCACGATCCGGCCACGCGTGACCACCTGCTCGATGTCCACGACATCCACCGCGTAGGCGGCGAGCGTGTCGAAGAGCCCGGCGGTGATGCCGGGACGGTCCTTCCCGAAGATCTTCACGAGAAGAGTGGGGGAGTCGCTGCCCGGACGGGACCCAGGGAGCTCGGAGGACGAGGGAGACTGAGATGGCTGAGATGCGCTCATGGTGGTTCCACCGTATCGGTCGCCCCTGAAGGCCCGGCACGCCGTCCCGAGTGGCGGACACCGGGCCCCGCGACCTGCGAGACCGCCCGGGACAGTGCCCGGGGCGCCTGCCGGGACGGCCTCGGGACGCCCGCCGCGCCGCCCCGGAACCCGCCCCCGCCAACGCGCCCCGGGACGCCCGGCTTTCGGATCGGGGAGTCTGCCTGGAATAGTGCCCCCCGATGTTCAGCATCCCTGGGCTTCCGCACAGCGGGGGGATATCGGGGGACGACAAGTGGGGCGCGGAGTGCCAGAACTCGTACTGGAACTGAATGGCAGAACCTGGCGGCTCGATCCGTCCAGGTCGTACACGCTCGGACGTGATCCTCAGGGGGACCTGACGTTCGAGGACGCCCGGGTCTCGTGGCGGCACGCCACGATCGGCTGGGGCGGAAACGGCTGGTTCATAGAGGACCACGGCAGCACCAACGGCACCTATGTGCAGGGCAGCCGCGTACAGCGGGCGGAGATCGGCCCCGGCACCGAGGTGCGCCTCGGCAACGCCGGCGACGGGCCCAGGGTCGGCCTGACCGCGCCCGCCGCAGCGCCGCAGCAGGCGCAGCCCGGACCGGCCCAGCAGGCCCCTTACCAGCAGGCCCCGTACCAGCCGCCGGTGGCGCAGGCCCAGCCGCCGGTGGCGCAGGCCCAGCCGGCGGCGCCGTACCAGCCTCCGGCCGCGCCGCCGCAGCAGCAGCCCGCGCCGCAGCAGTCCTGGCCGCAGCAGCATCCGCAGGACCGGGGGGCGCAGGTCCCGCACCAGCAGGGGCCCTTCGCGGGGGCGGGGGGACCGGTGCACAGCGACCGCAGCCCGACCACCTTCCACCAGCTGGCGCTCGGCCGGGTCATGCGCATCGGCCGTGCCCTGGAGAACGAGCTGGTCGTCTCGGACCTCCAGGTCTCGCGCCTCCACGCCGAGTTCCACGCGACCCCCGACGGCCGCTTCGA
Organism: Streptomyces sp. NPDC060184; assembly: GCF_042728795.1. NCBI lineage: Bacteria > Bacillati > Actinomycetota > Actinomycetes > Kitasatosporales > Streptomycetaceae > Streptomyces > Streptomyces sp. NPDC060184. The sequence goes on from NZ_JBHWYX010000033.1 coordinate 83,484, forward strand.
GATCCGCGACCTCGGCTCGCACAACGGCACCTACGTCAACGGCCAGCAGCTCCAGAAGTCCGGTTCCGCGTTCCTCGGGCCGAACGACATCGTCGGCGTCGGCCACTCCACCTTCCGGCTGGTCGGCGACCGGCTGGAGGAGTTCGTCGACACCGGTGAGGTCTCCTTCTCCGCCCGCCACCTCACGGTGACGGTCGACGGCGGCAAGCAGATCCTCAGGGACGTCTCCTTCGGCGTCCCCGAGAAGTCGCTGGTCGCGGTCATCGGCCCGTCCGGCTCCGGCAAGTCCACCCTGCTCAAGGCGCTCACCGGCTACCGGCCCGCCGACCAGGGCGACGTCCTCTACGACAACCGTGACCTCTACAAGCAGTTCGCCGAACTGCGCCAGCGCATCGGGCTCGTCCCGCAGGACGACATCCTGCACAAGGAGCTCACGGTCACCAAGGCCCTGAAGTACGCGGCCAAGCTCCGGTTCCCCGCCGACACCACCGAGGCCGAGCGCCAGGCCCGTATCCACGAGGTCCTCGTCGAGCTGAAGCTCGACATCCACAAGGACAAGAAGGTCACCTCCCTCTCCGGAGGCCAGCGCAAGCGCGTCTCGGTCGCCCTGGAGTTGCTGACCAAGCCGTCCCTGATATTCCTGGACGAGCCGACCTCGGGTCTCGACCCGGGCATGGACCGCGACGTGATGCAGCTGCTGCGCGGCCTCGCCGACGACGGCCGCACGGTCCTCGTCGTCACCCACTCCGTCGCCGAGCTGGCGATCTGCGACAAGCTGCTCGTCATGGCACCCGGCGGTGCGGTGGCGTACTTCGGTCCGCCGGAGGAGGCGCTCAACTTCTTCGGCTACGACACCTGGGCCGACGTCTTCTCCGCCTTCGAGAACTACCGCGACTACGACTGGGCCGGCCGCTGGCGCGGCTCGCAGCACTACCAGCTGTACGCCGCCGACATCGACGCCGTCGCCGCGCAGCCCGTGAACACCGCGCCCCCGCAGCAGCTGCGCCCGCCCAAGCCGCAGGGCTGGGCGACGCAGCTGTGGACCCTGATCCGCCGGTACGTCTCGGTCATCGTGTCCGACCGGGGCTTCCTGGCCCTGATGGTCGTACTGCCCGCCGTCCTGGGGATCGTGAGCGTGATCATCCCGGCCAAGCTCGGCCTGGCCGCCCCCGCCGATCCCCGCAAGTTCAACGGCAAGGCGGGCACGATCCTGCTGATCCTCGCGGTCGGCATGTGCTTCTCCGGGGCGGCCAACTCCGTACGAGAACTGATCAAGGAACGCGTCATCTACGAACGGGAACGGGCCACCGGCCTCTCCCGGTCCGCATATCTGATGTCCAAGGTCATCGTGCTCGGCGTGATCACGATGCTGCAAGGCGTCATCATCTGCGCCATCGGCCTCTCCACCCGGCAGTTGCCGGAGGAAGGGCTGGTCCTGCCGCCGGCCGTCGAGATCTGTGTCGCGATCATGGTGCTCGGCTTCACCTCGATGATGATCGGCCTGGTCATCTCCGCGCTGGTCAAGACGGCCGAGAAGACCATGCCGCTGCTCGTCATGTTCGCCATCGTGCAGGTCGTCTTCACCGGGGTGCTCTTCCAGATCCACGGCTCGCCCGGCCTGGAGCAGTTCGCCTGGCTGATGCCGTCCCGTTGGGCCGTGGCCGCCGCCGGTGCCACGCTCGACCTCTCCCACCTCATGCCGCCGTGGGACCCCGCGAACCCGACCGACCTCGACCCGCTCTGGGAGCACTCGACGGGCGTGTGGGCCACCGACCTCACGGTGCTGGTGGCGCTGGGGGTCCTCTGCTGCTTCGTGGTCGCCCGGCTGCTGCGCCGCCACGAGCCCGAGGTCATGCGCAAGTAGGGGACACCCCCGCCTTCCCGGGCCGTGCCCCGGGAACGTGAACGCGCCGGAGGGCGGCACCCCACTCGGGGTGCCGCCCTCCGGCGTATCAGTCGTGCTCAGGCACTGGGCCCGCGGTCCCGCCGCGAGGAGCCGGTCAGTACGCGCTGTCGACGTTGTCGATCGTGCCGTACTTGTCGGCCGCGTAGTTGGCCGCGGCGGTGATGTTGGCGACCGGGTCGTACTGGCTGTGGACCGTACCCGGGACGTGGTAGTAGTCGAAGGTCGGCTTGATGATCTGCAGCAGACCGATCGACGGGACGCCGTTCTGGGCGTTGATGTCCCAGTCGTTGATGGCCTGCGGGTTACCGCTGGACTCGCGGATGATGTTGCGGTGCAGCCCCTCGTAGGTACCGGGGATGCCCTTCTCCTTCATGATCGCGAGAGACTCGCGGATCCAGCCGTCCAGGTTGTTCGCGTAGACCGGCTTCCGCTCGGCGGAGCGGCTGGCGGACTCGTTGGACGAGCGCTGCGCGGCGTCGGCCTTCGCCTTGGCGGCGGCCTTGGCCTTGGCCTCGTCGGCGGCCTTCACCTTCGCGGCGGCCTCGGCACGCTCCCGGGCCTTCGCGTCGGTCAGGGCCTTCGCGTCGGCGACGGCCTTGGTGCGGGCGGCCTCGTCCTTCGCCTTGGCGGCGTCGGCGGCCTTCACCAGCTTGGCGGCGGTCGAGTTCTGCTCGATCACGCTGTCCTGCACGGCCTTGGCCTGAGCCGAGTCGGCTGCCGACGCGAAGACGACCGGGGACGACGCCACGGAGGCGTCGGTGCTCTCGGCCTGGGCGTTGCTCGGAACCAGCGAGAACGTCAGGGCGGCAACACCCAGCGCGGAGACGCCGGCGACGGACAGCTTCTGCGTCTTGTTCAGACGACGGGTTCGGTCAAATATGCGGGACGCGGACATGCAGACGTACCTCTTCGAATCGTTGGAACCCCGTGCGGGGCGCCAGGACGGAGAGTGGCGGTGCGCCTCTCTGTCAGGTGGAGATGCAATTCTTAGCGACCGCAAAATGCCCTGGCAAAGGTGTGACGTACGAAGTCGCCTAGTGGATCAGAGTCTTATGTCCGTTTCGTCGAGGCCTGTCATGACGGCTTAAATCACCCTTATTCGTCCACTAACGGGCTTCGTACGTGACGTGAGTCCTATGCGTGGGCTCACATGGCCGGGTCGCCTGTCTCACTGCGCGTTGCAGGAGCAACCCGCTGCGTCAGCGGTTTTCCCGAGGGCGGGGAACGAGATCCCGAAGCCGCACGGCGACGGACGTACGCCTTCGGCGGGCCCCGGCCGCCCGGCCGGGCCCAGGGCCCGGGGACCTACGCCGGAAGGCCCCGGTCGTCGCCGTCCACAGGCCGATACGGGGCCCGCGCACCGCCGGTACCGTGAGGCGTATGAGCCACCTCCGACCGTCGGGTCTCGCCGCCGTGAGCGCCGCGCTGCTCGCGATGAGCCGGCAGCTGGACATGCGCGACGTCCTCAAGACGATCGTCGCCTCCGCCCGCGAGCTGCTGGACGCCGAGTACGCGGCGCTGGGCGTCCCCGACGACCACGGGGGCTTCGCCCAGTTCGTCGTCGACGGCGTCAGCGAGGAGCAGTGGAAGGCGATCGGCCCGCTGCCCCGGCAGCACGGCATCCTCGCCGCGATGCTCCACGAGGCGAAGCCCGAGCGGCTCAGCGACGTCCGCAAGGACCCGCGTTTCGGCGGCTGGCCCGATGCCCACCCCGACATGTCGGACTTCCTCGGCCTGCCCATCCAGGACGGCGACGAGACCATCGGCGCGCTCTACCTGGCCAACAAGAGGTGCCCCAAACCCGAGGGGAGCTGCGGTTTCACCGCCGAGGACGAGGAACTCCTCTCGATCCTCGCCCAGCACGCCGCCATCGCCCTCACCAACGCCCGTCTCTACGAGCGCAGCCGCGAGCTCACCATCGCGCAGGAGCGCTCCCGCCTCGCCCACGAACTGCACGACGCCGTCAGCCAGAAGCTGTTCTCCCTGCGGCTGACCGCCCAGGCCGCCGCCGCCCTGGTCGACCGCGACCCCGCACGCGCCAAGGGAGAGCTCCAGCAGGTCGCCGCCCTCGCCGCCGAGGCCGTGGACGAACTCCGCGCCGCCGTCGTCGAGCTCCGCCCCGCCGCACTCGACGAGGACGGCCTCGTCGCCACCCTCCGTACCCAGGTCCAGGTCCTCGACCGGGCGCAGAGCGCCCGGGTCACCTTCGAGAGCCAGGGCGTACGGGCGCTGCCCGCGGCGCAGGAGGAGGCGCTGCTGCGCGTCGCGCAGGAGGCCCTGCACAACGCGCTGCGCCACTCCGGCGGCGCCCGCGTCACCGTCGCCCTGACCCGGCGCGGCGCGGGCACCGTGCTGCGGATCACCGACGACGGCCACGGGTTCGACCCCACGGCGGTCCGCCAGGCGGGCCGGCACCTCGGCCTCGTCTCGATGAGCCATCGCGCGCACAGCGTCGGCGGCACCCTCAGCGTGGAATCGGCGCCCGGACAGGGCGCCACGATCGAGATGGAGGTCCCCGGTGGCTGACAAGACCATCCGCGTCCTGCTGGTCGACGACCACCAGGTCGTCCGGCGCGGGCTGCGCACCTTCCTGGAGGTGCAGGAGGACATAGAGGTCGTCGGAGAGGCGTCCGACGGCGCGGAGGGGGTCGCCCAGGCCGAGGCGCTCCGCCCCGACGTGGTGCTGATGGACATCAAGATGCCCGGCACGGACGGCATCGAGGCGCTGCGCAAGCTCCGCGAGCTGGCCAACCCCGCGCGGGTCCTCGTCGTCACCAGCTTCACCGAGCAGCGGACCGTCGTCCCAGCCCTGCGCGCCGGAGCCTCCGGGTACGTCTACAAGGACGTCGACCCTGACGCCCTGGCCGGCGCCATCCGCTCCGTCCACGCGGGCCACGTCCTGCTCCAGCCCGAGGTGGCCGGAGCGCTCCTCGCCCAGGAGGACGGCGGCGGCGGTACGGGCCGGGGCACCACCCTGACCGAACGCGAGCGCGAAGTGCTCGGGCTCGTCGCGGACGGCCGGTCCAACCGCGAGATCGCCCGGGCGCTGGTGCTGTCCGAGAAGACCGTCAAGACCCACGTCTCGAACATCCTGATGAAGCTGGACCTGGCCGACCGCACCCAGGCCGCCCTGTGGGCCGTACGCCACGGAATGGCGGACTGAGCGGGGGACGGCGGCCGGTCCGGAGCGGCGGCCGGTCCGGACCGGCGCCCTTTCCGGTCGGTGGCGGACCCGGACCGGCCAGGCAAAGGGCGTCTACCGCCGTCCCCGCTCGCCCTCCTCCACGTACGCGTTGTACGCGGCCACCTGCGCCCTGCGCGCCACCCGCTCCACCGGACGCAGCGCCTCGCCCCGCGCCGCGATCTCGGAGGCGCTCACCGCGCCGCCGTGCCCGTTCTCGTACGCCAGCGAGATCAGCAGTCCCACCCGCTGGGCCAGCTCCAGCACGCGTACCGCCCGGGGCGGATACCCCGGGGCCAGCACCTCGCGCCCGCGCTCCGCCCGCGCCCGGTAGGCGTCGACGGCCGCCTCGGCCACCGGCCCCGAGCCGGCCACGTCCAGCCGCGACAGCAGCGCCGTCGCGTCCCGCAGCGCCTCCGCGAGCTCCCGCTCCGCCTCGCCCAGCGACGGCACGTCCGCCGGCGGGGCCTCCCGTACGGGTGTGACCCGCCACACCACCTCGACGTGCAGGTCGCCGGGCGGCCCGGCCTCGGTCACCTCCGGCACCAGCCCGTACGCCGCCCCGGAAGCGACCACCGCCTCCCCGGTCTCCAGCGCACGCGCGTTGAACTCCGGCGGACCGCTCAGCCCCAGCGGATGCCCCGGGGCCGGCAGCGCCACCCGGTAACCCGTCACCCCCAGCCCGCGCAACCGCCCCAGCGCCAGCGTGAGCCCCACGGGCCCCGCCTCACCGGGCAGTCCCTCGACGCGGTGCACCGCGTCCTCTCCGACGATCGCGTCCGCCGCGTCGTCCGGAGACACCAGTCCGGCGAGCAGCGCGTTTCCCCAGGCGGCCAGCAGCCCTGAGCGTGGTTCCGAAAGCATGGAGACAGCCTAAGAGCTGCCGCGCGCTCCCCGGCGGGAACGGACCTCGCGGCCGGAGCGCTCCCGGGGTGGCGTAAGTTTTGCGTGGGAGCTGTGCCCTCCGGCACGCGACGATCTCGACACTGCATGGGGAGACAACGCGCTCATGAGCGATGTACTGGAGCTGGTGGACGTATCCGTGGTCCGCGACGGACGCGCTCTGGTGGAAGACGTCTCCTGGTCGGTCAAGGAGGGGGAGCGCTGGGTCATCCTCGGCCCGAACGGCGCGGGCAAGACGACGCTGCTCAACATCGCCTCCAGCTACCTCTTCCCGTCCAAGGGAACCGCCAAGGTCCTCGGTGAGCAGCTCGGCGGCGTCGGCACCGACGTCTTCGAGCTCCGCCCGCGCATCGGCATCGCCGGCGTCGCCATGGCGGAGAAGCTCCCCAAGCGCCTCACCGTCCTGCAGGCGGTGCTCACCGCCGCGTACGGCATGACGGCGACCTGGCACGAGGACTACGAGGACGTCGACGAGCAGCGCGCCCGCGCCTTCCTCGACCGGCTCGGCATGAACGACTACCTCGACCGCAAGTTCGGGACCCTCTCCGAGGGCGAGCGCAAGCGCACCCTGATCGCCCGCGCGATGATGACCGACCCGGAGCTGCTCCTGCTCGACGAGCCCGCCGCCGGACTCGACCTCGGCGGACGCGAGGACCTGGTGCGCCGCCTCGGCCGCCTGGCCCGTGACCCGTACGCCCCCTCCATGATCATGGTGACCCACCACGTCGAGGAGATCGCGCCGGGATTCACCCACGTCCTGATGATCCGGCAGGGCAAGGTGCTCGCCGCCGGCCCCATGGAGACCGAGCTCACCTCGCGCAACCTCTCCCGCTGCTTCGGCCTGCCGCTCGTCGTCGAGCACCAGGGCGACCGCTACACCGCGCGCGGCCTGCCGCTGTCGTAGGCGAACCACCCCTGCCCCAGGCGGTGTCCGGCCTCGATCCGCCGGACACCGCCTGGTGTCCGGCCCTGCGCCGGCCGGACATCGCGCCCTTTCGGGGCCTCGATCCGCCGGAGACACCGCGCGCCCTTTTGGCCCCGCACCGGCCGGACGCCGCGCCCTGCCGGCTTCGATCCGCCGGACCCCCGGCTTGGACACCCCTGGCCGGATCCCGCCCCCCAGGGCCCCTGTCCCTGGGGCACATGCGGTCCTACCATGACGACATGGACGCGTGGGTGTGGTGGCTGATCGCGGCGGTGGGGCTGGGCATTCCCCTGGTCCTCACCGCCATGCCGGAGTTCGGGATGTTCGCGGTCGGCGCTGTCGCGGGGGCGATCGTCGCCGCCCTCGGCGGCGGCATCGTGGCCCAAGTGCTGGTGTTCGTCGTCGTCTCCGTCGCGCTGGTCGCCGTGGTGCGCGTGGTCGCCGCCCGCCACCGGGGCGACGGCCCCCAATTCTCCTCCGGGATCGACGCGTTGAAGGGTCGCCGGGCCGTCGTGCTCGAACGCGTCGACGGCGCGGGCGGGCGCGTCAAGCTGGCGGGCGAGATCTGGTCGGCCCGCGCGCTCGACGACACCCAGAGCTTCGAGCCGGGCCAACAGGTCGACGTCGTCGAGATCGACGGGGCCACCGCCGTCGTCATGTGACCGAACCGGCCACGCGGCAGGGCGAGTTCTGCGACACTCGAAGTCGATCATGTCGGCTCGCCCGGTCCGTCACAGTGAGAGCACGACCCGATCACCAGGATCCGTCGGCTATCGAAGGGCTTGAGGCACACGATGCAACCGGTCATCATCGTCCTGATCATTTTGGTGGTGCTCGTCTTCATCGCCCTGATCAAGACGATCCAGATCATTCCGCAGGCCAGCGCCGCCATCGTCGAGCGCTTCGGGCGTTACACCCGCACGCTCAACGCGGGGCTGAACATCGTCGTCCCGTTCATCGACTCCATCCGCAACCGCATCGACCTCCGCGAGCAGGTCGTGCCCTTCCCTCCGCAGCCGGTGATCACCCAGGACAACCTGGTCGTCAACATCGACACGGTCATCTACTACCAGGTGACCGACGCCCGCGCCGCGACGTACGAAGTCGCCAGCTACATCCAGGCGATCGAGCAGCTCACCGTCACCACCCTCCGCAACATCATCGGCGGCATGGACCTGGAGCGGACCCTGACCTCCCGCGAGGAGATCAACGCGGCCCTGCGCGGCGTCCTGGACGAGGCCACCGGCAAGTGGGGCATCCGCGTCAACCGCGTGGAGCTCAAGGCCATCGAACCGCCCACCTCCATCCAGGACTCGATGGAGAAGCAGATGCGCGCCGACCGTGACAAGCGCGCCGCCATCCTCACCGCCGAAGGCATCCGGCAGTCACAGATCCTCACCGCCGAGGGCGAGAAGCAGTCCTCGATCCTGCGCGCCGAAGGTGACGCCAAGGCAGCCGCCCTGCGCGCCGAGGGCGAGGCCCAGGCCATCCGGACCGTCTTCGAGTCCATCCACGCCGGAGACCCGGACCAGAAGCTCCTCTCGTACCAGTACCTCCAGATGCTGCCGAAGATCGCCGAGGGCGACGCCAACAAGCTCTGGATCGTGCCCAGCGAGATCGGTGACGCCCTCAAGGGCCTCAGCGGCGCCTTCGGCAACCTCGGCGGCGGCGTCCCGGGATTCGACACCGGCGGCCCCCGCCCGAGCAAGGAGCGCCGCGAGGAGCCCCCGGTCGACTGACCCGGCCCTCCCGGGCGCGCGGCCCCTCCCGCGTACGGCGGCGGATCCTCGCCCGCGCGGCGGCTCCCCGCGCACCCGGCCCGGTGGCGCGGCCGGACGGCGCAACTCCCCTTCACGGGGCCCCCGTCCGGCCCGCCCCGGGCCGTCGTGCATGATCGGTGCGGCACCCCGACCTTCATGGCGGGGATGCGTCAACGCTCACCGAAGGAGTGGCCTTGTCCCTCTGGGAAATGCTCGCCGTCCTCGCCGCCGGCACCGCCGCGGGAACGATCAACACCATCGTCGGATCAGGCACGTTGATCACCTTCCCCGTGCTGCTCGCCGTCGGCCTGCCGCCGGTCACCGCCACCGTCTCCAACGCCCTCGGCCTCGTACCCGGCTCCGTCAGCGGGGCGATCGGCTACCGCGAGGAGCTCAAGGGCCAACGCTCACGAGTCATCAGACTGGGCGTCAGCTGCCTGATCGGCGGACTCGCCGGTGCCACCCTCCTGCTGGCCCTGCCCTCCACCGCGTTCGAGACCGTCGTCCCGGTCCTGGTCACCCTCGCCCTCGTGCTGATCGTGCTCCAGCCCCGCATCAGCAGGGCCGTGCAGCGCCGCCGCGAACGCTCCGGCGCCCCCGCCCACCCCGAGGGCGGCCCGCTGCTCGCCGTCGGACTCCTCCTCGCCAGCGTCTACGGCGGCTACTTCACGGCCGCCCAGGGGATCATCTACCTCTCCCTGATGAGCATGCTGATCGACGACACCATGCAGCGCCTCAACGCCGTCAAGAACGTCCTGGCCGCCGTCGTCAACAGCGTCGCCGCGCTCTTCTTCCTCTTCGTCGCCGACTTCGACTGGACCGCCGTCCTGCTCATCGCGGTCGGCTCCACCCTCGGCGGCCAGATCGGCGCCCGGGTCGGCCGCCGCCTCAGCCCCACCGTGCTGCGCTGCCTCATCGTGGCGGTGGGAATCTGCGCCGTCGTCCAACTGCTGCTCCGCTGACGCGCGGAAGCCCGCCTCCCCCATGGAGACGGGCTTCCGGTACGCCATCGGGCGTACGTCGATCGGACTCGGGCGGACGTCGGCGGGACCCGGGCGGGCGTCGGCGGGACCCGGGCGGGCCCGGGACGCCCGCGGCGGTCCCAGGACCTCGTGGCGGGACCCGGGCTCTCGCGGTCAGGCCGCGGTACGGTCCCGGTCCAGCCAGTCCGGCAGCGAGGAACGGTCGGCCGACGCCATCGCCAGCAGCATCGCCTCGGCCGGCGAGGGGACGAACGGCTGCCGCAGCAGCGGCATCTGAGCCTGCTCCGGAGTCCGGGCCGCCTTGCGGTGGTTGTCCTCCGCGCAGGACGCCACCGTGTTCAGCCAGGTGTCCTGACCGCCCTGGGCCCGCGGCACGACATGGTCCACGGTGGACGCCCGCCGCCCGCAGTACGCGCAGCGGTGCTGGTCACGTATGAGGACTCCCCGTCTCGACCACGGCGCCTGTCTTCGGAACGGCACGCGTACGTACCGGCAGAGCCTGATCACGCGGGGCACCGGGATGTCGACGTCGGCACCACGCATCCGCAGCCCGGGATCCGCCTGCTCGACGACCGCCTTGTCCGTCAGGACGAGGACCACCGCGCGGTTGAGGGTCACCGTCGACAGCGGCTCGAAGCTCGCGTTGAGAACCAACGTGTCACGCATCCTGCCCGCCTCCCCATGTGCCGCCCGCGCTCCGGCGGGCCCGGACCAACTCTGGCCGGACGGGCCGTACGGGACAACGCAATAAAAAGTGCCCTGCCCAGATCTCTCCAAGACCGGGGCAGGGCAAACGGGAGAAGAACGCTCAGCTTTCGGGGGAGGCGTACTCGCCGATCAGCTGCGCGCGGCCCAGCGTGTGGAAACGCAGGTTGAATCCGACCACGGCCGGGGAGGCGTCGCTGTCCGGACCGAGCTTCTCCGTGTCCACGGCGTACACGGTGAAGACGTAGCGGTGGTTCTCACCGGCCGGCGGGGCGGCACCGCCGAAGTCCTTCGACCCGTAGTCGTTGCGCGCCTGCACGGCTCCCGCGGGCAGCCCGGCGAAGGCACCGCTGCCCGCGCCGGCCGGCAGCTCGGTGACCGAGGCGGGGATGTCGAACAGAACCCAGTGCCAGAACCCGCTGCCGGTGGGGGCGTCCGGGTCGAAGCACGTCACGGCGAAGCTCTTCGTCCCGGCCGGGAATCCCTCCCAGCGCAGCTGCGGGGAGGTGTTGCCCTCCGCGTACACCTGCGCGTCCGCCAGCACGGCGCCCGGCGCGACGTCGTCGCTCACCACGGTGAACGCGGGCACCTCGGGGTGGAAGTCGTGCGGGAGCGGGGCCCTCTTCGCTGCGGTCACATCAGCACCTTTCCTTCGGTACGGTCCCGGCGGGGCGCTCCCCGCCGGGACCAGGACGTCTCCCACGGATCATGCCGGACGCCCCTCCGGGCCCCGGCACGACCCGGCGGACGACGGCCCGGCAGGAGGCTCACAGCCAGTTGCGCTGACCGCCCACCTGGGCCAGCCACTGGTTGAGGTAGGCCGCCCAGTCCGTCTGGTGGAAGTCGTCGAAACCGACCCGGAAGGAGCGGTACGAGTCGCTGCCCTCGCTGAACAGCCCCGGCTTCTTGTCCATCTCCAGGACGACGTCCATCTCGCGGTCGTCCGCGACGAAGGAGAGCTCGACCTGGTTCAGGCCGCGGTACTGCTGCGGCGGCACGAACTCGATCTCCTGGTAGAACGGCAGCTGCTGGCGGGTCCCGCGGATGTGGCCGCGCTCCATGTCCGCGCTGCGGAAACGGAAGCCGAGCTGCCCGAACGCGTCCAGGATCGCCTGCTGGGCGGGGAGCGGGTGGACGTTGATCGGGTCCAGGTCACCGGAGTCCAGCGCGCGGGCGATGTCCAGCTCGGTCGTCACCCCGATGTTCATGCCGTGCAGGTTCTGCCCCGCGAACGTGGTGATGGGCGTCTCCCACGGGATCTCCAGCCCGAACGGCACCACGTGGACGGCACCGGCCTGCACCTCGAACGCGCCGCCGAGCCGCAGCTTGGTGAACTCGATGTCCTGCTTGAACTCCTGGTCGTTGCCCTCCACCTCGACCCGCGCCTGCAGGCCGACCGACAGCCCCTGGATCTGCTGGGCGACGGACCCGCCCTGGACCCGCACCTCGCCCTGGACGACGCCACCGGGGACGACGTTGAGCTCGATGAGCTCCGTCTCCACCGACGCGCCGCCGGCGCCCATGCTCGCGAGGAGCCGCTTGAAGCCCATGGTTTTCTCCTTACAGGTGTGTGACCCCTACATACGCGCCCTGACCGTAGCCGGTTCCCCCCACGTTTCCGCCAGTACCCTCGGACGCCATGAACGACGCCACCGACGACGCCACGACGGACCTCCCGGACCGCACGCCACTGACGCGGGACTTCTTCGACCGCGACGTCCTGGACGTGGCCCCGGACCTGCTCGGCCGCACGCTGGTACGGCGCACCGCCGACGGACCCATCGAGCTGCGCCTGACCGAGGTGGAGGCGTACGCGGGCGAGATCGACCCCGGTTCGCACGCCTTCCGCGGCAGAACGGCCCGCAACGGCGTGATGTACGGCCCGCCGGGCCACGCGTACGTCTACTTCACGTACGGGATGTGGCACTGCCTGAACCTGGTGTGCGGCCCGGAGGGGTGGGCGAGCGGGGTGCTGCTGCGGGCCGGTGAGATCCGTACCGGTGCGGATCTGGCCCGCCCCCGTCGACTTTCGGCCCGGCACGACCGAGAACTCGCCAAAGGCCCGGCCCGGCTGGCGACGGCTCTCTCGGTCGACCGGGCGCTCGACGGAAGCGATGTCGTCGCCGGCCCGTCCGATCCGATGTCCGTCCTGTACGGCACCCCGCCACCGCGTGACCAGGTGCGGAGCGGCCCGCGTACCGGCGTGGGCGGTGACGGTGCCCACCAGCCCTGGCGCTTCTGGATCGACGGCGACCCGACCGTGAGCCCCTACCGGGCCCACACCCCGCGGCGGCGCCGGACTTGACGCAGCCTCGGGCAGTCCCTAATGTAGTCCGAGCCGCTTTACACGGGTGCAGTTGTCGGACCGGTCCTCCGGACCTCGCCGACTGGCCCCGATGCGGCCAACCACTACCTTCGATCCGCCCTGACGGGCGCGAATTCGGCATGTCCGAATTTCGCTTCGAACGCTCGATTATGAGTCGTCACGGAAATGGACTACGGTAGCGGCATCGCCGAAAGGAAGCCGAAAGGCAGACATGAGGCAAAGGCCCCCGACTGGCCGCCGGAATCAATTTCGGACCGGAAACGGAACGAAAAAGAGTCTGGTAGAGTCGGACTCGCCGGAAAGGGAAACGCGAAAGCGAAGAACTGGAAAGCGAAAATCGCTTGACCCGCTTCGATCGGGAATCGGACCGATAAGAGTCTGATAGAGTCGGAAACGCAAGAACGAAGGGAAGCGCCCGGAGGGCCCCGGTGAAACGGGACCGAAGGAAGCGTCCGTTCCTTGAGAACTCA
>NZ_JBHWYX010000034.1:0-91148 GCF_042728795.1 Streptomyces sp. NPDC060184
GGCACGGAGTTCCGGCCACCGGAACTCCGTGCCCGCGCGTGCGTGCCCGTACGGAGAGGAGGACCGTGGACCCATGGGCGATCGGAAAACCCTGGGCCTCCTCCTCGACACGTACGGGCGGACGTACACCGACGAGGCCGGCATCCGCCTGCGGGACACCCCTCAGCCGCTGTACCAGCTCCTGGTCCTGAGCCTGCTGCTCAGCGCGCGCATCCGGGCCTCCGTCGCGGTGGCGGCGGCGAAGGCGCTGTTCGCGGACGGCTTGCGCACCCCCCGCCGGATGGCGGACGCCACCTGGCAGCAACGCGTCGACGCGCTGGGCGAGGGCGGCTACCGGCGGTACGACGAGCGGACCGCGACGCAGCTCGGCGAGGGTGCCCTGCTGCTCCTCGACGGGTACGCCGGTGACCTGCGGCGACTGCGCCGGGAGGCGGACGGCGACACGGAGGCGCTGCGCGCCGGACTGCGGCGCCTGCCCGGGATGGGCCCGGCCGGGGCCGACATCTTCGTACGCGAAGTGCAGGCCGTCTGGCCGGAGACCCGTCCGTACGTCGACGCCAAGGCGTTGCGGGGCGCGGAGCGCCTGGGCCTGCCCGCCTCCGCCGACGCTCTGCTGCGCCTCGCCCGCAGCACCTCACCGGCGGAACTCGCCGCGGCGCTGGTACGCGCGGCACTGGACAAGCACGCCGCCGAGTCGATCGGGCTGTCCGCCGGGGCGTGATCCGGCGCACGGCGCACGGGAATGATCGGTCGTGCTGCTGTGCGCCGTCACGTAATGGGCTGAGTTCGTCTCTGCGAGTTGCCACATCGGGCACCTCCCTTCAGCATGAAGTGACCTGTCTGGAGGTCGTCTCACCCGGCCGCGTACGGCCCCGGGACGAAAGGGCGCCACGTATGGCCGCGTACTTCGAGAACAGCACTGACGACCTGGTTCCGAACGCGCTGGCCGGCTTCGCCCGGGCCCATGCGGATCTCGTCGTCCACGACGTGGAGAACGGCTACCTCGCCGCCCGCCACACCGCACCGTCCCGCCGGGTCGGACTGCTCTCCGGCGGGGGGTCGGGACACGAACCGATGCACGCCGGGTTCGTGGGAGCGGGCATGCTGGACGCCGCCTGCCCGGGGCGGGTGTTCGCGTCGCCCCACAACCGGCAGGTCTACCAGGCCTCGCTGGCGGTCGCCCGCGAGGAGGGCGTCCTGCACATCGTGAAGAACTACACCGGCGACCGGATCAACTTCGGCATCGCCGCGGAGCGCCTCGCCCACAAGGACGTCCCCTGCGCACGCGTCCTCGTCGACGACGACCTCGCGTCCGACTCCGAGGACATCGCCGCCGGACGCCGGGGCACGGGCGGCACGGTCCTGGTGGAGAAGATTCTCGGCGGCGCCGCCGACACGGGCCTCGGCCTGGACGAACTGGCCGCGCTCGGGGCGGCGCTGGCCGGCCGCTGCCGGACGCTGTCCGTCGCGTCCACCGCGCACACCGCGCCCACCACCGGCCGCCCGGCGTTCGAGCTGGCCGCCGGAGAGCTGGAGTACGGCGTCGGCATCCACGGCGAGCGCGCCGACCGCACCAGGAAGGAGGGCCCGGTCTCCGCGCTGGTGACGGAGATGACCGACACCCTGCTGGCCGCGCTCCGCCCGGGCCCGGAGGAACCGGTCGTGGCGCTGGTCAACGGTCTGGGCGCGGTCACTCCACTGGAGTTGTACGGCATCTTCGGCGAGCTGGGCCGGGTGCTGGACGAACGGGGCGTCCGCCTCGCCCGCCACCTCGTCGGCGACTACGTCACGGCCCTGGACATGCGGGGGTTCTCCCTCACTCTGCTGGTGGCCGATACCCGGACGCTGGGCTACTACGACGCACCGGTACGGACCGCGGCCCTGAACTGGTGAGCGGTGACCGGGCTGATCGGTGACCGGCGACCTGCGACCGGGGCGCGTGGAACTGTGAGGAGAACGCCATGGCGACAGCTTTCGACAGCACCTTCACGAGCGGCTGGATGGACCGGTTCGCGGCTTCGGCCCATGCCACCGAGACCGAGCTGACCACACTCGACCAGCAGGTCGGCGACGGCGACTTCGGCGTGAACCTCAGCGCCGGGGTGCGCGCCGCGCAGCGCCTGCGGAGCGAGGGCGGCAAGGCCGAGGAGGGCGATCCCTCGGCTCCCCTGGGGAGCACGGCCAACGCCTTCCTGGACGAGATCGGAGGCACCAGCGGTCCGCTGTTCGGACTGCTGTTCCAGGCGCTCGGCGCGGCCGTCGCGGCGGGGGGCCCCGCCCTCACCACGGCCGGTCTCGCCGCGGGAACGGAGAACGGCCTCGCCGCGATACGCCGGGTGGGTGACGCGAAGCCCGGTGACAAGACGCTGGTGGACGCGCTGACGCCGGCCGCCGAAGCGCTGCGGGCCGCCCCGGAAGGCACCCCGCCGGACCGTGCGCTCGCCCTCGCCGCCGAGGCCGCCTGGCAGGGCGTGCGGGACACGGCCGCGCTCCGGGCGCGGATGGGCCGCGCCAGCTACGTCGGCGAACGCGCGTCCGGCATACCCGATCCGGGAGCCGTGGGCGTCGCCCTGCTCTTCGCCTCGGCGGCCGACACCATACGCTCACTGGGGCCCCACCTGCGCATCACCGGGTGAGGAAGGCCTTGAGGCGTAGGTGCCGCCCCGTTCTGCCGGGGCGGCACCCGCGCGGTGGGCCCGGGGCGGACGGGCCCTCCGCCCGCCCGCTCGGCCCGCTCGTCCGTCCGTCCGTCCGTCCGTCCCGGGAGGGTGTCAGTCCTCCCCGGCGATGCGTGTCTGCGCCCAGGTCACCAGGTCCGGATCGGCGAGGTTGGCGACCCAGGAGTCGGCGTGCTCCGCACCCGGCCCGTCGGGGAACGGTCCGGTGCCGAGGACCCGGAGGCCCGCCTTCCGGGCGGAGACGATGCCGGTGACGGAGTCCTCCACGGCGAGAGCCTCCTGCGGGGGGACCCCGCAGAGTCCGGCGGCGACCGTGTAGACGTCCGGATACGGTTTGGGCCGTACGCCGTCGCCCGCGACGACCACATGGTCGAAGTGGTCGAGCAGGCCGGCCCGGTCGAGGCTCGACTCCACCATGTCCAGGGGGCAGTTGCTCGCCACCGCCAGCGGCAGGTGCCGGGCGGCCAGCCGTACGAGCGCGGTCGCACCCGGCATGGTGACCGGGTCGTCGGCGACCAGTGCCGTGAAGTGTCTGAGCAGGCTGTCCGTCATGTCGTCGACGAAGTCGGGTTTTCCGCACTCCTCGGCCATGAGGGCGCCGCACTCGGTGTAGTGGACGCCCTTGGCTCGTTCGGCGAAACCGGCCGGGGGGCGGAGGCCGAACTCGCTGAAGACCCGCTGACGGGCGTCCTGCCAGTGGCTTTCGGTGTCCATGAGGGTTCCGTCGCAATCGAAGACGATGGCCGACGGGGACCAGGAGAAAATGCGATGAGCTGTCATTTCTCTGCCGTTCTCAAAGAGCGCGCCGACCCCGCCCGCTCGGCGGGCGCAGTGACACAAGGCTGCGGGAAAGGCGCACTCGACTGCTGAGATCGCGATGGCGCAACGATCTCGGTGAACACACGCGGAGGCGAATGAATTCGCCTCCCGGGCGCACCACGGCGGACGGATTTCCGCCCTTCCGAGGTGATCCCAAAAACATCGTAGGGACTACGTTAATTTTCGGGCCGCGCGTCACGCAATCACTACTTCGAGTGTTTGACAGCCGACCAGAGACGGTGCGAGCCCCCGGAAGCACACCGCGCCGAGCCATCCGCGGGGCGGCGATTCGAACGCCAACCGCTCTTTGCAGCAGCCGAGTTGAGCGATCCTGAAGCGCGCGGACGGAGTGGGTCGCGGGACCACGTCCACCGCCCCGGCTGCGAACCGGTTTACGAATTCATCAATGCCGCCCACGCGCAGGCACAGTCGAAGAATAATAAAATCTCCGCGCGTCGAATCCTCCGACACCGGGGCCCGGCGCAGCTCTGCACCGTACATAATCAGACAGACGAACGAGAACGGAACACCCGTGCAAGACCGAGCGCAAGCAACCAGGAAAGTGCTCCTGGAATCCGCAGCACACCTCTTTGTCGAACAGGGATACGCGGGAACCAGCATCAACGAGGTCGGTGACCGTTCCGGCCGGACCAGCGGAGCGATCTACTTCCACTACTCCAGCAAGGAGAAGCTGGCGCTCGCGGTCGTCCGCGCGCAGTTCGCCAGCTGGCCACAGCTGCACGCCCGGTACACCGCTCCGGGCATCCCTCCGCTGGAGAAGCTGGTCGCCCTCAGCTTCGATGTCGCCCACACCCTGCGCGAGGACGTCATAGCCCGCGCCGGCGCCCGCCTGTGGAACGAGCGCCGCAGCATCGACGCGGCCGTGCCCGCACCGTTCGCCGGCTGGACCGCCGCAGTGACGCGGCTGCTCGCCGAGGCGCGGGCGAGAGGCGAACTCGCCGGGGGAATCGACCCGTCGGGCACGGCCACCACCCTCGTGTGCTCCTTCTTCGGGCTCTACACCCTGACGGACGAGGTGGCGGGCGAGCGGGAGCTGGGAGCCCGGCTGAACCAGTGGTGGCTGCTGGTCCTGGGCGCGTTGCAGGCCCGGCCCGATCCGGCCGCCCTGCTCGCCCGGGTGCGCTCGCGCCTCGCCGTGAGCGGCGTCCGGATGCCCGCGAGATCGCGCCGACGGGAACCCTCGGAGACCGCCCCGTGACCCGGTCACCCGAACGGCGGCCTCACACGGCGGGGAGGGAGTGCACGCTGACGGCGTATCCGCAGCCCGGGACATAGGCGTCGCCGCTCCACGTGGCAGAACGCCGCCGCAGGACCAGGCCGGCCTCGGCACACCAGTGGTCGAACTCCTCCAGGGTCACCGGCGGTTCCGGCAGTGGCAGGTGCGCCGCGTCCAGCCCCATCCCCGTCACCAGCAGGCCGCCGGGGCGCAGCGCGGCGGCCAACTGCCGGACGACGGCCTGTTCGGTTCCCGGGGCCAGCAGGGGGATGACGTTTCCGGCGGCGAGCACCAGGTCGAAGCCAGGAGTCAGCCCGAGGGTGTCCAGACGGGCCAGGTCGCCGAGGAGCCACTCCTGCGCAGGGGCGTCGCGGCGGGCGACGGCGAGCATCGAGGGATCGACATCCACACCGGTGCAGTGATGGCCCAGCTCGGCGAGCCGGACCGCGATCCGGCCGGTGCCGCAGCCCGCGTCGAGCACGCGGGCCGCGGGCTTCAGCAGCGCGTCACAGAAGGCGGCCTCGCCGTGGACGTCGTGGCCCGATGCGGCGAGTCGTGCGAACCGCCGGGCGTACTCCTCCCCGGCCTGTCCGCCGGTCAGTTCCGCCCAGCGGTCTTGTTGCCCAGTCATGTCCGGGTGTGCCTTCCGGTCAGCCCGTCCAGCGGATCGCGGACGGCGTCATCGTGCATTCTCTCAAGTCCCCGACGAGCGCCGCGGACGTCCGACGCCCGACGAGGGGACGCGTCCCGGATCCGGCCGACCTGACGCCCGGCGCGAACGGGCCCCTCGCGGCGACCGGCGGGGAAACGGTCCCCTCCCTATCGCGTCTGCCGCACACCGACGACGATCAGCTCTACCGCACACAGTCGTGCGCGGCTGACGCTTTCCGGAACTCATGTCCATTATCCGGAACTCCCACAGAAAGGAGGCATCGTGCGTACCTTGACGTTTCTGACCGTCGGTCAGGCGCCTCGCCCGGACCTGTCCGGCGCCGTCGAGGAGCATCTGCCGCCGGCGACGCGCCGTCACCACCGGGCGCTCCGCGGGGCCGGAGTCACCGTGCCGGTCCGCACACCGGGTGCGGTGGCGGGCAAGGCCCCCGGACCGCTGCCGAGCCGAACGGCGCGCCCGCCTCAGCGGGCGGCACCGCTCTCCGCGTAGCGCAGCCAGTACGGGTCGCCGATGCGCTTGCCGACCCGCAGGGCGGCGTCCCGTACGGCCCGGCCGAAGCGCGCCTCGTTCTCGTCGCGCAGTTCGGGGGCGGGCAGCGCGATCCCTATGCCGAAGACCTGGCCCGTGTCGCCGTCGAGGACGGCGGCAGAGATCCCGGCGACGTTGGGCACGTACTCGCCGCGTGAGGACTCCCAGCCGTCGGCGCGCACCCGGGCCAGGCAGGAGACCAGCTCACCCGGGGTGCGGGGGGCCGTGCCCGTGCTCTGTTCGAGACGGGGGTCCACGAGCCGCAGCACCTGCGCGTCGTCGAGGCGCGAGAGCAGAGCGCGCCCCATGGAGCTGGCGTAGGCGGGTGCCCTGGTACCCGCAGGCGTGTACGCCTGGAGGGCGCCGACCGTTCCGATCCGCATGTGGAGTACGAGCGACTCGGCGCCGTCGAGGACGTCGACGTATCCGGTGTATCCGATGTCGGTGACCAGCCTGGCCAGCTCCTCCTCCAGGAGGGAGGCCGTGCTGCGTGAGACACGGAAGTGGTACGAGGCCTCCATGACGAGTTCACCGGGGCGGTAGGCGCGGCTCATCGGATCACGGTCGAGGAAGCCGTACTCGGCCATCATGCTCAGCGTCCGCGACACCGAGCTCTTGGGCAGGTCCAGCGCCCCTGCGACATCCGTCACGGTCAGGTCGCGCTGCAGGCGCGCCATCAGGCGCAGGACGTCGCGCGCGTTGGCGAGTGTGCTCACCGGTTTTTCCCCTCCCCCGAGCTCACCCCGAGTCGTGTCGTCCGATCGTAAGGGGCGCCGGACCTCATGCGTGACCGCCCCTCGTCCACGGCATGAGGACTGCCCGCATGCCGAGACATCCGGCCGCTCCCTTGACGGCCGGGTGCGCCGTATGGATGATCCAGATATCTATATATTAAGACCTGGTTCTAGATTATGGAACCTTTCGGTGGTCGAAACAGTCCGCCGCCCGATCAGGAGCACGGGAGAACCATGAGTACCGACGCCGCTCCCCAGGCCGTCACGGACACCTCGCACACCCCGGGTGATGCGCACAGCGCCGGCGAGGGACGACGCCACCCCCGCGCCCTGGCGCCCGGCAATCTGATCCTCACCGTGGTGCTCAGCGTGTTCGGCGCCGTCGTGGGCGTGCAGCTGCTCGCCACGCTCGGCGTCACCCCCAGCACCTCGCTGATCGGGGCACTGGCCGCGATGACGCTCGCCCGGGTGCCACTCGTGTGGTTCCGGGGTTTCCGCTCGGTGCACGCCCAGAACCTGGCACAGACCAGCATTTCCTCGGCCACCTTCGGCGCCGCGAACAGCCTCTTCCTGCCGATCGGGATCCCGTTCCTCTTCGGGATGGACGACATGATCGTCCCGATGCTGATCGGGGTCTCCGCCGCGATGCTGGTCGACGCCTGGCTGCTCTACCGCATGTACGACACCCCCGCCTTCCCCGCCAAGAACCCCTGGCCGCCCGGGCTCGCTGCCGCCGAGGCCATCAAGGCGGGTGACGAGGGCGGCCGTCGCGCCAAGGTGCTCGGCCTCGGGCTGCTCACCGGCATGGCCGGTGCCGCGTTCGCGCTGCCGATGTCGGCCTTCGGCGTGGCGCTCATCGGCGGGTTCGGCGCCATGGCCGCCTTCGGTGTCGGACTGCTGTTCACCCAGTACGCCGACCCGCTGTTCGGCCTCGACCTCAACGCGATGTACCTGCCGCACGGGATGATGATCGGCGCCGGTCTGGTCGCCCTGGTCCAGGTCTGCCGCACCATCGTCAAGACCCGGCAAAGCGCGGCGGGCGAGTCCCGGACCGCCCGCGCGGCCGACGCTCCGCAGGACACCGCGGACGGCGCGAAGCGTCTGGGCCGCTCGATGCGCCTGGGCTTCGGCGCCTACCTGGTGATCTCCGTCCTGCTGGCGTTCGGCACCGGTGCCGCCACGCACATGAGCCCGGGCATGCTGATCGGCTTCCTCTTCTACGCCACGGTCGCGGCGTTCCTGCACGAACTGCTCGTCGGAATCGCCTCCATGCACTCCGGCTGGTTCCCCGCCTTCGCGATCGCCCTGATCACGCTGCTGCTGGGCATCCTCATCGGCTTCCCGCCCGAGGCGCTCGTCGTTCTGTCCGGCTTCACCGCCGCGACCGGTCCGGCCTTCGCCGACATGGGGTACGACCTCAAGGCGGGCCACCTGCTGCGCGGGGAGAACGCCGACCCGGCCTTCGAGCTGGAGGGCCGCCGCCAGCAGCTGATCGCCGCGATGATCGGCTTCGGCGTCGCCATCGTGGTCGTCGTCGTCTCCTACCGGATGTTCTTCGACAACGGACAGACCGCCCCGATCGACGCCGCGTACGTCGCGGCGATCAAGGCGGGCCCGTCGGTGGAGACCGCCCGGCACCTCGCCCTGTGGGCGATCCCCGGCGCGCTCGTACAGCTCGTCGGCGGTTCCAAGCGCCAGCTCGGCATTCTGCTCGCGACGGGCCTTTTGATCACCACGCCGATGGCCGGCTGGATGGTCGCCGCGGGCATCGCGGTCCGGATCCTCGCCCCGCGCGTACTCGGTCCGAAGGCCAAGGAGGACCTCGACGTCTTCGCCGGCGGAGCCATCGCCGGTGACGCCCTCTACTCGTTCGGCAACGGCCTGTTCAAGGCCACCACGTAACCGGACACCCGCTCGTCCTTTCCTGCGTACCGCACAGAACCACCCTGGGAGACCCCGTGAAGCGACAGCTGACCCACGACGACATCCGCGCGGCGGTGTACGGCGGTGCCGTACTGGGCGGAGGCGGCGGCGGGTTCGTCGAGCGGGGCCTGCGCACCGCCGAACTGGCCCTCCAGGTGGGCACGCCCGAGCTGTGGTCCGCCGACGAGTTCCAGCCCGAGGACCTGACCGCGACCGTCGCCCTCGTCGGCGCCCCCGCCGCCCCCGACCCGCAGGTGCTGCCGACCCACCTGCTGCGCGCGCTGGAGCTTCTCCGCCGCGACCTGCCGGGCGAGCTCGTCGCGATCCACACCAACGAGAACGGCGCCGAAACCACGATCAACGGCTGGTTCCACTCGGCGATGACCGGCCTGCCCGTCATCGACCTGGCCTGCAACGGCCGTGCCCACCCGTCGAGCGTGATGGGCGCGATGGGCATGCACCTGCTGGACGACTACCGCTCCAGCCAGGGCTACGCGGGCGGAAGGCCGTACGCCTATGTCGAGGGCGCGGTCTCCGGACATCTGGAGGCCACCTCGAACGTGGTCCGGCGGGCCTCCGTCGAGGCCGGCGGCTGGGTGGGCGTCGCGCGCAACCCGGTCGCCATCGGCTACGCGGTGAAGAACGGCGCCCCCGGCGCCATCGGCTTCGCCATCGAGCTCGGGCACCGGTTCCTGGCGGACGGCCCGGTCGGCGCCGCACAGCACCTCGGCGGCGAGATCGTCGCGACGGGCCGTGTGCGCGAGTACCGCTGCGAGCAGCGGGAGGGCCTGGACGTCGGGGTCGCCGTCCTCGACGACGCCGACGGCACCACGCTGCACTTCGTCAACGAGTACATGGCGCTCGACCTGGCCGGAGGCCGCCGGGCCTCCTTCCCCGACCTGATCACGACGTTCGACGAGGCGGGGCAGCCGCTCGCCTCCGCCGACGTCGCGGTCGGCGAGCAGGTCAGCGTTCTGGTGGCTCCTGCCGCGAACCTGCTCCTCTCCACGACGATGTACATGCCCGACGTGTACGCACCGGTGGAGTCCTTGCTCGGCGTCGCGTTCGCGCCGAAGGCGCGGGTCCTCGCCGACGCCTGAGCCGAGCAGCCGCACAGGATCTCTCCTGCGCGGCTCCCCCGGCAGGTACACGACGGCCGGCCCCCTCGGGTCCGGCCGTCGTGCGGTCTCAGGTGGTGCGGATCAGCAGGATCCCGCCGGACGGTCCCGCTTCACGAGGTTCGTGTAGCCGGTGGTGCCGTCCAGCCACAGGACCCGCTGCCCCTCGTCGGCGGTCGCGTAGACCTGGTCGCCGCGGTTGCAGGAGACGCGCTGCACGCCGCCCTTGCCGTCGGGTGCCGTCTGGTAGAGCTTCGGCAGCGTGTCGTTCGCCCACGACTTGGCCGGCGGCAGCGAGGTGACGGTGACCGCGTCGTCCGAGGCGGTCAGCGTGTACGCGTACAGGGAATCGTCGCCGTCCTCAGGGGTGACGGTGACGGGGTCGGAGCCGTTGAGGTCCGCGCGGCGGACGGCTGCCCGGCCGGTGTCCGTGGCGTCGTCGTCCTCGATCCAGTAGACGCCGTCGTCGGTGATCGCCGTCTGGCCGATGCTCACCGTGTTGGCGCTGTCGACGACGGGCATCTCCGTCTTGGCACCGGTCGCCGTGTCGAGGACCTCGACGCCGAGCGTGTAGTCGCCGTTCGCACCCGGGGCCAGCCTGGCGTAGGCGATCTTGCCGTTCTTGACGGAGGGCAGACCCGAGACGTTGTAGGGACGGCCGCCGTCGACCAGGGCGGTCGCACCGGTCCTCATGTCGACGTACCGGACGTTGGTGACGCCGTACTGCGGGTTGAACGCGGTGTAGGCGACGTGGTCGCCGTCCACCACGAGCCCGGAGACGTCACTGCCGATGGCGTCGACCACCTTCGCGACGCCGCCCTTGACCGGCCGCGCCATGATCTTGATGCCCGTGCTGCTGTAGTCGGCCCAGACCACCGTCTTGCCGTCGGTGTCCGCGTAGACGTTGTAGTCCCCGTTGTTGGCGCTCATCAGCTGCGGCGCGCCCTGGCCGGAGGTGTTGCCCAGCCACACCGAGTACGGCTCACTGCCGTCCTCGTCGGAGCGGGAGACGACGTACTTGCCGCCGCCCGCGCCGACTCCGGTGTTGTAGACGTTGACCTTGGACAGGATCGTGTCGGTGTCGACGCCGAGCGCCTTCTCCCAGCCCGGCACGATGCCGTGCGCGTCGAAGGACCGCTTGACGATCTTCAGCTGGGCCTTGGTGGCACCCAGTTCCTGTGCGGCGGCGACCACCGCGGCGCGGCCCTCGGTGAAGCCGTCGAGCGGCGTCATGTACGCGGACAGGGCACGGTAGACGATCTTGTCGGCGAGGTCGCCGCCGAGGTCCTGGCGCATGTCCCACAGGGCGCCGGAGAAGATCGTGGAGTTGAGGTGCACGCCGCCGTTGTCACCGCGGTAGGTGACGCCGACGAAGTCCTTCGACGTGGTGGCGCCGTCGTCGAGGTCGCGCAGGGCGCACTCGCGGGGGCCGAGCGTGGTGCAGAGGTTCTCGCCGAGCAGCCCCGCGTCCGGGTCGTCCATGGAGATGTCGTTCGCCTCCAGGTCGATGGCGTTGCCGAAGTAGTCGGCGAGGGCCTCGTTCATGGCGCCGGACTGGCCCGCGTAGACGAGGTTCGCGGTGTTCTCGACGACGCCGTGGGTCATCTCGTGGCCGACGACATCGGTGTCCGCGGAGAAGGTGCGGTAGTCGCCGCCGCCCTGGCCGTACACCATCTTGGTGCCGTCCCAGAAGGCGTTGTTGTACGGCTGGCCGTTCGCCACGACGCCGACCAGGGAGTAGATGTAGCCGTCCTTGCCGTCGAGGCTGTCCCGGCCGAAGTGGTTCTTGTAGTAGTCGTAGACCTTGCCTGCCGCCCAGTGGGCGTCCACCGCACCGGCGTCGGTGAAGTCCTCGCCGAGCTCCGGGGTCGTCGACCGGAACGTCTTGATGCCCGTGGGCCACGTGCCGGAGGCGGAGGCGACCTCACGGCCGCGGGCGTCGTAGGTCGCCAGCATGGGGCCCACGTACGGGGAGTCGGCGGCCCGCTTGCTGTAGTCGATCATCTGGTAGGTACCCGTGATGTCCTTGTACAGGTTCACCTCGGTCTTCTCGCCGTCGTAACGGACGGCGGAGCCCTTGACGACGAGCTCGTCGGCCGCGGCCGTGGACGTCTCGGGTGCCTCGCCGGTCGCCCCCGTGGCGGCGGTGCCGGTACCCGTGGCGTCGAACGTCTTGATGCCGCTGTACTGCAGCAGCGGGAAGCCGGAGCGCGCGTCGACGTACACCTCCTGCTTGACGGGCTGCCCGTCGACCGGGCCGGCGCCGGTGACGGTGACGTGCCGGGTCAGCACGCCGGTGCCCTGCGGGAGGATCGTCAGGCCGTCGGTGGTGCCGCTCAGTTCTGCCTTGACGGACGCCTCCCCCGCCGCGGGGCGCTTCAGCGGCGCCTGGCCCAGCTGCGAGACGACGGCGCCGACGGCACGGTCGATCGCGGTCTGCTCCGAGACCTCGGGGGCGACGGTGCCGAGCTTCAGACCGGTGAAGTACTTGCCGGAGGTGCCGGTGACGGCGCGCTTGCCGCCCTTCTTCTCCATGCGGACGACGTACTCACCGCCCAGGACCGGGACGCCCTGGTACTTCTGCTGGAGACGTACGGTCTCCCGGCCGCCCTCGCTCTGGGTGCTGACGGTCGACAGGTCCTTCGGGGAGGTGTCCGCGATGTGGTAGCGGCTCCGCTTCCCCTTGAGGTGGGTGCGCGCGGCGTCGGCGGCGGTGCCGGTGGCCGGGACCTCCTCGTGCAGGCCGGCGACCAGGGCGGGGGTGTCGGTGTCGGAGCCCGAGCTCACCACGCTCGCTGCGGCCGGGACGTCGGCGGTGGCGGCGGCTGCGGCCGGTATGCCGGTCGCCAGCAGCCCGGCAGCGGCGAGAAGCACCGCCGTGCCCCGGCCGACCCCTGTGCCGCCGGGCGTTCTCGTCGGCTTGACCGCTCTCCTGTGTACTGAGCTCCGCACGGTGTTTCCCTCCAGTGGCACGAGTGTGTGAACCGCTTTCCGGTGCGGCCATGGAAGTACCGGCACGGAGGATGAACAATGCGTTCCCTGTACACACTTGTGTGCGTGCCCACATGTGTGGCCGGAGCTGCCCGACGAACTGACGCACACCCAACCGGCTTTCCGTGAAGCCACGTTGGCGTGTAATGCCCGAGTAACGGCAACGCTCTAGCGTCCGGAGTCCGTCGCCCTTCCCGGGGAGCGACCAGGACGTGTGTCGGCCCGGATCGTCGTGCCGGGCTCTCCTGGCGGGCCGGCCCTACGGTGCCGGTCCACGCGGCGGAGCCGTCGGCCCACGCCCGACGGCACGAGCGGTACGCGGCCCGATCGTACGCGGCCGGACAAGTCAGGAGTTGTCGAGGCATGGAGAAGACACGTGACCTGTGGCGGTCCCTCGGCCTGGGAGACGATGAACTCGCCGTCTACGAGGCGCTGCTGGGAAGCACGCAGCCCGAGGGCCGGGTGGAGCTCGCTCGGACCCTCGACCTGACGTTGCGTCGACTCGACATGTCTCTGGCCCAGTTGAAGCTCCACGGTTTCCTCCGCTCCAGTCCTGCCGGCGGCTCGCTGCCCACAGCGGTCAACCCCGCCACCGCCATCCGCAACCAGATTCATCTGCGCCGTGCACAACTCCTCGACGCCTCCTCGGAACTGGAGGTGCTCACCGCTTCGGTCGACCGCCTGGCCGCCGAGGTGCTGGGCCGGGCGGCGCCGTCCCGGGGACCGGGCATCGAGACGGTGCGCGGTCAAGCGGCCATATCCGAAAGGGTGACCGCCCTTCTCGCGTCCGCACGGGCCGAGGTCAGCCTGCTCGACCGGCCGCCCTACGCCACGAGCGCACCGGACGGCGTGCCGGCCCCGCTGGCGGTCGCCGATCTCGTCCGACGAGGCGTACGGGTGCGTGCGGTGGTGGACCGCGGGGGCCTGGAATTTCCCGGACGCGCTCGCGGGCTGGGCCAACTGGCGGAGCAGGGGGTGGAGATACGTGTGGCGACGGATCTGCCGACGAAGCTCATCACCGTGGACCGCCAGGTCACCCTGCTCCCCCCGAACGACGTCGCCGACCCCGCCCAGGCGGCCGTGGTGGCCAGTGACTCGCTGCTGAGCAATGCTCTGGTGCCGCTGTTCGAGGAGATCTGGGAGCGCGCGCTGCCGATCGGTGTCGGCAAAACGGACGTGGTCACCGACGAGGACGCGGAGCTGCTGACCATGCTGGCCGCCGGGCTGAAGGACGAGGCCATCGCCAGACGCCTGGACCTGCATGTGCACACGATCCGTCGCAGGATCAGCCGGCTGATGGCGGGTCTGAGCGCGGAGACCCGTTTCCAGGCGGGCATCCAAGCGGCGCGCAGGGGCCGTCTGAGCTCGTGATCCGCGCAGGGGCCGCGGTGGCCCCCGTGAAGACCTCCGCAGCAGGCCCCCGGCGAGCGGAAGGGAGCGTCCGCTCGCCGGGGGCCGCGGCGCGCCGGGGCTACTTCCCGGCCCGGGTGGCGTCCGTGACTGCCGCCGCGGCACGTCCGAGGGTGCGGTCGAAGACGGTCAGCAGGAGATAGAGGACTCCGGCGGCGAGCATCACCCAGGCGAGCTGGTGCATGCCGCCGGTGTCGGCGTGGTCACCGAAGGACGCGGCGGTCGCGGAGGAGGCGACCATCGAGCCGATGTAGGCGAAGGTGCGCAGCAGGCCGGCCGAGGAGGCGGTGCGCTCGGGATCGGCCTGGAAGTAGACGGAGTTCTGCAGGGCCAGGTTGTTCAGCCCCTGCGGGACGCCGAAGATCAGGGCGACCAGGAGCAGCAGCCACAACGGGCTGGTTCCGGAGAGGGTGAGGATCACCAGGCAGGCGACGATCTGCCCGGCCGCGCCGACGAGCAGTTTGCCGCGCACGCTCTTGCGTCGCCCGGTGACCACGGAGACGCCGATCGCCATCAGGAACATGGGGATCTGCACCAGCCCGGCGTGGAAGGGCGACAGCCCGTAGCCCTCCTCGGTCCACTGGCTGAAGCCGTAGAGGAAGGCGTACGCGACGACGTACGCGACGAGCGCGCGCCCGTAGGTGGTCAGCAGCGGCGTGTTGCCGCCGAGGACCCGCAGGTCGATGAAGGGGGTGGCGGTACGCAGCTCGCGCACGGCGAAGGCGGCTCCGGCGGCGGCGACGATCAGCAGCAGGTACCAGTTGCGCAGGTGCAGGTTCATCAGGAAGAGCAGCAGCGAGGTGAGCGTCGCGGCGAACAGTCCCATGCCGGGCAGGTCGATCCGGGCGGCGATGCTCCCCCGCTGCGGGGGCTCGCCGGTGGCGGCCGGATCGTCCGGGGAGGCGGCCGTCCTGTCCGTGACGGTCGCCCTGTCCGTGACGGCCGCCTTGGGCAGGCGCCAGAGCCCCAGGAGTACGGCGGCGACGGCCAGCGGGATGTTCAGCGCGAAGGTCGCGCGCCAGCCGCCCACACCGATGAGCAGTCCGCCGAGCAGCGGTCCGACGACCGCGACGGTCTGGTTGGCGACGGCGAGGGCGGTCAGTACCCCGCCGGGGTTGTCCTGCCCGGTGCGCTTGCCCTCGCTGCGCAGCAGCGCCATGGCGGCGGGGTATCCGGCGCAGGTGCCGAACCCGAGCAGGACCCGGGAGGCGATCAGTACCCCGAGGTTAGGCGCCAGGGTGCCGACGACGCCGGCGACGCCGACGAGGCTCGTGCTGACGAGGAAGAGCCTGCGCGGCCCGAAGATGTCGATGAGCCGGCCCACGACGGGCTGCCCGAGTGCGGTGGCCAGGTAGAGGGCGGAAACGAGCCACGCCGTCTGCGAGGCCGGGGCGCCCAGGGCCTTGGCGATGGGAACGAGCGCGACGGAGATGATCGTCGAGTTGATCGGGTTCAGGACGGAGCCGAGCATCATCGGCGGCAGCAGCCGCCGGTCGAACACCGGCTTGTCCGTCCCGGCTATGGATTCCGTCTTCGCGTCAGTCATGGGTCAACCGCTCCAGTACGGCCAGGGCGGCGATCACGGCCTGCCGTTCCTCTTCCGTGCACCTGTCCTGCAACCGTTCGGCCAGCCACTCCGTACGGACCTGCCGGCCTTCCTCGACCCGGCGCCTGCCCTCGGGGGTCAGCGCGATCAGCAGGCGCCGGCCGTCCGCCGGATCGGGGCGCCGCACCACGAGTCCGCGTGCGGCGAGCGCCGCGACCATGGCCGTCATCGACTGGTGGCGCACCCCTTCCGCGGCGGCGAGCCAGGTCGCGGTGACGCCTTCCTCCCCGGCCAGCCGGGCCAGGACCGACGACTGTCCGAGGGTGAGGTCCTCGACGGCGGAGGCGTTCAGGATGCGACGCCGCAGCCGGCTGATGACCGCGCGGATCTCGTGCGAAGCCTGGAGCGCCGACGATGACGGGTACGGGTTCTCGCTCATGTTTCCACGGTAGCTTCTACAGTTTGGACTGTACAGTTTTGCCTGTACGATCCGCCACGGCATCACCCACCGCTACCGCTGGGACACGGCGAGGCGCACACCGACGGCGCGTCCCACCGACGCGGACGGCACTTTGTCGACACACCCCGGCCACCCGCCCGCCGGCCCACCGGCCCCCGCGAACGCTGGCGATTTCACCGATGGCGGTCGGCTCCCGCTCCGAGACTCTGGTCGGGCCAGACACCGAGCCACCCGCATTCTTGTCAGGAGCATTTCATGCCTCGTTCGCCGCGCCGTCTTCTCGGCGTCCTCGCGGCAGCCGCCGCCGCGATCACCCTGTTCTCCTCGGCGTCGACCGCCGGTGCGGCCGACGCCGCTACCGCCCCGGCCGCCTCCGCGAGCCGGTCGGCCTCCGCCCAGGCGCTGTCGACCAGCACCCCGGTGGTCTTCGTCCACGGGTACACCGGCAGCGCTTCCAACTGGGTGACCGCCAAGAGCGTCTTCCAGCTCAACGGCTGGTCGAGCTCGAACCTGTTCGCCTACGAGTACAACTCGTACGGCAACAACATCACCAACGCGCAGGGCCTGGCCACCTTCGTCGACAACGTGAAGGCGCAGACCGGCGCGAGCAAGGTCGCCATCGTCAACCACTCGATGGGCGGCCTGGTCAGCCAGTACTACCTGAAGGTGCTGGGCGGCAACACCAGCGTCAGCCACCTCGCCTCGATCGCGGGCGCGAACCACGGGACCACGTACGCGGGCGCCTGCCTGATCTACACGACCTGCCAGCAGATGTACCCGGGTTCCTCGTTCATCTCGCAGATCACCTCGGGCGACGAGACCCCCGGCACCACCAAGTACGCCACCTGGTACTCGGCGTGCGACGGCGTCATCCTCCCGTACACCAGCACCAAGCTGGACGGCGCGACCAACAACAACGTGGCCTGCCAGACCCACATCGGGTACCTGACGGACACGGTCGTGCTCGGCCAGATCGCCAGGTTCGTCGCCTCCTGACGAGCGGCGGGCCGCCCGCTCCACGTCGATCGCGCTCGGCTCCCCGGCATCTTGTCGCCGGGGAGCCGAGCGCGATCGGTCCGGCTCAGCCCCTCAGACGACTCCCGCCCGTCTCACCGCGGGGACGCAGAATCGGAGGGTCCGACGGCAGGAGCCTGGCCCCAAGTGTGGAGGGTGAGTCCCGACACACGGCCGGCCTGGATCACCGGCCCGTGCTGGACTCCACCACTGATGTCGTTGTGCACGACATCAGGGCGGGGAGCGGAGACGTCGAGCTGCCGCAGCAAGGCCAGTACGGCGCGCAGGTCTTCGCGGGTCACGGAACCGGTCCGCAGGAGGTGGTGCAGGTGTTCGTGCCACTCTGCGGTGGCCTCCCGCCTCGTCCGCGCGCTGGTATCCGCGTCGGCAGCGAGCACCCTGTCACGGGTACCGTCCAGGTCGGCGCCCACGGCGGGTGCCGTGGGCGAGAGAAGCCCCACAAAGAGTTCACGCACCCGTGCCCACGAGTCGGTGACCATGAGCGAGACCAGCGTGGTCGCCCCGGACGCCGCGAGAGTGGCGAGTTCGGTGTCCATCGAATTTCCTTACGTTCGGTCAGAACCGGTCCAGATCTGTCTCTCCGCCGGTCTGTCCTGGCGGAGCCGTGCGGTTCGGGGCGAACGTAGTAGGTGGGGCAAAGCGGCGGAGGAGGTCGTCTGCCGCTTCGTGCTGCTCCTGGGTTCGAATGATCTTCGCCAGTTGCTCGGCCAGCATGCTCCGCCGAACGTCTCCCGGCGGGAAGTCCATGGCGTCCAGGGCCTCTGCGAAGTGTTCCGCGACGGTGGGCGCTTCTTCTCGGAGGTCATGCTCACCGAGCACATCACGCTCTTCGCGCTGCTCCGGAATGAGGTCACGCAGCAGTTCGGGGACAGCGGTGTCGTTGGCAGCGGAGGTGAGTTGTGCGAGAAGACCGAGATCTGCGACCGTCTTCTCCACGTGGTCGTCGTTCTTGGCGAGCCACCACACCACGGCGCTGCCGGTGTCCTTGAGCACGTCCTCACCCAGATACTTGCGCTTGCTCTGCTCGTACGTGCGCTGGTGCTCCCAAACCGCCCTGTCTTTGCGGACACCGGCGAGGCTGTCCAGACGCTCCTGATCGTGCTGGTGGAGGGTGAGCGTCACGTTCTCGGCCATCGCTCGGAGGTGGCCGCTGCCGTCCGGGAGCATGTGGCCGAGACAGCCGTTCAGTTCATGCTGGACGAAGGAAGCGCGTGTGGGCTCCCGTTGTTCGGTGACGGCGCGAGCGCGGGAGAGTACGGCTTCGACCGCGAGGCCGCCGGGGTTGAGCACGGGGTGGCGGTCGGAAGTGTCGAGGAGGTGCCATCGGACGGTCGCGGAGATCAGAAAGTCGTAGTCGGCCCAGAGGCTCGGCAGGGAAACATGTCTGACTTGCTGTTCCTGGCGTTCGATGGGGGCTGCCGTGAGCTGTTCCTCGAAGTGGACCGGCGTGTGGCCCCTGCGTCGCCGGGCTGCTCCGAAGACTACTGCCGGGCTCAGGACGACCGACGTCGCGAGAACCGGCCAAGCCCAAGCGGGCCATTGCTGCGTGACTCCGAAGATGGTCACGAACAGCCCGGAAAGAATGGTGACAAAGATGGTGGTGGTCTTGCATCCGGTCGTCACTGCGTGTGCTCCCTGACTGTTTCTTACGGTGACGGTGAGGTGAGTGGGCCGATGCCCTGGGCAACGCTGATCTTCTGGAGGAGCCGGTCGGAGGTCTCTGCGGCACGCGAGGGCCCGGCAGGACAGGTGCGCTCGGCATCGCGTGCACTCGCGTACAGCGAGGCGAAGGTGGCGCCGCTTCCGTCGCACCTGCCGGCCGCCGCCACCAGAAGGTCGAGCAGGATGTCGCCTCGGCGCTCGCAATGGGTCGCGTGATGGATCCAGTCCGCCACGAACGGCTGCCAGGTCTCGCGGGGGAGTTCGTTCAGCACGGCGTTCCAGCACGTGGTCAGGGAGTCCTGAATTCCGGGCTCGTCCACCAGCGCGCGGGTGTGGCCGTCCGGATCGATCAGCGGTTCCGGGTCGCAGACGCGCAGGAATATGCCAAGCTCGGCCGGTGTGTGCCCCTGACGTGCGAGTCGGTCGAGCAGTCTCCTCCGCAGCCGGTGGCTGGTCGCCACAAGGTCGCACAGTGCTTCGCGGGCAGGGCTGGTTCCCTGCTCACGGCGTGCCAGGTAGTACAGCCGCAGCATGGCCTGATCGGGGTGACTGACCGCGATGACATCGGCACAGACCCGAATGAGGACTCTGGTGAACTCCTCGTCGGGCTGCTTCTGGACACACCACTGATAGACCTTCTCGCGAAAGGCCCGTCCGTGTCCGGGAGCCACCAGTCCGCAGGTGAGCGCCTGGACGGCGGCCTCCTGTCTGGCCCGGCTGGCGCCCTTGGAGCTCCAGCTCTCCGCGAGGGACGCGAGTCCGGCCCGGTGGCCGGTCCGCAGGTACTCCCACGCCAGTCGCGCCACCAGCCTGTCGCGGAGCTCCTTCGAGAGGCGGGGGTCACCTGCGTCCACCGTGAGCGCGGTCCAGGTATCCACATACTGCCGCAGGTCGGGCAAATGGTCCCAGACATGGGCGCGGACCGCGGTGTCGTAGTTGAGTTCGGTGAACCGGACGTGGCCTTCCGGGCCGGCCACGGCGGAGACCTCCGCCAAGCGCTCGGCAAGGTCCTTGTGCTGGAGAGGCGGAAGGTTGTCGAGAGGGGAACCCGCGGTACTCAGCAACAGCCGGGTCGCGCGGTGGATGACGTCGGCGTGAGCGCCGTGCAGCATCGAAACGCTGATCAAGAGCGCCCTCTGAGGGCCTTCTCGCAATCGGGCGAAGAGTGCGATGACGTCCTTGCGCCGGTCCGATTGCGCTTTCCGGGCCGTGGCGCACCATTGCGTGTATTCGTCGTCGGGGTGGGCGGTCTCACGGGCTCGTCGCACCAAGTCGGCGAAGTCGGCGATCTCCCTCATCGTCCCCTGTTCCAGGAGACCGGTGAGGGTGGGATCGGAACGCCTGTACTGCTCGTAAGGCACACGGTGCGTGCGCAGGTGTCGACGCAGGACCCTGCTGCCTGGTGGGCGACCGATCTCCACCCGGTAATGCTGGAGATCGGCGTCCAGAGCGCCTCCGTGCAGCATCACGACGACGAGGTGCGCATTCTGTTCGTGCACGGCTTTGCGGAGAGCCGGAAGATCGGCCTGAGCCGCCGCCCATCGGACGGTATCGGCTGCGGACAGGTCCAGCAGAAGCCGGTCACCGGCTCCGACCAGATCCGGGTCCCGCAGGCAGAGTTCGTCGTCTTCGCCGGGCAGAAGTTCGTGCAGGACTCCGGCGTCCTGATGATATTCCCGCAGAAGCACACGGGCCACGGAGGTCCGGCCGCTCCCCGGGGCGCCGTCCAGAATGACGGTACCGGTGTCGGCGAGCCGGGAGCGGGCCTTCCCCATGCCGCCCGGCGCAACCAGGACCCGCCTCAGCCAGGCGAGCTGGTCGTCGGCGATGCGCCGAAACGACGGCCCGTCGGCCTCCCGGGGGTCGGGAGCCGCGTGGAAATGGATGTCACCGCTGCCGGAGTGCATCGGGCCCTGCGCGTTGTCGACCCGGGTACTGCTGTGAACACTCACCGGTTGTCGTCCTCGCGCCTGCCCGATTCACCGAACCGGTGCTGGACGCCACCGTGGTTGCTGCCCTCGAAGTACGTCATTCCGTCACCGGAGAAGTGTCTGCCGCCCGATACATGGGAGGAGTTCTGGTAGATGTCGCCGCCGCCCGTGTGAACCGGGCCGAGAGCGCCCTTGATGACGGTGCCGCCGACGTCACCCGTGAAGTCGCGGCTCTGGACGGCTGTGCCGCTCACGTCTCCGACGGAGTTGGCCACGGAGTTCGGTGCAACCGGCGAGACCGCGTCCCGGTCCAGGTCGCGCAGTCCCGGGACCATGTCGACGACGACGTCACCGAGGCGCTTCAGACCTGTTTCGGTATCGTGCGTCCCGAAGGGAATGGACTGGAGATCGGCGAGCTGTGCCAGATCGTCCGGCAGATCAGCTCTGTTCAGCCGATCCGTCTTCCGGCCGTCCAGTACGGGAACGATGGGGATTTCGCGCGAGAACGCCTCCAGGATCTCCCTGCGCACCCAGTCCTCCGGGTCACGCAGCCGGGCCTGGAAGTTCGTCCAGTCCGGTCCGATCACAGCCAGCACCACGGCGCTGCCGCGCAGACCGGCCAGAAGGGCGTTGGGGTACGCCTGCCCGGGTAAGACGGACTTCGAGGCTCGGAAGATTCGATCCCTGCCGAATCGACGCGAGAGTTCCTGGTCGATCAGTGCGGCAGTCCTCTCGCCGTCCCCGGTGCGGTAGTTGATGAATACGTCGGTCATGAGGGGTTCCTCTTCTCTCAGGAGATTCGAATGCGTGACAACGTGCCCAGCCGCGGACCCAGCCGGCGCACGAGCGGATGATCCGGATAGCGGGCCAGGACACGAGTGAGACGCCGCAGATCGATCGTCACAGTCGCCGATCGCACCGCCTCCACCGCGTCGAGCAGCGGTTCCGTCAGCGCACAGGCCCGGTCGATCTGCCCGTCCGCCGCGCAGGCGAGCGCACGGCGCACGCCGTACCGCACCCTCGTCCGTAGCGCCTCGTCGGACACCTGAGCGAGCTGACGGTCCAACTCCTCGACAGCCTCGCCCGGCCGCCCGAGGTCGACCAGGCACCAGCCGGTGATCATGCCCACCGAGTCCGGCAGGTGCATGCTGCCGATGACGAGCGTGCCGGGGCTGTCTTCCTGGCGCGCAAAGAACCCACGCGCACGGTCCAGAGCGCGCAGACACGCGTCCCGATCACCCGCGAGCGCGTGTCCCTGCGCCTCACGCTGTGCGGCCAGACCACGGATCCGAGGGGGCAGCGCACCGTTCTGCGCCTTCTGGGCCAGGGCTACCGTCTGTTCCGCGTCGTCCTGGTAGAGCGTGACCAGAGCCCTGCGAACCAGTGCGTAGCCACCCAGATCCCGGTCGCCACTGGCCTCGGCGAGATCGACCGCACGCTGCGTCCACCACAGTGCCGCTCTGTCGTCGCCCGACTCCTGCACCAGCCAGCCGACGTATTCCGCATACCGCGAGCCCAGCGCCAGCAGTTCCTGACGTGTGTCCTTGTCGGTGTGCGCGGAAAGCGCCCGCAGAGTGTGCGTCTGCGCAATCAGACCGGGCAGAAGAAAGCCTGGCTCGACGGTCTGCCCCATCCGCCGGTACTGGGTGAACAGAGAACGGGAGGCTTCCAGCATCCCTGCCCCCGCGGTGGGACCGACGGGGCTCTCTCCCCCCATCCGCACGCTCAGCAGCGAGGCAGCGCCGGCGCTCACGATCTGCCGCCGTCCGACAGGCTGAAACCAGCTCGGGCCATCCGGTGACAGTTGCATCATCCATTCCTCCTCTTCACTCGCAGCCGGCACCGGACCGCCCGGCTGTTGTCCGGTACTTGTCGCCCCGCAGGCAATCAACGCCCCATCGGCCCGGAGCGCGGCATCACACAGACGAACGAGATCGCGACTGGGCACCTTGATTCCCCGCTCGACCTTGCTCAGCTGCGCTTTGCTGTAGTGCACAGCTGCGGACAGTGCCGTGAGACTGAGTCCAGCGTCCAAGCGACGCCTCCTCAGTTCCTCACCGAACGCGGTGGACACCAGGGTCATGAGAAACCTCCCTAGCCGTCCATCCAGGCGAAGGCCCGCACGAAACTCTGCGCCAGCACCTGCTGGATGGACAAGGCGATCGATACTGTTTCCCGTTTCCTACTCCTTCGACGAGGTCCGCTAAGGCCCGATCCCGCAAAAAGGATCAGGGCCAACGGGATCCGAACATGCACCGAATGACACCGGGCGGCCCTCTTTCGGACTCGCTGCCCGAAAGACGACTACAAAGCATCTGGTTCCGGACGGGGCGCACGGATGCGTTCGCTGCGCGAAGGGTGCGCGTTCATGAGCCCGAAATCGACACGCGTTCATATAGTTCACAAGGGCCAACGACCCGTTACCGCCACTTTCCGGCCACCCTCGTGACACCACCCGTCAGACTGTCGGGTCCCTGACAATAAGGAGTCGGCTCATCGCCCGTCGACGGACTCCCCGCGGACGCCCCGTGTTCACGGCGCTCCGTTGTGGTGAAGAGGTGACTTCCAGACTCGCTCCACCTCCGGCGCTCACGGCAGCCACACGCCGACGGTTCGTCACCGTCACCGCCGCCGCTGCCGCCCTCGCCCTGTCCGGTGCCCTCCCCAGCGCGGGTGAGGCCGCCGCCGCGCCCGCCGCCCGGCTCAAGGACGATCCCTTCAAACTGGGTGTCGCCTCCGGCGATCCCCTGCCCGACGGGGTCGTCCTGTGGACCCGGCTGGCTCCCGATCCCCTCGCCCCGTTCAGCGGAATGGACCGGCAGACCCACCCGGTGCAGTGGGAGGTCGCGGCCGACGAGCGGTTCCGCAGGATCGTACGGCGCGGAACCGCCCTGCTGACCCCCGAGTTCAACCACACCGCCCATGTCGACGTCCGCGGCCTGGAGCCGTGGCGCGAGTACTTCTACCGGTTCCGCTGCGGCGGGTTCATCAGTCCGGTGGGGCGCACGAAGACCGCGCCCGCCGCCCATCAGCTCGTGCCGCGCCTCTCCCTGGCCTTCGCCTCCTGCCAGGCGATCTGGGAGGGCTGGTTCACCGCCCACCGCGATCTCGCGGCCCGCCGCCACGACGTGGTGCTGTTCCTCGGGGACTACATCTACGAGTTCGGCATCGACCGGGGCGTCCGCCCGGGCGACGGCGACGAGCACAACACCCGCCAGGCGGTGACCCTGGACGACTACCGGCAGCGGTACGCCTATTACAAGCTCGATCCCGACCTCCAGGCCGCCCATCACTCCGCCCCGTGGATCGTGGTCTTCGACGACCACGAGGTCGTCAACAACTGGGCGAACCTCGCCGCCGACGGCTCCACGCCGGACGACCTGCTGATCCGCCGGGCCAACGGGTTCCGGGCGTACTGGGAGAACATGCCGCTGCGCGCGCCGCAGTTCCCGCAGGGCCCGGACATGCAGTTGTACCGGCGGCTCGGGTACGGGCGCCTCGCCGAGTTCTCGATGCTCGACACCCGTCAGTACCGCGACGACCAGGCGAACGGGGACGGGACCAAGGCCCCGAACGCGGCGACCGCCGACCCGGCCCGTTCCCTTCTCGGCTTCCCGCAGGAGCGCTGGCTGCTCGACGGGCTCAGCGGCTCACGGGCGCGCTGGAACGTCCTCGGCCACCAGACCGCCATCACCCTGCTCGACACGGCGTACGGACCGGACGTCGCCGTCCCGATGGACACCTGGGACGGGTACAGCGCCTCCCGCGACCGGCTGCTCGGCGGCATCGCGGACCGGGGTGTGCGCAACGTCGTCAGCCTCGCCGGCGACCTGCACCGCAGCGTCGCGAGCGATCTGGCGCTCGACTTCCACGACCCGGATTCCCGTGTGGTGGCGACCGAGTTCGTGGGCACGTCGATCGCCTCCGGCCTCGACGGTCAGGACCTCGATGCCACGGGAGCGGCGCTCCTCTCCGAGAACCCGCACATGAAGTTCGGCAACTTCCAGCGTGGTTACGTCAGTTGTGAGATCACCCCGGACCTCTGGCTGGCCGACCACCGCGTGTGCGACCGGGTCACCGTGCCGGACGGCACGGTGAGCAGCCGGACCGTCCTCGCCGTCGAGAACGGCGTCCCCGCCGTCCAGCAGGCCTGAGGAGCACGCCATGAAGACAGCCGTGAAGAGCGTCCGTACGGTCACCGCCATCGCTTTCGTCGCCATCACCGCGTCCACCCTCGCCACCGGCGGCTCGGCCCACCAGGCCAACGCCGCCGCGCCTCCGCGGGCGGGGGCGCCGACCGCCGAGCGGTCCTCAGCCACGTCGTCCGCCGGGCCCGTGGTGCTCTCGGCCTCACCGGAGAGCCTCACCGGGTCCGAACTCCCCTGCATGCCAACGAAGTTCAACGTCTCCATGACCAACACCGGTACGACGGCGCTGTTCGCCGACGCGACGCTGACCGCCGAGGCGCCGATCACCCTCTCGGACCAGGTGTTCTCGACCTACTTGCCGGCCGCCGACCCCGACCGGCCGGTGACCCGTTCGGTGGGCGTACGGGTGCCGCCGGGGACGGCGCCCGGCACCTACGACCTGACCGCGGTCTCGGGCAAGCAGCGCGTCGTGGTCCCCCTCACGGTCCAGGCCCCGCCCACGCCGGGTCCGGGCGTCGACCTGGCCTACGGCAGGGCGGTGACCGCCTCCTCGACCCATGGGAACTTCACCACCTGCGCCGCCGTGGACGGGGACAGCGACTACCTGCACTGGGGCTCCGGGTACGGCTGGAACGACGCCGACAAGGGCGTCTTCCCCGACTGGCTCGCGGTCGAGTGGCCCCAACCGGTCGAGCTGGGCCGGATCGAGACCGTCACCTACGGCACCCCGGCGCGCCCGGCGGCCCTTCAGGGCATCAAGGACTTCGACGTCCAGGTGCGGTCCGGGGGCGAGTGGCTGACCGTCGGGTCCTACCGGGGCAACACCCTCGACCGGATCGTCACCACTTTCGAACCGGTCTCCACGGACGCGGTCCGGGTGTTCGTCCACGCCTCCAACAGCGCCGACTACTCGCGGATCCTCGAAGTGGAGGCGTACGCGCCGGAGTAGGGGCTGCACCGCGTGCACCTTCGCATCGGTCCGCAGCGGGCGGGAAAGCACCGGACCGGTGCCGACTCTCCGCCGGCGACGGCCGCCGCAGTGATCACCGTCAGGTGTCCGGCGGAATTCCGTACCGGATGCGAGCCGGTGCGCGGGGGCCTGTCGGAGCGGTTCCGGCCGTGGGAGACGGTCCAGGGCCGGATGCACCAGGCGTCCGTACGGGATGCCGGTCCGCACCGGCGCCCGGCCAGGACGGTGAGGGATGCCGCCCTGCCCGAGCCGCCCGACGCACGCCCCGTCGGCCACCCCCGCCCGCGTCCACGGAGCCCAAGCGCAATGTGGCTGGATCATGTCGCTTCCGACTGAGAACGGTCTTGTAGCAGGGCGCGTTGGCCACCAGGATTGCGCCAACTCGCACAGGGCCTGCACGACTTCCTCCGAAGGGAACGATCTGTGAAGCATTACGGGCGAATAGTGAGCATCGCCGCGGCTGTCGTCGTCACCGGAGCCGCCGCCTTCACCACCATCGGCAGCGCCAGCGCAGCCTCGGCGCAGCCGGACGCCAAGGCGACGAGTGCCAGTTCAACGGCGCCGAAGAAGGCGAAGCTCTCGGCCACGGAGGACGGCCACCAGCTCTTCGCGGGCATCTTCTTCGCCCAGGGGCCCGTGGCAGCGAAGCTCGCGGCCGACAGCCGCCTCAACGGGTTCGAGCCGGGCACGAACGACAGTCCCGAGGCAGTCCGTGCCGTGGCCGAACTGGCCAAGAAGATCGAGCGGCAGTCCCCCGGCATCTTCGCCGACTTTTCGGCCAAGACCCGCAGCGGCGACCCCAGGCTCGTGGACGCGGCGATGACCTCCGTCTCCCAGGCGCTGGCCGCCGCCTCCGACTCGGACCTGTCGGCCGCGAGCGACTCGGCGGACTGCGTGACCTTCGTCGTGGCCGTGGCCGTGGCGGCAGTGGTCATCGGTGTCGCGACCGGAGCCTTCGTCGTCAATGCCGCCGCCTACATCAACGTGGTGGTGGAGGACACCGAACCCGTGGAGAACCTGACGAGGGACGAGCTCGTGGCGGTGCTGACCACCGATCTGCGCGCCGCCTGACCGGGCGCACCTCCGCCGGCCCGTTCCGGCTCCGGGTTCCGCCGCTCCTCGGGGCGGGCCCGGAACCGGTGCGCACGTCCCGGACCCCGGGGCCCCATGGAAAGACGAACAGTATGTGGTGGCAGAACTCTCCGCTCAGGGCGGACGACCGCATCACCGTGACCGCCCGGCAGACGGTCGAGATACCCAGGGCCTGGATCACCGGGACCGCGGTCCTGTGTGCCGTCGTCGGCCTGTACGTGGCACAGACGCAGGTACCGAAGAATGTCGTGCACCTGCCCGGGCAGAAGGCCGTCAAGCCCGTCGCGGTCGCCGTCGCACCGCAGGGCTGGGCCTTCTTCACGAAGTCGGCGCGCGGCTCCGAATTCGAGCCCTTCCGCTGGGACGGCTCGACCTGGGCGAGTGCCTCTCTCGGCCGTCACTCCGAGCACGGATTCAACCGGGTCTCGCGCTCGCAGGGCATCGAGACCGCGCTGCTCCTCCACGAAGCGGGCAGGACCACCCCCACACCCTGCGCACTGGCGACCGTCCAGGAGTGCCTGAAGAAGGCCCGAGGAGCCACCACGGTCGTCAACAGGACTCCGGACCCCACCCTCTGCGGGCGGATCGCCGTGGTCGAGCAGAAACCCACCCCCTGGGCGTGGCGCGACCTTCTGCCCACCGCGCACACCCCCGAGAACGCCGTCCTGCTGGAGGTCTCGTGCTGACGCGGGTCCCCGTGCCCTGGACCAACGTGTACGGTCTCGCTCGCACCCTCCTCGCACTCGGCACGCTCGGCACACTGGCCTTCAGCAGCACGTCGACGCTGTTCCGCCCCGTGGCGACGCAGGGCTACTACCCCATCTGCAAGGCCACCATGAGAGCAGGCGTCTTCTGCCTGGCTCCCGGGAACGGCCTCACCGCGGCTCGTTGGCTGTGTGTGGCCGTGCTTCTCGTCGTGGCCTCCGGGTGGCGCCCCCGGTGGACCGCGCTCCCGCACGCCTGGGTGTCCTTCAGCGTCTTCACCGAGATCGCCATCCCTGACGGCGGTGACCAGATCACCGCGGTCCTCTCGGCGCTGCTCGCCCTCACCGCGCTCGGCGATCCCCGCCGCTGGCACTGGCAGCGGCTCCCGGAGGGGGCCGCCGCGCCGCGTCGCCGCGCCGTCCTCCTGGGGGCGACGGGCCTCGTGCTCGCGCGCGTCCAGATGTCGTTCCTCTACTTCCAGTCCTGCGTCGCCAAACTGCCTCACGCGGAATGGGCCGACGGCACCGCGATGTGGTACTGGGGGCACAGCCTCATGTTCGGCGCGCCCGGCCCGCTCCGGCCCCTGGTCGACCCGGTACTCGCGTCCACCGCGGGCGTCGCACTGCTGACCTGGATCCCACTGGCGATAGAGATCAGCCTCGCCGCAAGCCTGTTGCTCGCTCAGCGTTGGCGCTGGCGCGTGTTCGCCGCAGGTGTGCTCTTCCACCTCTCCATCGCCGTGATGATGGGTCTGTGGAGCTTCGCCCTGGCCATGATCGGCGGACTGGTGATCCTCTGCTTCCCGCTCGGCTCCCACCTCGACGTCACCCCTCCGCGGGCCGTCCGCAGAATGCTCCGCAGGAACACCGACGCCCATCCGGATCTCCCGGCCCCGGCGGCCGACGGCCGGGAGAGGCGCCCCTCTCCGGCGGGATCGGCCCCCACGCTCCACAGGACGTCTTCCTGATGAGCCGTCGCCGAGCGGAGGGGCACCCGGCCGAGGCGGCCCGCGAGCGGGTTGCGGCCGTCAGTCTCCTCCCGCCCGGCCACGGGTGTCCCGGCCGTCACGCAGGACCGCGAGGAGGGTCCACGCCGCGAGCAGGGCGACGGCCACGCCGAAGGCGATGCCCGCGGTGCGCAGCCCGAACAGGTCGGCGGCGAGGCCCACTCCGACGACCGGCAGTGCGAGGGCCACGTACAGCACGGTGAAGTAGACGGAGGCCAGGTCGCCCCTGCGGTCGGTGGGGGCGACCGCGTTGATGTCGGCGAGGCCCGCGCGGAAGCTCATGCCCTGGCCCGCACCGGCGGTGAGTCCGCCGGTGACCAGGAGGCCGAACGACGCGGTGGCGAAGCCCGCGGTGAGCAGGAGCATGCCGAGGACGAGACCGGCACATCCCACGGGGAGGGCGCGCGGACCGAACGCCGGTACCAGGGCCACCTGCCCGACCGCCGAGGCGCAGAAGATCGCGCAGATCACCACTCCGGCCACGGTCAGGCCGGGTACGTCGAGCAGTTCCCGCAGGAACGAGGGGACCACGGCGGTGAACAGGCCGAGCACCGCGAACCCGGCGAAGCCCGCGATGGACGCCCGCAGGAAGACGCCGCGCATGTGTGGGGGGACCTGAGGCCGGGCCAGTCGCAGACGCGGGCGGCGTGCGGTGACGGTGACGGGTTCGGGCATGAACCACACGGCGGCGAACGCGAGGACGAGAAGCCCGAGGTCGAGGGCGAAGGGCAGTCGCAGCGGGGCGGGGGCGTACTCCGCCAGCAGGCTGCCGATCAGCGGCCCGCTTCCGAGGCCGCCCATCTGGGTGACCGTGGCCACCAGCGTCGCCCGTCCGGGGCTCCGGGCACCCGCCAGGTCGACGATCGCGGCAGTCGCCGTTCCCGTGAAGAGACCGGCGGACAGCCCGGACAGCAGACGGGCCGGGAAGAGCAGGGCCAGTTCCGAGGCGGCGAGGAAGATCACCGAACTGGCCATCGAGAGTGCCAGCCCCGGCAGGAGCGTCCGGCGCCGTCCGATCTCGTCCGAGACGTGGCCGCAGCAGAGCAGCGCCACCACCACGCCGACCGCGTAGGTCGCGAAGATGACGGTGATCATCAGCGTGGAGAAGCCGAACTCCTCCTGGTAGAGGACGTACAGCGGGGTGGGCAGCGTCGTGCCCGCCATCGTCACGGCGAAGGCC
The DNA here is from genome assembly GCF_042728795.1 of Streptomyces sp. NPDC060184. NCBI lineage: Bacteria > Bacillati > Actinomycetota > Actinomycetes > Kitasatosporales > Streptomycetaceae > Streptomyces > Streptomyces sp. NPDC060184. Next base: position 29,847 of record NZ_JBHWYX010000034.1, read on the forward strand.
GCCGCCACCAGCCAGATGCCGAGCGATTCCGGGGCGGTGCGGCGCGGCTTCGGACCCGGCCCGGGAGGAGGGGACATAGCCTCCATGATGGATGAATCGCCCTGAATGCCCCGGTACGACATCCGACCGCCCGCACTCGCCCGGCCACGCGGACGGCTCGGCACGGTTCACCGGTGAGGGCGCTTCGGACGCTCGATCGATCCGTCATCCGCCTTTCGGTGCAGCCTGGTTGACCGTCCTGGCGTTTCCCGCCGACGCCTCTTTGCCCCGCCGCGTCCGGAGTATTGACGCGCGATGAAACAACTCAATAGTTTGAGTATCTTCGACTCATGGGGAGCCGCCCGGAGCTTCCGGACCGCCGACCGGAAGCGGTTCGACCGCACGCCTCCGACCGCCGACCGCCGACCGCCGACCGCGCACACGACACGCCGGGACGCTCTCCGTTTCGGAACGGCCGTCCACCCCGGCACTCCCCGCGCACGTCCCCGTACTCCCCCTGAGGAGACCCCGATGACCCACAGCTCCCCGGCCGCCGCACCGCGCGCTGCGACCTTCACGACGTACTCCCCCGCGACCGGCGAGCCGCTCGCCGAACACCCGGCGGCCGGGCCGGAAGAGGTCTCCCGCGCGACCGCCCGTGCCCGGACCGCGCAGGCGGGGTGGGCCGCGCTGCCGGCCTCCCGGCGCCGCGACCATCTGCTGCGCTGGAAGAAGGCGCTCGCCACCGACCTGGAGACCATGGCGCGCACCATCGCCGAGGAGACCGGCAAACCGGCGGGCGACGCGGCACTGGAGGTCGTCCTCACGCTGGAGCACCTGGGCTGGGCCGCCCGCAACGCGGAACGCGTGCTGCGCCGGCGGAAGGTGGGCACCGGGCTGTTCACCCTCCACCAGCGGGCCTCGCTGGTGCACCGGCCGCTCGGCGTGGTGGGGGTGATCGGCCCCTGGAACTACCCGCTGTACACCCCGATGGGCTCCATCGGTTACGCCCTGGCCGCGGGGAACGCCGTGGTGTTCAAGCCGTCCGAACTGACCCCCGCCACCGGCGTCCTGCTGGCCGGGCTCTTCGACACGGCCGTGCCCGCGCACGCCGGTCTGCTCACCACCGTCACCGGCGCGGCGGCCACCGGGGACGCGCTGGCCAGGTCGGGGGTCGACAAGCTCGCGTTCACCGGTTCGCCGGGGACGGCCCGCAAGGTGATGGCGGTGTGCGCCGAGACGCTGACGCCGTTCCTCGCCGAGTGCGGCGGGAAGGACGCCGTCATCGTCACCGCCGACGCCGACCTGTCCGCCGCCGCCGACGCCGTCGTGTGGGGCGCGCTGAGCAACTCGGGGCAGACCTGCGCGGGCGTGGAGCGGGTCTACGCGGTGCGGGAGATCCACGAGGAGCTGTGCCGACGGGTGGTCGAGAAGGCCGGGGCGCTGCGTACGGGCGCCGCGGCGGACGCCGCCTACGGCCCGATGACGCTGCCCGGCCAGGTCGCGATCGTCGAACGGCACGTGACCGGTGCCGTCTCGGCGGGTGCGCGGCCCCTGCTGGGCGGACCCGAGTCGGTCCGCGCCCCGTACGTCGCACCGGTCGTGCTGACCGGCGTCCCGGAGGACGCGGCGGCAATGACGGAGGAGACCTTCGGACCGGTCGTGGCGATCAACCCGGTGGCCGACGTGGACGAGGCGGTGGAGCGGGCCAACGCCTCGCGTTACGCCCTGGGGGCCGCGGTGTTCTGCCGGGGCGGGCGCGAGGGCGCGGCGATCGCGGCCCGGCTGCGCGCGGGGGCGGTGTCGGTGAACTCGGTGCTGGGCTTCGCCGCGGTTCCGGCGCTGCCGTTCGGCGGTTCGCAGGATTCCGGCTTCGGGCGGATCCACGGCGAGGAGGGGCTGCGCGGCTTCACCTCCGTGCAGTCGACGACGGTGCAGCGGTTCACTCCGCCGATCGCCCTGACCTCCTTCGACGTTCCGGCCGCCACCAGGGAGCGCGCGGTGCGCCTCGCCCGGGCGCTGCACCGGCGCCGCTGACCGGCGGGGCGCGGCCGGGCGGGTACGGCGTACGGGGTACGCCGGTCCGCTCGGCGGTCAGGCGTCCAGCAGTGGGGCCAGGTAGCGGCGCGCGAAGGCCCGCGCCTGGTCCTCGTCGTCCATCTCGATACAGCTGGCGGGGTTGAGCAGGAAGGACACGGCGACCCGCACCATGAGTTCGGCGACCGGCTGCGGGTCCTCGTCGGGGCGCCCCTCCGCCTGCTGGGCGCGGCGCAGATGGGCCGTCAGGTAGGTGACGGTGGCGGAGAGCGTGAAGGCGCCCTGCACGGTCAAGTAGGGCAGTACGAGCTCGGGTTCGAGGCGGAGCAGCCCGCCGAAGAGCGGATGGGCGCGGGTGTGGCGCAGGGCGACGACGAAGCCCTCGACGACCCGCTCCTCCATGGTCGGCAGCGCCGCGACCGCCGAGTCCAGCCGCTGGAAGAACCGGCCGAGTTCGCGCAGCAGGGTGGCCTCGACCAGTTTGTCCTTGGTCTGGAATCGCCGGAAGACGGTGACGCGGGAGACTCCGGCCCGCTTGGCGACATCGTCGACGGAGGAGCGGCGCAGGCCAAGGAGGGTGAACTGCTCCAGCGCGCCGTCGAGGATCCGCCGCGCGGTGGGGTCCTCGGGCTCCGGCTGCGCGGTGACCCGGGCGAGTTCCGGGTCGTTCGTGTCGGTTCTCATGGCGTTCACGATACCGGCGAACCCCTCCCGTGGAGACGATGAGACGGCTATCGTCTCTGAGTAACATCACGAACTCCGGAGGACCTGATGGGCAGTCGCCTCACCGAAGAACAGGCCGATTTCGTCGCGGCCATCCGTGATTTCGCCAAACGGGAGTGCGGAACCCGCGAGCAGCGCTCCGCACTGACCTCCGGCGGCCACGAAGCCCACAACCCCGAGCTGTACGGCAGGCTCGCCGACCTGGGCTGGCTCGGGGTGTGCCTGCCCGAGGAGTACGGCGGTTCCGGCGGCGGACTGGCCGACGCCTGCCTCGTCCTGGAGGAGACCTCGTACGGCATGGTCCCGGCCGGGGGCTTCGTCACCACCGTCATCGCCGCCAAGGCGTACGAGAAGTTCGGCACCGAGCGGCAGCGCCGGGAGGTGCTCTCCGGCGTGGTGCGCGGTGACGTGCTCTCGATCGCCATGTCGGAGCCGGGGGCCGGGTCGGACGTCGGCGCGCTGCGCTGCCGGGCCCGGCGGCAGACGGACGGCACCTGGGTGATCGACGGCCAGAAGACCTGGATCTCCAACGCGCACTGCGCCAAGCACATCCTGCTGGTGGCCCGTACCGGCGAGGACAAGCACGGCGGCCTGACCATGTTCCATCTGCCCGCCGGCACCGCGGGCGTGGAGGTGCGGCGCATCGACACCATGGGCGGCCGGGAGGTCAACGACGTCTTCCTCACCGGTGTGCGGCTGCCCGCCGACGCGGTCGTGGGCCAGGTGGACGGCGGCTGGCGGCAGTTGATGGCCGGGCTCAACCACGAGCGGCTGTTCCTGGCCGCGAACATGCTGGGACTGGCGCGCCGCGCCTTCGACGACACGGTCGCGTACGTCCGCGAACGCGAGCAGTTCGGCCGGCCGGTCGGATCCTTCCAGGCGCTGCGGCACCGGATCGCCGACCTCGCCACCGAGATCGAGTGCGCCCGGCTGCTGGTGCGCGAAACGGCCCTGGACTGCGACGCGCAGCCGGAGAAGCTGTTCCCGCGCGAGGCGTCGATGGCCAAGCTGAAGGCGACCGAACTCGCCAAGCGGGCCGCGCTGGAGGGCATGCAGATGATGGGCGGCTACGGCTACACCACGGAGTTCGACATGGAGCGCCATCTGCGGGCCGCGGTGGTCTCCACGGTCTACGGCGGGACCAGCGAGATCCAGCGGGACGTCATCGGCAAGACCTACGGCCTCTGACCGGGCCGGTACGCGAGAGGGCCGGCCCCACCACCCGGGTGGGACCGGCCCCTCTCACGTGCGCCGAGCGCGGGGGTGAAGGGCTCAGACCTCGTAGAGCCCGGAGAGCGAGTCGGCGTACTTGTCCCGGATGACCCGGCGCCGCATCTTCAGGGACGGGGTCAGCTCCCCGGTGCCCGGGCCCCACTCCTCGGCCAGCAGCTCGTACCGCTTGACCTGTTCGCTGCGGTTGAGCCGGGAGTTGGCGGCGTCCACCGCCCGGTCCACCTCCGCCCGGACGGCGGGGTGCGCGGCCAGAGCGGTCAGACCACCCGCCGTCCCGACGCCGTGGGCCGCCGCCCAGGCGGGGGCGGCCTCCGCGTCGAGTACCAGCAGGGCGACGAGGTAGGAGCGGTTGTCGCCGTGCACCATCGCCTGGCCGATCAAGGGGTGTTCCTTGAGCGCGTTCTCCACCAGCGCGGGCGAGACGTTCTTTCCGGTGGAGGTGACGATCATTTCCTTCTTCCGGTCGGTGAGCCAGAGGTAGCCGTCCTCGTCCGTCCGGCCGATGTCGCCGGTGGCCAGCCAGCCGTCGGGGTCCAGGGCGGACCGCACCGATCCGTCCGGCTGGAGGTAGCCGGAGAAGACGGAGGCGCCCCGCACCAGGATCTCGCCGTCCTCGGCGAGGCGGATCTCCACGGACTCCACCGGGCGCCCCACCGAGCCGAGCCGGAAACCGGCCCGGGGGCTGTTGCTGGTGGCCACGCCGGTGGTCTCGGTCAGCCCCCAGGCGTCCATGATGACGATGCCGAAACCGGCCCAGAACCTCACCACGTCGACCGGCATCGGCGCCGAGGCGCTGGCCGCCCAGGTCACCCGGTCCAGACCGCCGGCGGCCAGCATCGGCAGCAGTACGTCCCGGCGGACGCGACCGTACCGCTCCTCGAGCTCGGCGGGCGGCGTCTCGCCCCGCTCGCGGTACCCGACGTGCGCCCGAGCGACCTCGAACGCCGCCTCGATCACGGCCAGTTGCTCGGGCGGCATCAGCGAGAGGAGGCCCCGCACGGTGGCGGAGAGCTTCTCCCAGATCCTCGGCACGCCGAAGAACTGCGCGGGGCGCACCTCACGCACCACGGCGGCGACGCCCGACGGATCGGCGCAGAGGTAGACGTGCGAGGCCCGGTGGCAGGGCAGGTAGATGCCCAGCATCCGTTCGGCGATGTGCGCGAAGGGCAGGTAGCAGATGTGCTCCACGTGCGGAGGAAGCTCCACCACCGCGTCCAACGCCAGCGCGTTGGACATGATGTGACGATGCGTCAGCACCACGCCCTTGGGTTCGCCGCTGGTGCCGGAGGTGTACACGACGGTCAGCGGATCGTCGGGCCGCGCGGTGTCCAGCCCTTCGGCGAACCGCTCCGGCACGGGTTCGCGGAGCAGGGCCGCGTACGGGAAGTGGCTGCCCTCCGCGCCCTCCTCGGCCACCACCAAGCGCTCCAGCGGGGTGTCCTGGTCGGTCAGCAACGTTTCCCACAGCACCACTTGGGCCGCGCCCTCCACCACGGCGAGGCGGGCCCGGCAGTTGCGGGCGATGTGGGTGATCTGCTCGGGGGCCGCGGTGCCGTAGACGCTGACCGGGACCGCGCCGAGGCGGACCAGCGCCAGATCGGACAGCCAGTGTTCGGGCCGGTTGGCCATCATCAGCAGGACGCGGTCGCCCCGGCGGACGCCGAGCGCCCCGTAGCCGGCGGCGAGGCTCCGGGTGTGCTCCTCGATCTTTGCCCAGCCGAACGTCGTCCAGGCGCCGTCCTTCCCCGTCGGCTGCCAGGAGACGCCCGGCAGGTCGGGGTACTCGCGCGCGTTGCGGGCCAGCAGTTGCGGCAGGGTCCGGTCGGCCGGTGCGTCGGGCAGGTCGCCGGTGGTGCGGGGTGCTGATGTCATCGGGGCCTCCGCGGGTCGGAAGGAAAGGGGAGGGAGAGTCCGGGGTGGGCGGGGCGCGGGAATCGTCGCCGGACGTTCCGGGCGGGGCGCGCCCCACCCCGCCCGGAACGGTTCAGGAGTCGGTGAAGGTCTCGCCCCGTTCGGCCTTGCGCAGCAGCAGTCCGGGCGGGGCGAAGCGCTCGCCGTGCTGCTCGGCCAGCTCGCGTGCCCGGGCCACGAAGCCGGGCAGGCCGCCCTGGTAGCCGTTGATGTACTGGAGCACACCCCCGGTCCACGCCGGGAAGCCGATGCCGAGCAGGGAGCCGATGTTGGCGTCCGCGACCGAGACCAGCACACCCTCCTCCAGACAGCGCACCGCGTCCAGCGCCTCGACGAAGAGCATCCGCTCCTTCAACCCGGTCAGGTCGGCGGGCTGTTTCGCGGGATCGGTGAAGTGCTCGCGCAACCCCGGCCAGAGCCCGGTGCGCCTGCCGTCCGCGTAGTCGTAGAAGCCCGCGCCGCCGGACCGGCCGGGGCGGCCGAACTCGTCGATCATGCGGTCCACCACCGAGTCCGCCGGATGCGGCTGCCGGCTGCCGCCCGACGCCTCGATCGCCAGGCGGGTCTCCTCGCGGATCCTGCGCGGGAGGGTGAGGGTGAGTTCGTCCATCAGGTTGAGGACCTTCGCGGGATAGCCGGCCTGGGCGGCGGCCTGCTCGACGGAGGCCGGGTCGATGCCCTCGCCGACCATCGCGACGCCCTCGTCGATGAAGTGGCCGATGACCCGGGAGGTGAAGAAGCCGCGCGAGTCGTTGACCACGATCGGGGTCTTCCCGATCCGGCGCACCAGGTCGAAGGCGCGCGCCAGGGCCTCGTCCCCCGTCTTCCCGCCCTTGATGATCTCGACCAGGGGCATCCTGTCGACCGGCGAGAAGAAGTGCAGGCCGATGAAGTCGTGGGATCGCTCCACCCCCTCGGCGAGGGCGGTGATGGGCAGGGTGGAGGTGTTGGAGCAGAGCAGCGCGTCGGGGGCGACGACGTCCTGGATCTCCTGGAACACCTGGTGCTTGAGGGAGGTGTCCTCGAAGACGGCTTCGATCACCACGTCGCAGCCGGCCAGGTCCTGGACGTCGGCGGTCGGGGTGATGCGGGCCAGCAGGGCTTCCGCCTTCCGCGGCGTGGAGGTGGAGCGCGCGACGGCCTTGGCGCAGAGCTTCTCGGAGTAGCTCTTCCCCTGCGCCGCCGCTTGCGCCGAGACGTCCTTGAGGACGACGTCGATGCCCGCCGCGGCGCAGGAGTAGGCGATGCCCGCGCCCATCATGCCCGCGCCGAGCACCGCCACCCTGGTCACCTCGCGCGGCTCGACGTTCTTGGGGCGGCCGGCGCCGTGGTTGACCGCCCGCAGGTCGAAGTAGAAGGCCTGGATCATGTTCTTGGTGATCTGACCGGTGACCAGTTCGGTCAGGTACCGGGCTTCCACCACGAAGGAGGTGTCCACGTCCACCTGGGAGCTCTCCACGGCCGCGGCGAGGATGTTGCGCGGGGCCGGGCAGGGGGCGCCGTTCGTCCTGCTCTTCAGAGCTGCGGTGAACGCGGGGAGTTGGGCGGCGAAGGCCGGGTCCGCGGGGGTGCCGCCGGGGATGCGGTATCCGGGGGCGTCCCAGGGCTGCGCGGAGGTGGGGTGGTTGTCGATGAACGCCCGTGCCCTGCTGAGGAGTTCGCTGGTGTCGGCGGCGATCTCGTCGACCAGTCCGGCCTCCAGGGCGCGTGCCGGTCCGTACCGGGTGCCCTCCAGGAGGACCTTCCGCAGGGCGTCGGCCACTCCGAACATGCGGACCGTGCGGGTCACTCCGCCGCCGCCCGGCAGCAGGCCCAGGGTGACTTCGGGAAGCCCGACGCGGGCGGCGGGCACGTCCAGCACGACGCGGTGGTGACAGGCGAGGGCGATCTCGTAACCTCCGCCCAGGGCAGCCCCGTTGATCGCGGCGACGACCGGCTTGCCCAGGGTCTCCAGGATCCGCAGCGAGCGCTTGACGCGCATTCCCGCCTCGAAGGAGGCGCCGGCGGTCTCCGGGGTGACGGACATCAGGTCACGCAGGTCGCCGCCGGCGAAGAAGCTCTTCTTCGCGGAAGTGACGATGACGCCGCGCAGGGTGTCGCGGGCGGCCGAGAGCCGCGCCGCGACGGCGTCCAACGAGTCGATGAACGCGGCGTTCATGGTGTTGGCGGACTGATCGGGATCGTCCAGGACGAGGGTGACGACGTGGTCGTCGGACTCTTCCCAGCGGATGGTCGTGCTCTCGGTCATGGGTGTCTTCTCCGTAGGCGGGAGCGGGCGAGGGAGACGGCCGGGTCAGAGGCGTTCGACGACGGTGGCGATGCCCATGCCGCCGCCGACGCAGAGGGTGGCCAGCCCGTACCGGAGGTCGCGGCGCTCCAGTTCGTCCACGAGGGTGCCGAGGATCATGGCGCCGGTGGCGCCCAGGGGGTGCCCCAGGGCGATGGCGCCGCCGTTGACGTTGACCTTGTCCAGGCTCAGCCCCATGTCCTTGACGTAGCGCAGGACGACGGCGGCGAAGGCTTCGTTGATCTCGACCAGGTCGATGTCCTCGATGGTCAGTCCGGCCTTGGCGAGCGCCTTGCGGGAGGCGGGGGCGGGCCCGGTCAGCATGATGGTGGGATCGGCCCCGGACACCGCCGCGGAGACGATCCGGGCGCGCGGGGTCAGACCGTGGCGCTCTCCCGCCGCCTTGCCTCCGACGGCGACCAGGGCTGCGCCGTCGACGATGCCGGATGAGTTTCCGGCGTGGTGGACGTGGTCGATCCGCTCCACCCGGTGGTACTTCTGCAGAGCCACCGCGTCGAAGCCGCCGAGTTCGCCGACGGTGGCGAAGGAGGGCTTGAGGGCGGCGAGCGAACCGGCGGTGGTGCCCGGCCGCATGTGCTCGTCCCGGTCGAGGACCGGCAGCCCGTTGCGGTCGCGCACGGGGATGACCGAGCGGTCGAACCGCCCGTCCTTCCACGCGGCGGCGGCCCGCTCCTGGGAGAGCGCCGCGTAGGAGTCCACGTCGTGCCGGGTGAAGCCCTCCAGGGTGGCGATCAGGTCGGCGCCGATGCCCTGCGGGACGAAGCCGGTGTCGTGGCTGGTACGCGGGTCCAGCGCCCAGGCTCCGCCGTCGCTGCCCATCAAGACGCGCGACATGGACTCCACGCCGCCCGCCAGCACCAGGTCCTCCCATCCCGAACGGACTTTCGCCGCAGCCATGTTGACGGCTTCGAGGCCCGACGCACAGAAGCGGTTCTCCTGCACGCCGGCCACCGTTTCCGGCAGCCCGGCGAGGAGGGCCGCGGTACGGGCGATGTCGGCGCCCTGGTCGCCGACCGGGCTGACCACGCCGAGCACGATGTCGTCGATCGCCGCCGGGTCGAGCCCCGGGAAGCGGCGCAGGATCTCGTGGATCAGGCCGACGACCAGATCGATCGGCTTGGTGCCGTGCAGGGCCCCGTCGGCCTTGCCGCGACCGCGCGGGGTGCGGATCGCGTCGTACACGTACGCTTCGGTGCTCACCTTGGTGCCTTCCCTGTCGGGTCTGGAGGGGTTCTCTCTCTGAGCACGGGCGGACCGGAGGGAGACGGCCGGTGCTCAGCCGAGCAGCGAGCGGCCGATGATCTCCTTCATGATCTCGGTGGTGCCGCCGTAGATGGTCTGGACGCGGCTGTCGAGGAACGCCCGGGCCACCGGGAACTCGCTCATGTAGCCGTATCCGCCGTGGAGTTGGAGGCAGCGGTCGACGATCCGCTTCTGCAGTTCGGTGGCCCACCACTTGGCCATCGAGGCGTGCACCGCGTCGAGCCTGCCCTGGCTGTGGTCCAGGACGCAGCGGTCCAGGAAGGTGCGGGTGACCGCCGCCTCGGTGGCCATCTCGGCGATCTCGAAGCGGACGTGCTGGAGCTTCGCCAGCGGCCTGCCGAACGCCTCGCGCTCCTTGACGTACCGCGTGGTCACGTCCAGGACCTGCTCGGCCCCGGCGGCGGCGCCGATCGCGATGGCCAGCCGCTCCTGGGCGAGGTTGGCCATGAGGTGGGCGAAGGCCCGGTTCTCCTCGCCCAGCAGGTTCTCCTTGGGGACACGCACGTCGTGGAAAAACAACTCGGCGGTGTCCTGGGCCTTCTGGCCGATCTTGTCGAGGTTGCGGCCTCGTTCGAAGCCGGGCGCCCCGCGCTCCACGACGAGCAGGCTCTGTCCGCCGCTTCCGCCGTCCGGGGTGGTGCGGGCGACGACGATCACGAGGTCGGCGAGGATGCCGTTGGAGATGAAGGTCTTCGCGCCGTTGAGCAGGTAGTGGTCGCCCTGGTCGGTGGCGGTGGTACGGATGCCCTGGAGGTCGGAACCGGCGCCGGGTTCCGTCATGGCGATGGCGGTGACGAGGTCGCCGGAGACGAACCCGGGCAGCCAGCGGCGCTTCTGCTCCTCGTCGGCGAGCCGGGTCAGGTACGGCCCGACGATGTCGTTGTGCAGGCTCAGCGCCGGTCCGGACGCCCCCGCGCGGGCCAGCTCTTCGATGAGGACGGCGCTGTAGCGGAAGTCGTCGCTCCCGCCGCCGCCGTACTCCTCGGCGACGGCCATGCCGAGCAGCCCCTGGCGGCCCGCCGAGCGCCATACCTCGCGGTCCACGACACCGGCCTTCTCCCAGCGTTCGTGGTGCGGGGCCGACTCCTTGGCGAGGAAGGTCCGCACCGTCGCGCGGAACACCTCGTGGTCGGGTCCGTACAGGTCGCGTGCGAGTGTCACAGCCAGCTCCTCACGTGCTCGATCAGCCGGGCGGGATCGGGGCCGACGGGGGTGACGTTGAGCATGGTCACGCCCGCCTCGCGGAAGGCCTCGACCCGGTCGCGCACGTGCCCCTCCGGGCCGGCCAGGCAGAGCTGCTCCAGCAGCCGCGCCGGTACGGCCGCCTCCGCCTCCTTCTTGCGTCCGGCGAGGTAGTGCCGCTGGATGGCGTCCGCGGCGGACCCGTAGCCGTAGGAGCAGACCAGGTCGTGGTAGAAGTTGCGGCCGGGCGCGCCCATGCCGCCGACGTAGAGCGCGACGGTGGGGCGCATCAGGTCGCGGGCCGCCTCCGCGTCGTCGCCGATGGCCAGCGGGCCGCCCGCCACCACCGAGAGCGGGCCGAGCGCGGGGTCGCGCGCGGCGGCGCCTTCGGCCAGCGACCGGCCCCAGACCTCGGCGGCGCGCTCGGGGACGTAGAGGAACGGCAGCCAGCCGTCGGCGATCTCGGCGGCCAGCTTGACGTTGGCGGGTCCGAGCGCCGCGAGGTAGACGGGGATGGTGTCGCGCACCGGGTGGTTCAGCAGCTTCAGCGGCTTGCCGAGGGTGCCGCCCTTTTCGGGTGACAGGGGCAGCTCGGTGATGCCGCGGTGTTCGATCACCTCGCGCCGCCAGATCCGCCGGGACAGCTCGATCACCTCGCGGGTGCGGCCCAGCGGGCGGTCGTAGCGGCGGCCGTGCCAGCCCTCGACCACCTGGGGCCCGGAGGCGCCGACGCCGAGGAGCGCGCGGCCCCCGCTGACGGCGTCGAGTCCGGCCGCGGTCTGGGCGATCAGTGCGGGAGTGCGCGAGTAGATGTTGAGGATGGCCGAGCCGATCCGCATCCGCTCGGTCTTCGCGGCGAGGTATCCCATGATCGTCGGGGAGTCGAAGCCGTACGCCTCGGCCACCCAGACGGCGTCGAGGCCCGCGGACTCCAGGGCGGCGGCGCCGTCGGCGGCGGCGCGCGGATCGGCGGCGTACGCCAGGGGCGAGGAGAGTTCCATCAGCGTTGGCCCTTCAGCAGTTCGGGTACGCCCCAGTCGCGGGCCACGTCCGGGGTGTGCGCGCCGGGGACGGCGGGCGGGAGCCGGAGGCTGCCGGGGGTGTCGGAGAAGCGGGGGGCGGGAGCGGGCTGGGTGGTGCCGTACGCCTCGGTGTAGGTGCCCCGTCCGGCGAGATGCGGATGGCGGGCCGCCTCGCGCAGCGAGAGGACCGGTGCGACGCAGGCGTCGGTGCCTTCGAAGACGGCGGTCCACTCCTCGCGGCCGGCGGTCTTGAACCGGGCGGTGAACTCGGCGCGCAGGGCCGGCCAGTTGTGCGGGTCGGCGCGGTCCGGGAGGGCCGCGGCGTCCAGACCCAGCAGAGCGACGTACACCGCGTAGAACTGCGGTTCCAGGGCGCCGACCGCCATCCAGCCGCCGTCGGCGGTCTCGTACACGCCGTAGAAGGGGCAGCTGCCGTCGAGCAGGTTGCGGCCCCGGGCGTCCTGCCAGGTGCCTTCGGCGAGCATCCCCCAGAACAGCGTGGTGAGGTGGGCGGCGCCGTCCACGATGGCGGCGTCCACCACCTGGCCGCGCCCGGTGGCGCGGGCGGTGAGCAGCGCGGCGAGGACGCCGGTGACCAGATAGAGCGAGCCGCCCGCGTAGTCGCCGAGCAGGTTGGCGGGGAGGACCGGCGGTCCGTCCGGTGGGCCGATCATGGAGAGGGCTCCGGCGGTGGCGATGTAGCCGATGTCGTGTCCGGCCCTCGGGGCGAGGGGCCCCTGCTGGCCCCAGCCGGTCATCCGGCCGTACACCAGCGCGGGGTTGGCGGCCATGCACGCCTCGGGGCCGACGCCGAGCCGCTCCGCGACACCGGGCCGGTACCCCTCCACGAGGATTTCGGCGCGTTCCGCCAACGCCCTTACGGTTTCCGGACCTTCGGGCGACTTGAGGTCGATCAGGACGGAGCGCTTGTTGCGGTTGGTCACGTCGTGGGCGGGGTCGCCGCCGAGCGGTGAGGGGCCTGGACGGTCCACGCGCACCACGTCGGCGCCGAGGTCGGCGAGGAGCATCGCGGCGAACGGACCGGGACCGATCCCCGCCAGTTCGACCACGCGCACGCCGTCCAGCGGGCCGGTCGCGGTACGGCCGGGCGGGGCTGAGGGGTGAGGGCTCATGGGTTCCTTTCTCGGTGGGCACGGCGCTCTCGCCGCCATCCGGCCAAGACCTTACTGAGCGTTCGCTAAAACGTAGGAGGGCGACGCCGGTCGGTCAACTCCCCGTGCGGTACGAGTTTTTACGGATCCCCACCGGGGAAGTGAGGGCAGGCGGGACATCGTTGGCCGGGTTCTCCTGATCGATCGCTCAGCACCGGAGCGGGGTCGTTTCGGAGCCACGGCCGTACGATGGCGCCGATCGCGGTGCCCGCCCCCGCGCCCTTCGTCCGGATCACGCTGGAGCGGGGAGCGGGAGCGAGGTCCGGTGTTGTACGTCGCGACCGGCGACGACACCGCGAGGCGCGGCACCCGCACGCGAGCCCAGCACGATCCGGACGAGAGGCCCCAGGAGAGCCGTTGAACACCGAGCCGAGCCAGGACATCACGCCACCGGTGGAGCACTGGCGCTCCTACGGGCCGCTCGAACTTCCCCCGATCCTTCGACACGCCATGGAAGCCTTCAACGAGCACGGCTACCACGGGACTTCGGTCCGGGACATCGCCGGACGGGTCGGCGTCACCGTGCCCGCGCTCTACTACCACTACGCCAACAAGCAGGCCCTGCTGGCCACGCTGCTGGAGGCGTCCATCAAGGACGTCCTGGACCGTTGCCGGGCCGCCGCCGGGGAGGCCGGGGACGATCCGCTGGCGCGCATCTGCGGCATGGTGGAGTCGATCGTGCTCTACATGGCCCACCGCCAGCGGCTGGCCTTCCTTGACACCGAGATACGCAGCCTGGAGCCGGAGAACAGGGCGCGTTACGTGGCCCTGCGCGACTACCTGGAGCACATGCTGCTGGACACGGTCGAGACGGGCCGGGCGAAGGGCGTGTTCACCACGCCGTTCCCGGCCGACGCGGTGCGTTCGGTGCTCGTCATGTGCCAGGGGGTCGCCAACTGGTTCCGCGAGGACGGCCCGCTCACCGCGGAGGAGGTCGCCGAGCGCCACGTACTGCTCTGCCTCGGCACCCTCGGCCACCCCGCCGCCGTCACCGAGGACCCCGCGCTCCCGTTCCTCCGGCGCACCCCTGCCCGGCTTCCCTCCCCCGCGCGGACCGCCGCCGGGGGCTCCGCTCCGCGCACGCCCCGCTGACCCGGCGAACCGCCTGTCCCACGCCCCGCACGCTTCACCTCCATGGTCCGGTACCGACGAGAGGACACCCGCATGAACGCGTACCAGGCCCGCGCCCGCTTCCAGGAGCTCCGGGAGCGGGGCGGCCGGATCGACCCGCTCGAACTCGACTCCGTCTGGGCGGCGTTGGACACCGTCCGCCCCGAGGAGATCCTCGGCGGCTGGAAGGGCGGCGAGTTTCGCACCGGCCACCCGCTGGACGGCATGCTGGCCAAGGCCGACTGGTACGGCAAGTCGTTCGTCTCGGTGCACGACGCGAAGCCGCTGGTCTGCCGGAACGCGGCGGGCGAGCTGTACTCCCACCTCGAACTCGGCCAGGGTGAGGCCAGTCTGTGGACCGTCGAGTTCCGAGGGGAGGCGACGGCCACCATGGTCTACGACGGACGGCCGGTCTTCGACCACTTCAAGCGGGTGGACGACACCACCCTGATGGGGATCATGAACGCCAAGGGCGTCCCGGCCGAGGGCCCGTTCTACTACTTCTTCCTGGAGCGCGCCCCCGAGGTCCGGCTCACCGCACAGGCCCCGCACACCGCCGAGGTCCCGCCGGACGCCGGGCCACGGCGTACGGCGGAGGCCCCGCCCGGAACCGAGGCCCCGCACACCGCCGTGGTCCCGCCCGGCACCGTGGACCCGCTCGACGCCCGCTCCCCGCGTACCGCCGAGGGATCGTGAGGCGCGTCCGGGCCGCGGTCGTGGCGGCTCCGGGCGCGCCGTTCACCGTCCGGGACGCCGAACTCGGCGACCCCGGGCCGCGCGAGGCGCTGGTGCGGATGGTCGCCGTGGGCGTGTGCCACACCGACCTGGGGATGCGGGACACCTGGCCCCGGCAGCTCACCCCGATGGTCTTCGGCCACGAGGGCACCGGGCTGGTCGAGGCGGTCGGCGCGGAGGTGACGGGCGTCGCGCCGGGGGACCGCGTCTGCCTCACCTTCGCCAGTTGCGGGGCCTGCGGGGAGTGCGCGGCGGACCACCCGGCGTACTGCCACGCCGCGCGGACCCTGAACTTCTCCGGCGGACGCGCCGACGGCACGACACCACTCTCCCTGAACGGCGCGCCGCTCCGGGCGGGCTTCTTCGGCCAGTCCAGCTTCGCGACGTACGCCGTCGTCCACGAACGCGGCATGGTCAGGGTTCCCCCCGGCCTGCCGGCCGAGGTCGCCGCACCGCTGGGGTGCGGCGGCCAGACGGGCGCGGGCACCGTGCTCAACCGGCTGCGCCCCGGACCGGGCTCCTCACTGGTCGTCCTCGGCGCGGGCGGGGTCGGCCTGAGCGCGTTGATGGCGGCGGTGGCCGTGGGCTGCGGTCCGGTGGTGGCCGTCGACCCGGTCGCGTCCCGGCGCGCCCTGGCGGTGGAGCTCGGCGCGACGGCGGCCCTGCCGCCCGGGGGCGGCCTGGTGGCGGTGTTGCGCGAACTCACCGGCGGCGGGGCGCAGTACGTCGTGGAGACCACCGGGCGTCCGGAGATGGCCCGCCGGGCCGTCGGCGCGCTGCGCCCGCGTGGTGAACTCGCCCTCCTCGGCCTCGGCGGCGAGGTGGCCTTCGACGTGATGGAGCTGCTCGCCAAGGGCGTGCGCGTCCACGGGGTGATCGAGGGCGACTCCGACCCCGGCCGGTTCGTCCCCGAGCTGATCGGCCTCCACCGGCGCGGCCTCTTCCCGATCGACCGGCTGGTCACCACGTTCCCGTTCGAGGAGATCGACGCGGCGGTTACCGCCATGCGGGACGGCAGCGTGGTCAAGCCGGTCCTCACCTTCGCCTGACCGTCGAAACCGGCCCTCTCCGCCGTCCGCCGCGTGGCCCCGCGGGCCGTCGCGGGAGGTGATCCGGACGTCACCTCCCGCGGTCCTCGCCGAGGGGATCCGGCCCGCTGAGGGCGTGTGATTGACTGCTCGCATGGCCTCCGCCTCCCCGTCCGCCCGTTCGGCCGCGACCACCGATCCGACCGGGTCCACCCGGCCCCGCAACCGCAGGCAACTCATCGTCGGGGCGGCCGGGCGGGTCTTCAGCGAACGCGGCTACCACGCGGCGTCCATGGAGGAGGTCGCGGCCGGCGTGGGCATCACCGCCGCCGCCCTGTACCGGCATTTCCCGAACAAGTACGCGCTGTTCGCGGAGTGTGCCGACGTCATGGTGGACGGGCTGGTCACCGCACTCGACGCGGTGCCGCCGGGGGCGGCGCTGACGGATGTGCTCGCCGCCGCCACCCGGATCACCGTCGCCCACCGCGCGTCGGGCGGCGTGTACCGGTGGGAGGCCCGCTACCTCAGCCGCGAGGACCGGCGGCGTCTCGGGGCGAAGTTCGACCGCCTCGCCGAGCGGGTGGACGAGGCGGTGCAGCGCGAGCACCCGCGGCCGGACGAACGGCTACGGGCCATGGCCGCCCTCGGCGCGATCGGGTCCATCACGATGCACCACACGTCCATCGCCCAACGCCGTTGCGAGGAGCTGCTGTTGACTTCCGCGCTGCGGGTCGCGGCGAGCGATCCGGCGGCCGGGCCGCAGGGTGCCCACCGCACGGTGGAATTGCCCGCCCAGCCGGTGCCGCGCACCCGCCGCGCGCAGATCCTCGCCGCCGCCATTCCGCTGTTCGCCCGGGACGGGTTCGTCAGCGTCACGAACGGGCAGATCGCGGAGGCGGTGGGGCTGACCCCGTCCGCGCTCTACCGCCACTACCCCGGCAAGATCGACATCCTGGCGGCGGCCTGCCTCCAGGCGGCGGGGCTGCTGGCCCAGGGCGTGGAACGGAGTCTGGGCGAGGTGGCCGGCCCGCGCGACGCCATCGTGGCGCTGGCGGCGACGTACGTGGCCTACAGCTTCGAGCACACCGAGCTCAACAGCGTCGCGGAGGCCGAAGTCGTCGGGTTGCCGACGGCCCTTCGGCGGCCTCTGGTCCTCGCTCAGCGGGAGCACATCGCCGTCTGGGAGCAGCAGTTGCGGCTGGTCCGGCCGGAGCTGGACCCGCGCCAGGCGCGCGTGCTGGTGCACGCCGGATTCGGCGTGGCGGTGGAGGCCGGACGGACGTTCCGCTGGCAGGACGCCCCTGACCACCGCGAGGCCGTGACCGCCCTGGTCGTGAGTGCGCTGGGCGTGTGAACCCTGCGGGCGTGTGAATCCTGCGGGCGTGTGAATCCTGCGGGCCCGTGCGCGCACCGGACCTGTGCGCCACTGCCGGGGCCGACACAGGCCGTGTGGCGGCCCCGGCAGCGCGGGTTCCGGCGGGGCTCAGGCCGGCCTGTTCCCGGTGGGGATCGTGATGGGCGTGGTGTTGCCGGAGGTGCCCTTGTTGAGGAAGAGCATGGCCAGGGCGCGTACGAACTGGTCGAACACGTAGAAGGTGCCGGGCATGACGGGCGACAGCCCCTCACGGAACAGGATGAACGCCGGCCACGCGGTGCGGACCAGGGCCGCCGACACGTAGTCGCGCTTCAGTCCCAGCCAGTCGCCGACCTCGTCGCTGAGGACGTAGCGCACGAACTCGTTCAGGAAGCCGCGCGTGACGCCGAGGTCGATCTGCGCGGTCAGACCGAGCAGCTCCTCGGCGAGGGCGATGCCTTCGGTCGACGGGGTGAGGATCGGCGTGAGCACCTGGGCCGACTGCGCGTCGGCTGCCGCCCAGGTCTGCGGAATGTACTCGTCGGGCACCCCGAGCAGGTGGACGGCGACCTGCCACGAGTGGAGGAACGCCTCCTGGTCCGCCGCCGGGAACGGGACCTTCCACTCCAGCAGCTTCCGGTGCACGTAGGTGCCGAGGCTGTGGAAGGTCACCAGGATGTCGGCGGCGCTGATCGGCACGGTCTCGTCGGAGACGGCCCGCCAGTGCGGCGACTGCGGCAGCAGGTGGCGTACGGCGGCGTGCACCACGCGCGTCTTGTTGGCGGTGACGACGAACTGTCCCGTCGGCTCGAAGGCCCCCAGCTGGGAGAGGTCGTAGCCGAAGGTGAACGTCTTGGCCGCGCGGTCCTGCATGTTGGCGCCGCCGGCGGACCAGTAGACACTCTTCGCCTCGCGCGGGATCACCGTGCTCATGATCCCGCCGCCCAGTCCGTACAGCATGAAGAGGTACGTGTCCCTGCGCCGGTTGAAGTCTGCGGCGCGGGCCAGCTTGACGGGGTCGGCCCAGCTGGGCAGCCGGTTGACCTGCTGGAGGTACGAGGTGAACTCGGCCGGCACGCCGGTGGGCAGCGCGTCGCCGTTGTTCACCCAGGACGCCCACGCGGTGTTGATCGCCGGCACATGGCCGTTGTCGACCATGGAGGCCATCAGCGGATCCGCCAGGTCGTCCCAGATCCACGCCGGACCGGTTCCCGCCGCGGTTCCGGCAGCCGCTGCGGTTCCGGTCGCCGAGCCCGTCGCCGCCCACGCCTGCGCGGGGTTGGCCACGCCCACGAGGCCGAGTGCCACGCCGAGCGAGAGCATTTTTCGCCTGCTGAGATTCTCCATTGACTTACCTGCTTCCCTGATGGGTCAGATGGCTTCGAGTCGCCTTCGCAGACTTGCAAGTCGAGGGGACCACACGCGGTGGACCGCGTCACACAGATGTGATTTTCGATTAACATAGCGAGGTGCGTTGCCGTCGGCAATGGTGGGGACGGAGGGGTTCTGCGCCAATGTCGTTCCGTGGTGCGGCGGTTGACCTCCGGAGCGGATCGGGCGGCACTCCCTCCCCGGCGTCGACGGGGCGTCGCGGGCGGCGAGGGGCCTCCGGGGGGGCTGAGCGTGGACCTCGGCTCGGTGGCGCTCCTCCTCGCACCGTCCGTCCCGGCCGCGAGCACGTAAGAGGCCCCGAGGCGCCACCCAGCACGTGGACGCCAACGTTGCACGGCTCACAACTGGCAACACGGCCGAGGACTTCCGCCCTGAGCTGTGGAAACCTCTCGCCTCTCCGGGATCGACCAGCTGTGCAACAGCCCTTCCCGTTGCCCTTCACCTTGATCGGGGAACGCAACAGTTCGGCGACACTCCATTCTGTTCGTCAGCCGCCCGACACACGTTGGAGTGGGATGGACACCCGCCCCGACGGGGCAAACCATGGAGGTTCGTGTGAATCGCTCACTGTTGCCGCTCAGAACGGCACTGATTCTTCTGCTGGCCGCGCTCAGCGGTCTGGCGGCCGGGACGCTCTCCTGGCTGGCGGGAGAAGGCTCCCCCCGCAGCGTGCTGGCCGGGCTGGGCGTCGCCGGGCTCGCCATCCCCTTCTTCGACCGGCTGATCGCGTCCGCCGAAGCCACCGACGCCCGTACGGAGGACCACCACCATGGGTGAGCTGCGGCCCCTCGGCCAGGACCTGACACGGGAGTCACGGGCGCTCGCCGAAGCCCTGAGAGAGCTCTTCCAGGGACTGGAGGTCTCGGTACGCAGATACGCGGCGAGGCGCCAGCGCGATCCGGGTACGTTCTCGCGTTACCTCAACGGAACCCGCTTACCCCCCTGGGTGGTGATCATGGATCTGTTCACCGACCTCGCCGAGCACCGTGGAACCACCGCCACCGCGGCGACCATCGACCTGCTGCGCGACCTCCACGGGTCGGCGGTCGCCGCCGGGCCCCCCAAGCACGCGGCGGAGATCATCGAGCAGCAACTGGCCGACGCGGACCGCGATTCCCGACGCTCCAGCGTGCGCGGCGACGTGATCGAGGACGCGCTTCTGGACCGCGTGACACGCATCGCCGACCTGGAAGTGCGGCTGAACCACATGGAAGCGACTCTCGTCGCCGAGCGCGAGCGTGCGGGCCGGTTGCTCTCCGCCCACTCCCACGCTTCGCAGCTGCTGGAGGAACGGGACGCCCTGCGGCAGGAGGTGGCACGGCTCGAATCCCAGCTCCAGGCCGCACAGGAGCAGCGGGCCGCGGCGGATGCCCGTTGCGACCTGCTGGAGCGCCAGTTGG
The DNA here is from genome assembly GCF_042728795.1 of Streptomyces sp. NPDC060184. Taxonomy (NCBI): domain Bacteria; kingdom Bacillati; phylum Actinomycetota; class Actinomycetes; order Kitasatosporales; family Streptomycetaceae; genus Streptomyces; species Streptomyces sp. NPDC060184. The sequence continues at coordinate 49,696 of NZ_JBHWYX010000034.1, forward strand.
AGGCCGTCGAGCGCCCGGCCGCTCTGGCCCAGGCCCTGCCGGAGCCTCTGCCGAAGGTGCTGGTGGTGGACGACCAGCCCGACAACCTGATGGCCATGACGGCGGTGCTGGAGACGCTGGACCAGGAGCTCGTCACGGTCACCTCGGGTCGGGAGGCACTCAAGGCGCTGCTGCACCACGACGACTTCGCCGTCATCATCATGGACGTCCAGATGCCCGAGATGGACGGCTACGAGACCGCCGCCCACATCAAGCGCCGGCCGCGGAACAGGGACGTGCCGATCATCTTCCTCACCGCGATGGGCATCGACCCCGAGCACACCGCACGTGGGTACGCGGCCGGCGCGGTCGACTACATCAGCAAGCCCTTCGATCCGTGGGCCCTGCGCGCCAAGGTCGCCGTCTTCACCGAGATCCACCTCGAACGGAGGGTCGGTCACCCCGGCTGACGCATACGGGTACCGGGCCCCGCGGGTCCGGTACCCGGCGCATCACGGCCGGGAAGGACCGACGCGTCGAAGAGGGACGACACGGCTGTGCCCGCCGGTGGAGGAACCGGCGGGCACAGCCGTGTCGCGGCGGGATCAGGCACCCGCCCGCCGCTTGTTCCACACGTCGAAGCCGACCGCGGCCAGCAGCACGAGGCCCTTGATGACCTGCTGCCAGTCGGTCCCCACCCCGACCAGGTTCATGCCGTTGTTGAGCACGCCGAGGACCAGGCCGCCGATGATGGCTCCCAGTACGGTGCCCACGCCACCGCTCATCGACGCGCCGCCGATGAACGCGGCGGCGATGGCCTCCAGTTCGAAGTTGACGCCCGCCTTCGGCGAGGCCGCGTTGAAGCGCGCCGCGAAGACGAGTCCGGCGAGCGCCGCGAGCATTCCCATGTTGAGGAAGACAGCGAAGGTCACCTTCCTGTCCCGGACCCCGGACAGCTTCGCGGCGGGCAGGTTCCCGCCGATCGCGTACACATGGCGTCCGATCACGGCGTTGCGCATCACGTATCCGAAGCCGACCAGCAGCACGGCGAGGATCAGCAGCACCACGGGCGCGCCCTTGTAGCTGGCGAGCAGCAGGGTCGTGACGAGGACGGCGGCGACCAGCGCCGTCGTCTTCAGCGCGAACAGGCCCGTGGGAAGCGTGTCCAGGGTGAACTCGCGCTGGCGCCGGCGGTCGCGCACCTCCTGGAGGACCACGTACGCGGCCAGTCCCAGCCCCAGCAGCAGGGTGATGTTGTGGTAGTTGGTCTCCGGGCCCACCTCGGGCAGGAACCCGTTGGCGACCTTCTGCAGCCCGTCGGGGAACGGGCCGAGCGTCTGCCCCTTGAGGAAGATCTCCGTGAGGCCGCGGAACAGCAGCATGCCCGCGAGGGTCACGATGAACGAGGGGATGCCGACGTACGCGATGAAGAAGCCCTGGAGCGCACCGGCGGCGGCTCCCAGCAGCAGGGTGAGCAGCACCGCTACGGGCCAGGAGACGTGGTGCTCGACCATGAGCACGGCCCCGATGCCGCCCACCAGGGCCATCAGGGAGCCCACCGACAGGTCGATGTGCCCGGCGATGATGACGATCATCATGCCGATGGCCAGGATGAGGATGTAGCTGTTCTGCAGCACGAGGTTGGAGACGTTGCGCGGCAGCAGGAGGTCGCCGCCCGTCCAGATCTCGAACAGGAGCACGATCAGGCCGAGGGCGAAGAGCATCCCGTACTGGCGCATGTTGCGTCGTACGCCGTCCAGGAGGACCCGGCCCATCGATCCCGTGGGGGAAGCGTCGCCGCCGCCCGGTGGTGCCTGCGTGGTCGTGTTCGTGCTGACGTCGGTGCTCATGCCTGGTGTCCTTCGCTGGGGGTGGCACCTGCGGTGACTGCCGGTGGTGCGGGGGTGTCCCGGGTCATGTGCCGCATCAGCACTTCCTGGGTGGCGTCCGCGCGGGACACCTCGCCGGTGAGCCGCCCGGCGGCCATGGTGTAGATGCGGTCGCACATGCCGAGCAGTTCGGGCAGCTCGGAGGAGATGAAGAGGATCGCCTTGCCCTCGGCGGCGAGCCGGTTGATCACGCTGTAGATCTCGAACTTGGCTCCGACGTCGACCCCTCGGGTGGGTTCGTCGAGGATCAGTACGTCCGGCCCGGCGAGGATCCACTTGCTGAGGACGACCTTCTGCTGGTTGCCGCCGGAGAGCCGACCGACCGGTTCGAGGACGTTCGGGGCCTTGATGTTCATGGTCCGCCGGTAGCGTTCGGCGACCTTGCGCTCCTCGTGGGCGTCCACGACACCGCGCCGCGCGAGGGAGCCGAGGGAGGCGAGCGAGATGTTGCGGCTGACGGTGTCCCCGAGGTCGAGGCCGTAGTGCTTGCGGTCTTCGGTGACGTACGCGACGCCGGCCGCGACCGCCTCGGGGACCGTCCGCGTCCGTACCTCGCGGCCGTCCCGGAGGACGGAGCCGTGCTCGTAGTGTCCGTAGGAGCGGCCGAACACGCTCATCGCGAGTTCGGTCCGGCCCGCACCCATGAGCCCGGCGATGCCGACGATCTCCCCGCGGCGGACCGCGACGGAGACCCCGTCGACCACCTTGCGGCTGCGGTCGAGCGGGTGGCGCACGGTCCAGTCGCGGATCTCCAGGGCCGGTTCGGTGTCGGCCGCACCGTCGTAGGGTGTGCGGTCGGGGAAACGGCTGTCGAGGTCCCGTCCCACCATGCCGCGGATGATGCGTTCCTCGGTGGTGGCCGGGTCCTTGACGTCCAGGGTCTCGATGGAGCGCCCGTCGCGCAGGATGGTGACGGAGTCGGCGATCCTGGCGATCTCGTTCAGCTTGTGCGAGATGATGATCGAGGTGATGCCCTGCCCCTTCAACTCCCCCATCAGACGCAGCAGTTTCGCGCTGTCCTCGTCGTTGAGCGCGGCGGTGGGCTCGTCGAGGATGAGCAGTCGTACGTCCTTCGCCAGGGCCTTCGCGATCTCCACGAGCTGCTGCTTGCCCACCCCGATGTCGGCGACCCGGGTCTCGGGGTGTTCGTCGAGCCCGACCCGCTTGAGCAGGGCGGAAGCCCGGCGCAACGCCTCACGCCAGTCGATGATGCCCCGCCGGGACGGCTCGTTGCCGAGGAAGATGTTCTCGGCGATCGACAGGTAGGGAACCAGCGCGAGTTCCTGGTGGATGATGACGATGCCGCGCCGCTCGCTGGCCCGGATGTCCTTGAAGCGGCACGGTTCGCCGTCGAAGACGATCTCGCCCTCGTAGGTGCCGTGCGGGTGGACGCCCGACAGCACCTTCATGAGCGTCGACTTGCCGGCTCCGTTCTCGCCGCACAGGGCGTGCACCTCGCCGTGCGCCACGGAGAGGGTCACCTCCGACAGTGCCCTGACCCCGGGGAAGGTCTTGACGATCGACCGCATCTCCAGGACGGGGCCGGCCGGGGGCGGAGTCGGGGCGGGTGTCTCGGAGGAGTGGGCAGCGGCGGGGGTCACCCCAGCTCCTTGGCGTCGATGTAGCCGGAGTCGACCAGGACCTTCTGGTAGTTCGACTTGTCGACGCTGATCGGGTCGAGCAGGTAGGCGGGGACCACCTTCTTGCCGTTGTCGTACGTGGAGTCGTCGTTGGTCTCGGGCTTCTTCCCGTCGAGAACGGCGGAGACCATGTCCGCGGCGACCTTGGCGAGGGCCCGGGTGTCCTTGTAGACGGTCTGGGTCTGCTCGCCCGCGATGATCGACTTCACGGAGGCGACCTCCGCGTCCTGGCCCGTGACGATCGGCAGCGGCTTGGCGGCGCTTCCGTAGTCGTCGGACTTCAGGGCGGACAGGATGCCGATGGAGATGCCGTCGTACGGGGAGAGCACGGCGTCCACCCGGGCGGAGGAGTAAGCGGAGGTCAGCAGGTCGTCCATGCGCTTCTGCGCAGTTCCTCCGTCCCAGCGCAGCGTGGTGACCTGGTTGAGCTGGGTCTGCTTGGAACGCACGACCAGCTGCTTCTTGTCGAAGTAGGGCTTGAGCACCTTCATGGCGCCGTTGAAGAAGTACTTGGTGTTGTTGTCGTCGTTGGACCCGGCGAACAGCTCGATGTTGAACGGGCCCTTCTTCGCGCCGTCCTTCAGGCCCAGCTTGTCCACGATGTACGTGGCCTGGAGCTCGCCGACCTTCTCGTTGTCGAAGGAGGCGTAGTAGTCGACGTGGTCGGAGCCCAGAATGAGCCGGTCGTAGGAGATCACCGGAATGTCGGCGTCGGCCGCCTGCTGCAGGACGTTGGAGAGCGCCTCGCCGTTGATGGCGGCCACGACGAGGGCGTCGACGCCCTGGGTGATCATGTTCTCGATCTGGGCGACCTGCTGGTCGGGGTCGTCCTCGCCGTACTGCAGCGTCGTGGCGAAGCCGGCCTTCTTCAGGCTCGTGGTCATGTTCTTGCCATCGGCGATCCACCTCTCGGAGGACTTGGTGGGCATGGCGATGCCGATGGTCAGGTCCTTCTTGTCCTTCGACTCCTCGCTGCCCCCCTCGCTGCTCTGCCCGCAGGCGGACAGGAGCAGAGCACAACCGGTGGTCACGGCCAGCAGGGCGTATGCGGATCGGAGTTTCGTCATGGGCGTTACCTGGCAATCCCGTCGTCGAGGCGGCTCGGTCCGGAACGGCCTCGGCGACAGCAAGCGTGCTCGCGCCGCTGGACGGCGTCGTCCCGGCTTGGCGGCCGAGGCTCAGCAGTCCCGGCAGAGCTCGATTGTTAGCGCTCACAACGGGGTCGTACAAGAGGCGTTGGGGTTTTTCTCGCGTCGATACACAGCCGTTAGCAGGGAGGGGGAGGCAAACCGGCGCATCCCGCAGAAAGCGCACGTCCGCCGACGACGCCCGACGCCGCACGGGAACGGCGGCCCACCTCGGTGGACCGCCTCAGGACGCGTGCGAACATGCGAAGTACACTCGGAAGAAAGGGACATGACCGACTGCCCCCCGAACACCGGCCCTTTCGACGCGACTTCGCATGCGCGGTGGGGTACTCAAGGCTGTCACGGACCAACCGATTGACCGGAGAACCGTGTTCGCGGTCGTAGGTGTTCCCGGGCGTGGTCCTTGGCGGTCGTTGTGGTCTGCGGTCGTTGTGGTTCACGGTCGCGGTCCACGGTCATCCGCGAGAGCGGGTACGCGACGCGTCGACACGTCTTGGCCGTTCGGCCGCTCCGTAGGGGGCGGGTCTGCGCCGCGGGGCTCCGCACGCCCTCGCGGGGCCGGTCCGAGCCGGTTCCTCGTGTCCGGGCCCTGCCCGCGCGACCGCGCGGACGCGGTCAGTCCGTACGCTCGCCCTCGGCCTGCGACGGTTCGGTCCTGGCCGCCATCGGATGGACCGCGTCACCGGAACGGGCCGCCTCCCTGGACTCGTCGCGCTCCCCCTCCGCCTGGGACGGGGTGTCTTCGTAGAGACCGTGCTGATCGCTCAGTCCCTTTTCTGTGTTTCCCACGGCCCTTCCTCCTTGGCTCGGCTCCCCTCCATCGTCCCCCAGCATCGGGGAGCGCGCACGGAGGAGGCCGGGCCGGCACGCGGCTGCCGGGCGGGCAGGGCGGCCCTACCCGCGGGAACAGGGCCAGGAAACGGCTCGGGCGGCGCCCACGCGGTGACCGCGGGCGCCGCCCGGAGCGACATCCAAGGGGTGTCCGGCGGATCAAGGTCGGACACCATCCGGGGCGAGGAAAGCGAAGGAACTCGTTTCAGGAAAGGAAGGAGAAGGAAGCCCCTTCATGGCCTCGCCACGGGCAACGCTAGCACTCAGCCCGGGATCAGGTCGCGCAGATTTCCGGGCGTGATGACCTGGGAATCCGGGTGCAGCCCTTCGGGGCGTTCGAGGCCGATGTACGTCACGGGTCCGTCCGGGACCGGCCCGCCGTCCCACAGGTCCACGGCCGTGGTTCCACCGGACATCAGGTCGATCAGGTAGGCCACCGTGAGCTGCTCGCGCGCCACGAGGGCGCGTACCGCCTTCGACACCGATACCTGGTTCTCCTCGACCCGGTTGGCCGCCGAGATGCCCCTCAGGTACAGGTGCAGCCACTTCGCGCGCCATCGGCCGTCGTCCTCCCGACGGAACACCAGCGGCAGCGCCACCCGGCCCGCACCGCGCAGTTCCGACTTCATCCGCACGGTACGCGGCTCGAACGGCCGGCCCTTCTGCTCTCCGTCGCGCAGCATGAACCCGAAGAACGACTCCTCGGCCTCGTCGAAGCCCTCACCCGCGAAGATGTTGACCTGCGGAACGATGAACGCACTGCGCACCAGGTCCAGGGACAGGTTGATGAACTCCGAGGCCCCCTCGGGCGCCGTGGTGACATCGCCCGAATGTTCGCCCCCGACTGCCTTGAGGGACGTGTAGGAGAGCCAGGAGTCGGTGGAGTAGTCGGAGTGGAGAAGCAGCGCGGAGAGGTCGTAGTCGGTCCGCTTCCCGGCCTCCTTCCAGTACACGAAGAAGCGCAGTTGGTCGCCGTCGACCGCCGAGACCGAGCCTCGCGGCAGTACGCCCAGCCCGGACGCGGTCGCCCTGCCGCTGAGCGGGAGCGCCACGTCCAGGATCTCGGGGTCGATCAGCAGCCGGTCCGGGGCAGGGAGCCGCCGGCGCGTCTCGGCATCGAGGGCGGTGATCAGACGGTCGCGCTCGGCAGCAGGTACAGGTGGCCGGTAGTCGGGGGTCACCCAGGCACGTCCCCGCCGGTTGACGAAGATGCGGGGTTCGCCGGTCTCCCGCGCCCGGTTGTGGAGGTGTTCGCGCACCGAGAGCACGACCCGGCCGGAGACGCCGGGAGCGACCTCCACCGCGGCGGCCACCACCGCGTCGCGTTCGTCCTGGTCCGCGGCGATGCGCAGCAGGAGGTCCAGGGCGCGGAACAGCTTGCCGGGAGCGGACTTCAGCAGTCGCACCGCGCCGCGGACGTCGGACTCGTCCAGCAGTTCCTCGACACGGCTCTCGAAGGACCGCGCCTCCCGCTCGCCCCGCGCGACGGCGAACACCTCGGCGGCATGCGGCCACCGCGGGTACTCGTGCGGGTGGAGTCGCTCGCCGAGCCGCTTGAAGGGTTCGCGATGCGTGTGCACGTCGGCGAGTTTCGCGGGACTCGCCGCGACCACGGCGTCGAGGCCCGCGAGCAGCGCGCGGCGGACGGGCCGCGACAGCGCCCGGAACCGGGTCGGTTCCTGGAGCGTCACGTCGCCGCCCGACAGGGCGCAGGCCAGCCGCAGCACATCGGTGACGGTGTCGAGGAGAAGGTCCGCGCCGATGCCGAGGCGTGCCTCGTTGACGACCGCCCGGTTCTCCCGTACCGGTATCGACTCCGGCTGGGGGCCCGGCGCGCACCGCTCGGCGAGGGCCTTGAGATCGCGCAGGTCGTCCTCGCCCAGCGGAGTCGTACTGCCGGCCAAGGCCAGGTACAGGTCGGTGACTTCGTCGTCCAGGTCCCGCCCGAGGTGCAGGACGGTCACCCGGTCGCCCGCGGAGGCGATCAACTCGTCCTGCGCCGCGAGCATCTCCTCGTACGTGTGCTGGTACCGGCCGTACGCGGGAAGGCTGAGCAGGTCCAGTGTTCCCCGGGCGAGCTGCCTCAGCACGTTCTGGCGCGCTGCGGGGTCGCCGAGCGCCTCTGCCACGCACCGCGTCCAGAACTCCTCCGTGTCGGGCACGTTCGCCGGGAAGTCGATGAAGTACGCGTTGTGCCGGACGTGGTCGCCCACCATCCGGCTCACGGTGTGCAGCGTCCGCTTGGCCGTGTGCACGACTGCCGCCTCGGAGAGCCCCGACAGCCGCTCGAACAGCTCCGCCGAGAGCTTGAAGCCCACGGATGTCAGAGCCGCGTCGAACTGTCGCGCGGCAGCGGCTCCTTTGCCTGCGGAGCCCTGGGGAGCGGGGAGACGACGGGTGTGCCGGACGACCAGCGGTTCAAGACTCTGTGCCATCCGGGGATGATCGCAGAGGTGTACGAGCCGTCGCACAGGAGTTTTCGCGCACTCGCCCGAGCCGGGGCGCACGCGATCGGCGAATTGGCCCGGGCGTCCCGAGGGGGACCGGGCATGCGGGTGACGGCTGGAACCGGTCACGGGTCATGAGGGTTCCGCCGCGGCCCGTTCAGGACCACATGCCCGCTTCCATGTCGTCCATGACCGCGGGCCAGACGCTGCCACCGGCGAAGGGCAGTGGATCGCGTTCGGACACCGTCGCGCGGATGTGTGCCAGGGACTGCGCGAGCCGCTCGAAATCGCTCTCCTCGTCGTCCTCGTCGTCGCTCCATTCGAATTCCTTCAGGAGCCGGTGCAGGGCGAAGGCGAGGTAGGAGAGGGAGGACATGTCCGCGTGCAGTTCCTGCACCGGGCCGCCGTTCTCGGAGAATCCGTGGACCTTTCCGGTCTCCGGGTCGAAAGCCAGGTGGGTCTGCGGAATCCAGCCGAAGACCGTCCACGCCCCGCAGCCGGGCGGGGCCTCGTACGCGGCAAGGTCGATCCGTTCGTCCACGAGCGGAAACCGGCCCGACTCCTTGCGCTTCTGCGCCTGGAACACTCCCGTCGGGATCCCGACCGAGGTCAGCAGCCGGCCTGCCGGAGAACTCCCGGCCGCGGGCCCCAGGGAACCGGACGGCGCCACGAAGACGGCTCCCTCTCCCAGGGACGCGACCAGCTCTTCTCGGGAAAGCGCGAACAGCATCGAATCCTCGTTACTCTCTCGTCGTTCTCCGGCCGCCCTGCCGAAGGCCTCAGCACACGGGGCACGAAATCCCGGGCCCGCAGATCGAGCCGGGGCGTCAGGGAATGAACTTGTTCTCGTTCTGGGCGAGGTCGATCATAGTGCCGGTCACTCCACCGTCCACCCCGTGCGCCTCCCACTGCTGGTGCAGCCACTTGACGTACGCCCGGTGCTCCCGGTCCTGTCTGTACTTGCTCAGTTCCTCGTCGCTGTCGGTGCGTTTCTCGTCCTGGTCGTACTTCGCGCTGTGGGTGACGTCCATGTTCTCGTCGAAATGCTGCGCCAGCCACTGATCGCAGTACATGTTCGTTTCCTGGCAGGGCTCGCGCTCCGTGTACAACGAGCCGACGTGCGCCTGTTCCTGCGAATGGAGAACCGGATAACCGAGTATGCGCTCGGAATGCACGGGATCGCTGGTGCCGACCAGGATGAACCGCCGGTCCTCCTGGTCGTCGAAGAGGAGTGAGGCGTAGTTCGCACCGCCGCGTCTGTAGATCTCAGGGCGCTCGTGGGCGTTGTAATAGCGGGCGATCTGGGTGGCGCGGGCGAGTTCGCTGGAGCCGGGCGGAATCTTCTCGGAGGTGACGCGCGGAGCGTCCTGACCGCCGTCCTTCACCCCGTACCCCTTCCCGTCGGTGGAGTGCCAGGGGTGCCACGCCTGGCCGCCGTTGAGCACCGAGTGGACGCCGGAGGTGTCGTCCGGGCTCAGCGGGTGCGCGGTCCCGTCCGGCAGGAGCCGTCGTACGGTGCCGTCGGAGTCCAGCAGGTACATCGGCGTGTCACCGGAGCCGCCCTTCTTGCCGTCGATCTTGTCCAGGATGTCCTTGACGTCGTGGTCCGTGCCCTTGAGCGTCTTCGACGTGGCCTTGACGCTGTCGGGGACCGTCTCGGTGACGTGCTTGGCGATCTTCCCGAGGGCGTTCTCCGACCCCTTGAGCGCACCGTGCAGAACGCCGTCGAAGACCTGGGTGAACGGATCGCGGCCCTTGCTCCGCCCGAACGCGCTCCGCGCCCTGGACAGGTGCACGGCCGAGCTCTGCTTCAATTCGCTTCCGTGCGCGGAGACCTTGTCCGCGCCGTCCACGAACTCGACGTGGTCGATGTACGTCACCGAGGCGTAGCCCGTACTGCCGCCGCCGGCCGACGCCAGTTGCAGGCCGTCGTGACCGGCTTTGCCGGCCCCTGTCGTCGTACTGTCGGCCGGGGGTACGGAGAAGGCTCCTTCGGCGAGGTCGAGGACCATGTCCGCGACCATCGCCTCCAGTTTGGCGTTGATCGGCTCGGTCACCTTCGCGAGGACCTCGTCGACGATCCGGTCCACCGCCTCGTCGATGAGCCTCTTCACCAGCTGCCGCATGGCTGCTACCTCGCCGGCGCCGATCAGCGCCGACAGGCCGCCGGTGAATACGGCGAGTCCGGCGGACACGCCCACCGAGGCGGCCATCACGCCCAGTTCGACCTCGGCTTTGGTCTTCAGCGCGAAGATGATGTCCGCGAGGATGTCGCAGGCGTCCGCGAGCAGCCGCGCCAGTTCGGGGAGTTTGTCCAGATGGCTGGTCCGCACCTTCTTCCAGTGCTGCTCCATCGCGTCGACGGCCCAGCCCTGGGAGGAGAGCAGGATGCGGGAGACGGCCCGGTGGGCGTCACCGCTGTGACCCTCGAACTTGTCGGCGAAGTCCCGCATGGCCGTGGCCATTTCGCGGTAGTCGTCCTCGTCGACGTTCGGGAACTTGATTCCGACGAAGTCCAGTACCTCGTCGAGCCAGCCCGGGATCGTGTAGCCCATGGCACCCCCACCCCCCTCGGTCCGCACCTGGACGTGCCCGACGTGATCGACGTGTTCGCCGTGCGTTGAAGCGCGTTGAAGCGGTCGGCGTGTCCGGTGTGGTCGACGCGTTGGACGCGTTGGACGCCCGAAGAGAACCTAGCGACCGGCACCGGGCCCGGCGCAAGGGTGCGGAAGGAGCCATGACAAGAATGCGACATCGAGGAGGCCGCGGAGGCGGTACGGGAGGGCCGTCCGCCCGGAGCTCAGGGCGGACCGCCCTGCGGGGCAGTGCTCACCGCGCCGCTTCGGGAGGACCGTCGGACGGGGCGAGACACATCAAGCTCTCGTCCGTGCCGATGACCAACTCCCCGGCAGAGGTGAGCGCGAGGGCGTTCACCCGGAGGCCGGGACGGAAGGCGCGCGGGGCGGCGCCCTCGGACAGGGCCTGGTGCACCACCAGTCCGTCCGCCCAGGCGGCGGCCAGGAGCGGCCCTGCCTCCGTGGTGGTCGCCGCCAGCGCGGTCACCGGGTGCGGGCGCGCGAGCACGGGCGTCTCCAGCGTCGCACCCCGTAGGGCCCACACCCGGACCGCGCCGTCGACTCCTCCGCTGTACACCAACGGAATTGACGATACGTCAGTTTCGACAGGAGCGGCGCCGGTGGCCGCGAGAGCCGTCACCGCTCCCCGGTGGAGAACGGCGGTGACGGCTTCCGGTCCGTCGCTGTCGCGGCCGTGGCCGTGGCCGGTGAACGCGCGCACCGCTCCCGTCCCGTCGCCCACCGCGAGCACCCCGCCGCAGGCGGCCAGTGCTGTCGCGGCAATGCCCGCCACGTGCGTCCGCGCCGCCTCGACGAGCCGGTCCTCGGCCGACGGGCCGGTGCGCAGGAGGGCGGACAACCCCGCGGTCCCGGCGTTCGGCGTCGTGCTCCGCGTGAAGAGCGAGCCGTGGGCGTCCAGGCCCGTCACCGCTCCGTCCCCGGCCACCACCAACGCCCCCGAAAGCGGGCGCGACGCGGCGAGCCTGCCCACCGGCGACGCGTCCTCACAGTCCAGCACGCGGATTGTTCCCTGATGGTCCGTCATCACCAGGCGTCCGTCGAGCGCCCCGCGGCCCACGGCGAGGGCGCGGGCAGGTCCGGGCCACGGCGGCCGGGCGTCACCCGGAACGCTCCGCCACCGCACGCGCCACCGTGCGCCCACGGCGCACCGGGCGAGCGCCGCCGACAGCCGGGGGTCGGCGTCGTTCCCCAGGGCGGCCAGCAGGACGTTCGCCCGCTCCGGCGCGGCCTGTTCCCGGGTGAGCGAGACACCGGCCCGCAGCCAGGCCGCCCGCAGTCCTCCGTGGGGGTCCGCGGAGGCCTCGTAGCGGGCGGACACCTGCCACGGATCCGCCGTACAGACCGCGGAAGGATCGTTCAGGTCGACAGGGCCGGCAGGCGCGGGTTCCGGCGCGCGCCCGGACGGCTCCGCCGGGACGCGGCGGGGGCGGGCCGCCCACGAGGCGTACCGGGCCGGGTCGGTCCACCGCGCCTCGTCCAGGTCCATCACCGCGCATCCGGTCCCCGCGAGGGTCTGCCTTCCCGGTGTTCCGCTCCGCACCTCGACGATCAGCCGCACATGGTCCGACTCCAGGAGGGCCAGGGCCAGTTCGGCAATGCCTTCGGGCCCTTCGCCGGCGTGCAGGTCGGGCAGCACGACGACGGTGCGCCGGCCGTCACCGGTCAGTGCGTCGACCAGCGCACCGGGGGTCCGGGCCGTCACCGACAACTGGTGCGCGATCGTCCAGGCCGCCGTCGTCGCCGTGCGGCCGGTGAGCGGGACGAAGGCGTGCACGCGTCGCTCCGGTGGTGTCCCGGGCCTCTTCCCGTGGGCGACGAGCCACGCCAGCAGCGCGGACTTCCCGCTCCCCTCGCCGCCGGTGACGAGGCAGAGCCGGGGCGCCTCCGCGTCCGCGAGCCAGGCCAGCAGCGCCGCCGCGGCCGGTTCCCTCCCCGCCGCCGGCCGCGCCCACCTCTGTTCGCTCACGCCCGTCCCGCCTCTCGCGCGGAGTGGAGGATCAGTTCCTTGAGCCCTTCCTCGCGCGAGACCGCGGTGTCCCCGTAGTCGAAGCTGTGCGTGAACTCGGCGTGCGGAAAGGTCGCCTGGAGCCACGCGGAGCAGTAGTGCCCCGGCATCATGCACGGCTCCAGTTCGCAGTAGACCCGGCGTACCCGGTCCGGAGTGACGCCCTGCGCCGACAGCCGTGCCCAGAGCAGTTCCTCGGGATGCGCCCTGCCCGGGGCGGTCCGCTCGGTGGCGATCTCCTTGCCGCCGTTCCGCTCGACGTACTCGAACGCGGCGGAGAACGGAAAGTTGAGCGTGTGCCGCACGTCTTCCAGGACGCGGGGCCACCAGCTCTCGCGGTCCTCGAACGCCTCGGGGTCGAGCCCCCGTATCTCCGCGTCCAGCTCCCGGTACTCCGCCGCCGCGGCTGCCAGGCCCGAGGACGAGACGATCACCGGCAGCCGCCTGTCGAACACCGCCAGCGCGGCGGTGAACGCGCGCGCGTCGGAAGCGACGAAGAGATCCGGCTCCGGGCGGGCGAGGAAGACCGCCTGCACCACGCCGTCGGGCCGTACGCACATCTGCGCCAGCCGGTCGCCGCCGATCCGGACCCAGTCGGCCCGCGGGTCCTCCAGGACGAGGCCGCGGTGACCGGCGAACATCCGCAGGGTGAGGCCGTCGGTCTCACCGGCCGCCGTGAAGTACGGACTCACGTGCAGCGGCACGCCGACCGCCGCCAGCACGTCGCGGGTGGCGTCGGGCAGGGTGGCGTACTGCCGGGGCACGACGATCCGCCGCATTCCCTCGGGGCCGAAGTGGGCAACGGACGGATCCGGGGTTCGCTCGGACATCGGGCTCCCTCGTCACGGCGGTTGGCTGCTGCCTTCACTCTAGGGCGTGGGTCGAAAGTGGCGCCGTCCGCCCGGAGGGCGGGTCCGGCGGGCTCTTCCAGGTCCGCCGCATCTCCTCCACGTCCGCCGCAGCTCTTCCGGGGCCGGGCGGGCCGTCCTCACACCAACGGCAGCGGCACGACGGCCGTGTACACCGTACGGTCCGCCAGTTCGCTCGTGGTGCCGACGGCCGCGCTGAAGGAGGGAGTGATGTCCTCGACCTCCCGGACGAGGACCCTCAGGCGGCCGGGCCCGGCCGGAGCCGTGAGGAGCGGCAGGGGTTCGCCGGTGTGGCCGGACACCGTCGCACCGGCGACACGTGCCCACACGGGGAAGCCCGGCGGTGTTCCGGTGAGCGAGGTGAGGTCGACGGGTGCGCCCGGCAGGTCCGGCGCGTCGCACCGTTCGACCGACGCGAAGACGCGGTTGGGGCGGTTGCCCCGGCGGCTCGGTCCGGTGAGGGCGATCCGCAGGCCGTCGGGTTCCTCCCGGACCTCCAGGTCACGGTCCGGGAGGAGCGGCACCATGTCCGTCCGGACGACACGGGACAGGCTCAGGCCGTCCAGGCTCTCGGGCTGGTAGCGGGCCAGCGCCAGGTGCGCGAAGGGGCAGTACGACGAGGAGGCAGCCCCCGGCATCGCGATGTCGGCGTACCAGCGGCCCTCGTCGTGGAACACCGGGTAGGGAAGAACCCGGACGCGGTGGCCGGTCTCCACGAGCGGCACGTCGACCGGGGCGACGGCACCGGCGAACAGGGACGGGTCGGCCAGCGCCTTCGGGGAGGGCGTCGGATGGATGGGGTCGCGGTTGATCCAGGACACCAGCGGGCGGTCCTCGGCGGGGACGGAGTCCTCGTCGCCGGGCAGCACGATCACCGCGAGGCGTTCCCCTTCCCCCGTGGTGTACCAGGGGCGGCCGAGTTCGACGCGCAGGCGGCCGGCCGAGCGCCTCCGTACGACGCCCCCTCCGGGACCGGGTTCCTCCGACCAGAGAAAGGCGGGGACGGCGGACACGATCACGGGGGGCGGGGGCAGTGCGCTGCTCTTGACCGACACCGGGCCGAGGACGGTGCTCGCGCGGAACCGCTCCTCGTCGTCGGTCGGCGCGAAGCAGTCGCGGAAGCGGCTGATCGCGGTGACCGAGCAGCGGACGTTCCGGTGCTTGGTGTCGCCGAACTCCGGGCGGATCTCGGCCAGCGCGCGTGCTCCGCGGGACACCGCGAGCGGGGTCAGGGGGACCGACGTGGGGACCGGGGCGGCGGTGTCACCCCATTCGTCCCAGTGCGCGCGGATGTCCAGTTGCGCGGTGCTCGGCGTGTGCACGCCGAAGATCCCGTCGTGGGGTTCGAGGACGGCATGGGTGCTGCCGGGGAGCCTCGACGAGGTCAGGGACCCTGACGGGGCGTTGAGCGGGCGGCGGACTGCGTGGACGAGTTCGAGCCGGCGGGGCGGGGTCAGCATGGGGTGCCGGCCCTTGAGGGCGGCCCTGCCCGCGTCGAGGTCGTCGGTGTCGTCGTTGTCCTCCACGCCGTCCGCGTCCGCGTCGCCGTCCGCGTCCGCGTCGCCGTCGGTCTCCGGGTCGCCGTCGGTGTCCGCGGTGACCAGCCGCTTGATCTCGAACCAGTCGAGTTTGTCCTGCAGGACCGTCGAGGTCAGTTCCACCAGCACGCGCTGCCCGGGCGGCACGGAGATCCGTACCGTCGAGGACTCCTCGTCCGGCCCTCCCCCCGGGGTCGTCCAGTTCAGGCCCGCCGGGTCTTCGCGGTCGTCGGCGGGGACGAGCTCGATGTGCTTGGGCGGGTGGTCGGGCCAGGTACCGGCCCAGGGACGGGCGTCGGTGAGGCGGCGGGGCGGACCGGCGGGCTCCGGCATGACCGTGGCGGCGGCTCCGAGGGCGGCCGGGTCGGGGAGCCCGGTGCCCGGTACGGGGGTGATGGCGCGGGCGGCCCGGTCGCGGCCCTCCTGCGCCGGGCCGCTGAGGACCCCGTGCTGCTCGGCGAGCTGGAAGGTCGTCACGGGTGGCGAGCAGGTGCGGTGGTCGTTCGCGGGGTACGCGGGATCGCCCTCGAACTCGTCGGGGCGGAAGTGCCCGTCGGGGGTGGGCGACGTACGGACGACGAGCCGTTCCAGGGTGCCGCCGGGTCCGAGCAGTTCGTGGTCGACGCGGAACGTGCCCGGCTGTCGCGGGTCCTCGACGAGCAGGCCGTCGGGGACCAGCACGTCCGGGGGCGGGACCGGCTCCCACCGGGTGTAGGGGATCTCGTCGGTCGGGCGCGAGGCCGCGAGGCGGTCGTCCGGCTGGATCCCGCCGCCCGCGATGTCGGCGACGCGTGCGCGCAGCTGGTAGGCGCGGCCGAACCGGAGTTCGGGCAGACTCCGCTCGGCGACCTCGACGTGCGCGGCGAACCGGTAGGGGATGCGTTCGGCGGCGAGCGCGGACGGGGTGGACGTCGGCTGGGCACCGTCCAGGGTGGGGCGGGGGACGGCCAGGCTCCAGCCGGTCCAGCCGGCCACGATCTGATCCGTGTGCAGGCCGTCCTCCTTCTTGACCATCATGTCCGGCTTGAGGTGGCCCTCTTCCCGTACCTCGGTCTCCGGGCCCACCGGGCGGTCGTCGATCGTGTACCGGGCGGTGCGGTCCTGCAGGGAGAACCAGGTGTTGCTGTCCTGCGGCCGGACGTCGAGCCGGTATCCGAGGACGAGGTCCTCCGCGCCGAGGACCCGGTCGGCGAGCGACCCGCCCCGCGCGCCGGAACGTCCGCGTTCGCTGCGGTCCGCCAACTGCTGCTCGCGGTCGGTGCGTGCCAGCAGCAGTCCGGCGGACTTCAGCGTGGGCAGCACCAGCGGTTCGTCCGCCGTGTCCCCGTCGTCGGCGGTCACCGTGCCGGCGGTGTCCCGGAGTCTGTCCACCCCTCCGTCGACGTCGACGGTGACGACCTTCCAGGTGTCGGAGTCCGAGAGGTCGACGAATCCGGACCGGATGTCGCCGCCGGAGGCCGGCAGGAAGTGGGTGCCGTCGAACTCGTACGCGGTCCAGGGCGACTCGACGGCGACCGGTGAATCCGGCCAGCTCACCCGGATCCGGGGGTACGGCGGATCGGTGCCCCTGGGCAGCGCGTCGGCCGGCACGTCCAGCCGGACGACCAGTCCCAGCGCCCGCAGGACGTAGGGGTGGTCCCGCAGGAAGGAGACGGCCCGGTGGAAGTCGACCACCGGGAAGTCCGGCTGCCCGACCGGCTGCTCGCCGACGGCGGTGTCCGGTGGGCGGCGCCAGTCCCGCAACTCGTCCCGGACCACCCCCGCGTCCCCCGGGCTGTTCGCCGCCGCCGCGTAGGTGGCGACCAGGGCGTCGTGGTCCCGCAGGGTCGGGCTGACCTCCGGTCTCGGGTACCCCTCGGGCGGCTGCCAGGGAGTGACCTCGATGCCGTGGCCGAAGAAGCCGTGCCAGGTGTCGCTGCGGGCGTCACGGTGCGCCGTGGCCGGGACCGCGCGCTCGGCCTGTCCGGGCTCGCGTATCTCGACGAGCGGGTTCGCCGCGTTGACGGTCGTGGGCCAGTCCTCCATCGGCGTACCGGCCAGTTGCCGCGTCAGCCGGGGAACGACGAGTACGCGCAGCGGTGCGCCGCCCGCCCCGACCCGGCCCCCGGGTACGGCGATCCAGCCGAGTGTGCTCATGACGTCGGTCCTTCCCCGAAGGCGGAGCGGTAGCCGCGCCACTCCTCCGTGGCCGGTCCCACGGGCTGGGCCGGGTCGGCGGGCGCGGGCCGCGGGCGCGGTCCCACCGGTCCGAGCGTGCGCTGCCGCCGGCCTTCTCCGCCGGCCAGCACCCAGTCGCCGGTGTCGAGTTCGACGGACTCGCTGAACAGCGTCAGGTCGATCTCCAGCACCAGCGTGGCTCTGCCGACCAGCTCGTTCGTCGCGCTCCGGTAGGTGAGGGTGATCCTCACTTCGATGGAGACGGTGACCAGTCCGAAGACGCTGACGTGCCCGCCCAGCCGGAGGTAGCCGCTGAGGTCGAGCTGGTCCCCGCTCTTCAGGAGGTGGACTCCGCCCATGGCGTGGACCTCGCCGGTGGCGACCAGGAAGTTCACCGCGACCGAGGCGCCGAATTCGAGCGCGGCCTCCAGCCGTCGCAGACCGGTCCGGTCGAGGACCACTTCGACGTATCCGCCACCGCCGAACATCAGCACGGACAGGTTGAACGGAGCCGCCCGGCTGGCGAAGGCGAGGGAGATCGCGACCGGCCGGTCGTCGAAGGGCACGTCGATCCCGGCGTGGAACACCAGCCCGGTCAACTGGAAGGCTCCCGCGGTCACGTCGGGGACCGGCAGGCTGTAGGAGGCCGAGACCCCGCCGGACGAGGCTTCGATGTGCGGACCGGAGCCCCCGAGGTCGACGCCCTCCTGCAACTCCTTCAGCAGGTTCAGCAGCCCGGAGAACTCCGCCCCGACGCCCTCGACCCCCAGGGTGGGCGGCTGCCCGCCGCTCTGCAGGAAGGTGATGCTGCCGAAGCTCACCTCCAGGAGCTTGCCGCTCCGGTCGGGAAGGGCCAGCGACACGTTCCGCACCGTGCAGCTGATGGTCTGTCCCTCCGGCGCCATCAGGACGTCGAGGTCCAGCACCGAGTCGTCGCCGGTGACGAACGACCCTTCGTCGGTGCCGAGTTCCACGCCGTGCCATTGCAGGGTGATCCGCGGAGGGCCGCCCGCCGTCGCGTCGCTCAGGATCGTCGGCGGTTCCTCGAGCCCGGTCGCGTCGATGAGGTCGGACAGGTGGTACCCGAGGAGCGTCGCTCCGTCGCCGAGGATCTTCTTGGGGTCCAGGTGGCCACCGGCCCGGTCGAGCAGACCAGCCACGTTGACCGGTCCGTTCAGCCGGGAGATGCCGTCCGCGACGATGTCGGGCGCCACGATGCCGCCGCTGCGCGCGGTGTTCCGGGCGAAGTCGGTGACGAGCGCCTCCGCCCCCTCGGGTACTTCGAACGGGACCTCCACATCGGGCACCGAGTCGAGCAGGGCGGAGCTGAGGGCCAGCCGCATCGCAGGCCGGTCCGCGCCGACCAGCGCCCGCACCGCCGGAAGCGCGGTGTCGAACGCCCAGCGGTCCACGCCCGGCCGACGCCGCCCGCCCGGCCGCCGCCGCCCGCCCGGACCGCGCCGCTCGTCCGGACCGGGCGCCGTCCCGAGCCGCGGGCGGAACCCGCCGTCGTGCGGGGTACCCACGACATGCAGGCGCTCCACCTCGCAGACGTCCTGCTCCACGGGCGCGTTCGACCGGACGAGGTCGATCCGGGCGCCGTGCGCCGCCACGGCCCCGTCGCCCACCTCCCGGTACGCCTCCGCCAGCCTGCGCGCGATCCCGCTGTCGGTGAGGGAGTTGAAGGGCGGGGTGAACAGTCCCTGGGGGCGGTCGATGTCCGACACGAAGACCAGGGGCATGGCCAGGTGGACGTCACCGGCCCGGCCCGCCGCACGGACCGGGAAGTCGACGGGTACACCGCCGACACGCGGCACGATGTAGACGGGGAGCGGAACGACCCCACCGTGCGGCAGGGCGTCGATCTGCGCGTCGATGTGCGCGATCTGCTCCTGGAGGTCCAGGTAGGAACGCGCCGCCGAGGAGCGGGTGACGGGGGGCTCCGGGTCCTCGGGGCCGAACGACGCGTCGTCGAGAGGTTCGTCGGCGTCGGAGGTGACACCGGCCGCGAGGTCCTCGACCGGAGGTTCGCCTCCGCCCGGTCCCATGTCACCGTACAACGTCTCGTAGAGGTCTGCGGCGCGGGCCGACCACTGGCCACGGGTCTCCAGGAGGCCGGTCAGTTCGGGTACGGGGAAGTCCTGGGTCCCCCACGGCTCGCTGTCGAGCCCCTCGTACACCGTGCGCTCGATCTCCACCTCGTGGAAGGGGAACGCCGCCCGGAGTGCGGTGTCGGCCGGTTCGCTCCGGACGGGTTCGGTGACCTTCAGAATCGTCGACTTCCGCAGGTGCGCCACGGCCCCGTCGCGGGTTCCCTCGAAGACGCGCTCCGTCAGCTCGACGAACTCGGCCCGGTGACCGAAGGGATACAGCACCCCTTTGGCCGCCGTACGGACGTACCGGTCGCGGCCGAGCGCGGCCAGGTGCTCCCACTCGAACGTGTCCCAGGATCCGGCGGCGGTCAGCGAGCCGCCCAGTGAGCTCAGGGTGAGCCGGTCGATCCGCGCGGTCGGCTCCTCCAGCATGATCCGGGCGCGTGAGCCCCCGCGCAGCGCCACGGGGAACGGGTCGTCGGAGGTCATGTCGACCGGGTGCAGGCGCAGGCCGGCCGGTGCGCCCGCGGCCGTGTCCTGCGCCGCGACGGTCGTCTGCCAGAGGCCGACGGTGCTCGCCTCGGACCTGACGGCGCCGGCCGGATGCGTGGCGCGGGCGTCCAGCCCCTCCGGCGGGTGCGGGGAGAGCACCAGCCCGTAGGGGATCTCGATCGCCGTCTTCTCGTCCGTGACCCCGTTCGCCGGCACCAGACGGCCACGGCGTACGGCGTCCAGGACCCCTTCGGCCGTCAGCCGGACCGGAGGATCGTCCGCCCCGAATCCCACCACGAGCCTGCTGGCCCCCGCCAGGGCTGCCTGCCAGGTGGGGAACCCGCCCGTCAGGGACGGGTCCACCGCGGGCACGGCAGGCCCTCGGCCCGCGACGACCTCCTCGACCACGTGCTGCGGAGGGAAGAGGATCGTCAGTTCCGCCGCCGGACCCGGCACCAGTTCGGCCGGTCCGCCCGCAGGGGTCCGGAGGTCGAAACCGCTCCAGCGCACTCCGAGGAGGACCAGGTCGTCCGGTCTGATCAGCAGCATGTCGGGATCGGCCGGCAGGGGGTTCATGAACTGCGGCTCCGGCGCAGGCTCGGTGGGGAACAGCTCCGCCGACTCCCCGGTCAGCGGCACCGGCTCCCCCATGCCGCCCTGCGGGTCGAGGGCGAAGTCCTGTCGGCTGAAGCCGCCGCCGGTGGCACGCACCAGTACCTCGGCGTGCTCCCCGGTCGACCAAGCGGTGGGCGGGAACGGGGAGGTCACGATCCCGGACGGGCCGCGCCAGGCGGCGGGCCGTCCCGGAACCGCGGGTTCCAGGACCCAGCGCACGGTCCCGTCGTTCTTCGTCCCGGCCACCAGCAGGAGAAGTTCGGGGCCGAACGTGACGAGGTGCACGTCCCGGGCGGCGATCCGCCGGGAAGCGGTGAGCTCCATGCCCAGCCGTTCCTCGGCGTCGAACCAGCGGACGCCGTCCCAGCCCCAGTGCAGTGGCACCCCGTCCGTCCGCACCGCGAAGAGGTCGAGCCGTCGAGGCTCGTACGAGGCCACGGTGGGCCTGCCCGAGAGCGACTGACCGCCTCGCGCCTCGGTGTTCCAGCGGTTCTCCGCCCACCACCAGTGCCGCAACGCGCCGTCGCTGTCGACGGCGAACACGTCGAGCGCGCCCGGCGCACGGCTGATGGCGGCCGGCCGGGAGGCCGCCACGTCCGGGGTCAGCCTCCGCGGTGCGCTCCAGCCACGGACACCGAGCGTCCATTGCCTGACGCATCCCTCGACCCCGAGGGCGAAGAGCTGGAGCCCTCCGGCGTGGACGATCTCCGGATCGGTCACACAGAAACCGGGCAAGGTCTCCTCGGTGGGCGGTCCCAGCAGCTGGGCATGGTCAGCGTCCGGCCAGGACCAGTCGACGATCCTGACCCCCGACCGCCCGAGCAGGTGCAGACGTCCGTCCCCGCCCACGGTCACCACCGGATCGGAGTCGAAGTGGCCTCCGAGCGGCTCGGGGCCGGACATGACGACGCCCTCGAAGACCTCGTAGTGCTCCACCGTCCCGTCGTCCCCGCGGACGAAAGCGGCGAACTCACCGAGATCCCAGGGATGCACGGCCACCCGGTGATGGAAAGCCGAACGATCGAAGTCGGTCACGACGCTGACATCTCCCAACGGAGAGCGGGAGGCGGGTCCAGGCGGGTCGAGAGCGAGCGGCGCAGGCCACCGGCTCACGCCGACGACAGGCGGCGGTACTCACGACAGCTGACCTGACGAGCCATCAACTTGCTTGAGGAGCGTGGAACTCACCCCGTGGGCCGGGCCCGCTTCCCCGGCGAGCGACTCCTTCGGGTCAGGGCAGAGGCCAGACGACGATTCCTGGGCGACACGTGGGTCCGCCGCACGCGACGGAAGAGCCGCGGGCCGCCCCCGTTCACGGTGAGGGACCTCGTGAACGGCGCGTCCTCGGCAACGCTGAAGGTGCACATGTTCGACCCGCTGGTCGACACGTCGCCCGACAGCGTGGTGGTGGCGGTGACGGTCACCGAACCCGGCGAGGGATAGGCGGCGACCAGGTAGAGCGTCTGCGTGGCGGTCGTGTCGCTCTGCGGCGCCATCGACTCACGACGGACCTCGGACGCGGTGTTCCCTTCCGAATCGGCCAGTTCACAGACGACTTCCACGATGATCGGGTCGTCCGTGTCGTTGACGATCTCGTACCAATGGGAGCTGCTCAGCGACACGTTGGTGTCCACCGTCGCCGCTCCCGGGCACGTTG
Source organism: Streptomyces sp. NPDC060184 (assembly GCF_042728795.1). NCBI lineage: Bacteria > Bacillati > Actinomycetota > Actinomycetes > Kitasatosporales > Streptomycetaceae > Streptomyces > Streptomyces sp. NPDC060184. The sequence goes on from NZ_JBHWYX010000034.1 coordinate 71,653, forward strand.
GGCCTGCGGCTGCTCCGCCGTACGGCATGATCTCTCCTCGGCTCGTACGTATCTCCGGACCGGCTCTCCGGACGCCCCGTTCTCCTGAACTGCTCTCCGGATTCGCCCTCGGCACCGCCTCCGCCCGCACCAACCCGCCGGCTCGGACCACGCTCGCTCTCCCGACTCGGACCCGCCGACTCAGACCGCGGCCACGACGGGAACGCAGAGGAACGTCGTGTGCCCCACTCCGAGGTCGTTGGCCAGCGTCACGGTGAGCCGGTAGTCCCCGACCGGAAACGGCCCCACCTGGGGCTCCATCAGCGGGCCCGCTTCGCCCGAGAGCAGATCCGGTTCGGCGAAGTCCGCCGGATCTCCGTCAACGTCACTGTCGAATACAGCCTCGTGTTCGACGTCGTCGGAACCGGGGCAGCCTTCCGGAATCCTCTCGACGAGCAGACGGTCGACGAAGGACGGAAGGTCTTGGGCACTGACGTTGAAAGCCACCCACTCGACCCGGAACGACTCATCATCGTGGATGATCGAAATGCTCGGGGTGATGGGATTCTCACCATTGGCGAAAACGACGCCGACCATGGCTGCTCCCGTGAAGCGGCAATGTACTCGGAGGTTTGCGACCGGTCCCATTTTATCTTCGTTCGGCGGTTCGCGTCATGTGGAGGCAGGGGCCCGAGATCCCTCCCCGACCGTCACTCCGATGACGCGCCGAGCCGCCGAGAGCTGCCTCCGTCCCGTACGAGTTCCGCCTGCTGACATCTCCGCGGCCGACACCGCCCCGGGCACGCGCGCAATCACGACCACCGGTTTCCGGACACCTCGGCGAGCGAGCACCGCGTGCGGGGAAGCGCCGGCGCGTGACGGAGTCGGGGAAGAGGGTGGCAGGTGATGCAGCCGCGTCAATAGAGTGACGGGATGGGACTCTTCAAGCGGAACAAGGCGACGTCCGGCCTGCTCCTCGTGTCCGACAGGGGCATCCAGCAGGTGAAAACCGCGTCGTACGGGATGGATCTCGTGCAGGAGGTCGCTCGTCTTCTCGGTTCGGAGCACATACGCTCCACCAAGCTCGGCGAGGAGCTCACCCTCTGGTACGCCGAGGACGGCCCGGGGCGGGCACGTTCCGGCCCGCCCAACCCCGTGGCCAGCCGGCTCGCGGCCGAGCACGGCGCGGCGCCCGTCACCGGTCCCGCGGTCGTCGCCGGTCCGCTGCTGTACGGCAGCCCGTACCCTCTGGGCGCCGAGGAGATCACGCAGGTCTCGGGGCGCCTGCACACATAGCCGCGGTTCAGCCGGCCAGGGCCGCCACGATGCGGGGCAGGAGTACGGCGTTGGCGCTGCCGAGGGACACCCTCACCGCCTGCTGCCTGCCCCGCTCATGAATCCACACCAGGCCGTCCGCGACTTTGACGTCGGTGAGCGAACCCCAATCGGCCTCCATGACCCCGCGCAGGGTGAGCCCGCCGCGGTGCACGCGCATCTCACCTATGGTGAACGACCCGCCGCACCGGATCAGGTCGAGACGCTGCGCGAGCAGCCGGGGCTCGAGGACGCGCTGTGCGAACTCGACCAGGGCCAGCCACGCTTCGGGGGCTTCCGCCCGCTTTCCGCCCCTGCTCCAGGTCAGATCCTCCAGGCTCTTCGGTGAGTTCCCGTACGTGCCCACGCCGAACGTGTACGTGTTGGTGTACATGGAGGGGAACAGGAAGCCCTGGTGTTTGGTCCGCGAGACGGGATACCGGACCCACTCGATCTTCTCCCAGGTCAGCGAATCACCGCCGTACGTGATCCGCTGCTGGTCGGCGACCACGTGTGTCGTCCAGCCGACCAGATCGTCCACGAAGGGGCGCTCGGGGGCCTCCTGGCGCGGGGGTGCGGATCGCGGCGGCGCCGTGTGCGGGAATGCCGTGCGGCTGCCGTTCGCCCCGGCGTAGGCCCGCAGCCACGCGGGTACCCCGGCCCGCGGGTAGGCGGCGAGGTCGTTGCGGTAGTGCCCGGGGGCGAGCAACTGCCCTTCGGGGAGCCGCTCGTCGCCGTAGTCGTACTGGGTGGAGACCTGGGCTTGGCCGCCGGGCCCCTTGGTGACGGCGACCGTCAGACGCAGCCACGGTCCGGCCGGCATCTCGGCCGCGAGGTGGCGCTGGCGGCGTAAGAGCAGGGCTACTTGCTCCGGCACGCGTGCCTCTACGGGCCGTTCGTGGTGCCAGAAGCACAGATCGGCCGTCTCTGCGGAGACGGCGCAGGAGAATGCCGCCACCATGCGGTCCCACCGCGGTGGTCCGCACAGCGCCAGCCGGCGGACGATCTCGTCGGTCAGCGCGGTCACACGGGCCGCCGTCACGTCCTCGGGAGGGGTGCCGACGACGGTGAAGTCGGTGATCGCGCCCGGCTGCCCGGACCGGCCATCGAGGCGCTCGAACTCCGCCTTGAGGTCGTTCGTGAACGCCTCCTCGGCGGACGCACGCCGTACGAAGGCCTCCTCCGCGGTGAACAGGGCGTCGGCCTGTCCGGGCGGGATCGCGGAGGTGACCTCCTTGATGCGACCCGTGTCGCCGACCAGGAACACCGAACGGCCGACGGGCATGTCGAGGAAGGCCATGGGATCGCTGTCGTCGACGTCGACGGGCCCGTACACGCTCCAGCCCGCGGCGAACCGATCGGCGACCAGGCCCTGGGTCGGGTAGTCCAGGCCGCCGGCGGCGATGTGTTCCTGGACCAGGGCGATGGCGCGCCGTTCGTCGATGCGTCCGCCGGCACCGGGCTGCGGAGCCCTGCCCAGCGGATGGTTCGGGTCCGCCCCGTCCGGGCCCGGGTAGTGGTGGGTGAGCTCGAACCACAGGCGCATCTCGTCGGTGGTCACCGCGTCGGTTCCGGGGCTCACAGCGTCCCACGTGCCTCCGGGGTCGCGGGCATAGAGCCCGACGGACTCCCCCTGGGAGACGGTCACGTAGTCGCAGGCATGGAGATCCCCGTACGCGGCGACCACGGTGAGCGATGGCGCGGCGGGGCGCTCCTCGCGGGCGATCACCCTGCCGTCCACGCGCGTCGCGGACAGAACATGGCGGGGCATGAGCACCACTCCCTTGCAGACACGGGGCACGACCGTAGCCCAAGGCGACCATCCTGGTGAAGAAGGGGGTCCGTTGCGGAGCCGCCGCCTCAAGCGATGAAAACGCCGCCACAACACCGTTCACATGATCTGCCCCACCCCACCAGGCCCTCCGTGGAAGACGCATTCGCCGCCGTATGCGGACTCGCACCGTACGCTTCGCAGGTCCTGGTACTGGTTCCCGAGCTCGATTTCCCCCCGTTCACGACCGCTGCCGTATGGGCGCAACCGTCAGCAGCCCGCATCCGTACGCCTTGCCCCGCCCGATACCGGTGGCGAGCTTTTCCCGAAGCAGGCCGGCGTCGAGGACTCTGGCCGTCCCGTCGAATTGAGTACGGGAGTGCTGGACTCGCTGCCTTGCTGCGGGATCCTTGGCACCTCGGGAGCCGCGTACCGTGGTGAGCGGGTGAGCATCGATGTGCAGCGGTTCCAAACCGGCCGCGGTGGACTGGCGTTCCCACCACTCAATGGCGGCATTGCCGCTCAGGGCCACAACCGGCGGAAGCTTGTACGTCTCCCGCGAGGCCGCCCCGGGTTTGCGCACGGGACTGGCCACACAGCGGTAGTTGACGATAGTCCCCTTGTCCAGCGTCGCCAACAGGCCGTCGAGGGAGCGTGGTTCGACGTTGCCGTAGGCGTCCGGGAGGCGGGAGGGGTCGGGCACCACGTGGCTCTGCAGAAGGATCTGCGGTCCACGTGGGGTCTCCTCGGCACGGAACAGGACTCCGAACGCGGCCCGGGCCGGGCCTTCGACCCCGTCGGGGAACATCTGCAGCACGCGTTGGTGCAATCGGATGCCTTGATCGCTGCCGCCGAGGTCCCGGCGGGCCTCGCGAGAATGGGGCGAGGGCACGATGCGGGTCAGCCACAAAGTCACCGGGTGTTCCTCTCCGGCTCGGTGAAGTGGGTGTCGATGTAGCTTTGGAGATTCTGAAGGTAACCGGTCCCGAAGCCTCGGTAGGTGGCATCCGGCAGGGTTACGGCACGCCGGTACAGCGGGCGGGGCCGGTGCTGGCGCTCCAGCGGTGCGAACGACACTGGTTCGTCGGTGACTTCGCCGCTGTGGTGGTTGCCATCACCGCTGTCCGCGGCGCCTGAGTCCACGGGGAGCTCACCGAGCGGTCTGTCGCCGTAGAACTCGATCGGCTGCGGCCCTCCGCGCGGTCTCTTTGCGGCCAGAGGTATCCGTACCAGGTGGCGCAGGGGATCTTCCACGGTTCCCAGCAGGATCGGGCCCTCCGGCGGGCAGGACCGGCGGCCGAGAAAGAGAGGCCAGCGCGGGTCGCGCAGAGCGGCAGCGCATGAGTGCAGCAGCGCTTCGTCGTCGGACGTGAGCGCGAGGGTGAAAACGGCGTCGGCCAGGTACTGGCGCCTCGATACCAGAGTGCTCTTGCCCTCGGTCCGGTGTTTTCCGTCGACGGTGACCACCGTCGCGTCGGCGGGCAGCCCGCCGCCGACGGTGTGGAAGTCGGACAGGACGACGCCGGGTCGGTCGACGCGCACCGTCATCGACAGCGTCGCGAGATCGTCCAAGGGTGCCTGACGCGCTCGCCCGAGGCCTGCGGCCAACATGCCCACGACACCGGACCGGGTGGGAAACCGGGCGGTGTCCCGACGCAGGTACTTGCTGTGCGTGCCCCAGGACTGAAGTGGGCCTGCCAGGCGCAACAGCAGCCCGCGGGAGGATCCTTCGGTCACTGCGGGACCTCGGCGAGAGCGACTTCAACGGCGGCGGTGACGAGGGCTTCGAAGGACGAGTAGCGCTTGCCGAGGTGCTCCAGCTTTTCGAATCGGAGGGCAGCATGTGCCGCGTGCAGAACGCGGTCGGGGCCGAGGAGCGTGTTCGCGGCCTTGGAGTAGGCGTCGATGCCTTCCACTGAGCGCCCGACGTATCCACCGTGTTCGGCAGACCGTACGGGTTCCTCGAAGGCTGCGGCGAACGACAGCGGCCGGTCGGAGCGGACCGCCACGTGCACCAGGTGCGGGGGCGTGTGCGGGGCGGTGGAGTTCTTCTTCGCCCGCGGCAGCGACTCGATGAAGGAGAGAAGGAACTGGCCGGCGAGCTTGCGGGCGGTCTCGAGGGCGATGTGGCTGTCGTCGCTCAGGTTCTTGATGAGTTCCTTGAGATCGACGGTGGCGAACCGGTAGAAGGTGCCGGTACTGAACTCGGCGGTGCCCATGTGGCCGCTGCCGGTCTCATCGTCCCTCGCCTCGGTGACATCGTCGACGGCAGCGAAGTAGTCGAGTTCGATCTCGGTGGTGTGCGTGGTGAATACGTGGGCGACCTGGACGGCGCCGTCCACACCGGCGTCGTCGACCTCGGCGAGCATACGGCCGAAGAGGTTGATGACGCCGTTCCTCTTGAGGAGGACTTTGTCGACCTTCCCCTTCAGAGCGCTCTCGGGTTTGCTCCTTCCCTTGCCGGTGAAGTCGGTCGTCAGCGCGTCCTTGTGGGCTTCAGCGATGTCCGCCAGTTCCTCGACCGCGTCTTCGGGGAGGTAGACGAGCGCGTTGGTCAGGACCTTGTTCGTGATGGGCTGCTTGTCCTTCCCCTTGGCCACCTCCCACTTGATGCTGCTCCCGGCCGCGACGTGCGCACCGGCACGGCCGGCCAGCGCCTCGTCCCACCCGCGCCCGCAGAGCACCTCGGCGACCCGTTCGCCGATGCGGCGTGTGCGCAGCGCGTTGTCGCCGAGTGCTTCCTGGAAGTGCTCGCGGATGGCCCGCTTCCAGGACTGGCTGGAGACGCGGGTGCGCAGGGCGTCGCCGTACAGCATGGTTTTCACCGAGTTGGTGTCGTCCCGGTTGAGGTTCGCGTAAGGAACGGGTTGGACGACGTGGATGTCGATGAAGCGGGGTTGGGGGTTCATCAGGGATCTCCTGTGGGTGAGAGGGTCGTCAGTCCTGGTCGACGCGGGCGGTGATCCGGTAGAAGTCCTGCAGCCAGCGGCGGCTGATGCGCCCGGACTGGTAGGGCCAGGCGATGAGGTCTGACAGCAACTGCCCCCAGTCGATGGTCGCGCTGGTGGTGCGTACCTGATTCACGGCGGCCGGCAGGTGGAGGTGGATGCCGCGGACGCTCTGCCGCGTCAGGAGGTTGACTCGGCTCTCCGCGGCGCTCATCCGCATGGAGGTGCCCTGGGCGACGACGGCGCAGCCCAGACTGGCGCCGAAGGAGGGGCCGTACGGGGTGGGCGGGGGCGGGGCGGCCACCTCGCCCGGCTCTCCGTCCGCCTCCGGAATCTGCTTCTCCACCACCTCTGGTCCGTCCGCGGTGGCTTCGTCGTCCACGTGGTCGGACGCGAAGGCGTGTCGGGGCTGGGCCGCGATCAGCGAGGCCACCGTGTAGTGGGCCTGCGCTGCTTTCTCGTCGCACCCTTCCGGCAGTCGCGGCGTCAGCAGCCGGTGCATGGCGCGTGTGCGCGGGTGGTTCATGTCGCGGCGGAGGCCCGCGCGCAGTGCCGCACGGGCACCGGGGTCTGTGCGGCACAGGTATTCGATGTGTTCGGTGAATGCCGCGTACGCGGCGCGATTCGTTTGGCGCTTGCTCGCTTCAGGAGCTGGTGAGGTCATGCCTGTCCTTGGGTCGGCCGGCGACGGTCACGGTTTCTTCGCCGCTCTGTTCGTCGGTTGCGCCATGGCCTTGTGCGGGTCCTTCAGCGCGGCCAGGATGATCGCCTTCGCCCTGGTCACGGCTTTCACGCCCCGTGGCGTGCGGGTCACCGAGCTGGTTACCGCCTCGTACGCGTCGATCGCGTGCCGCGCGAAAGCCCGGCATGCGGCGTCGAAGTCGAAGCCGGGGTCCGAGGCGCCGTCAGAGCGCGTGAGCCGCCTGAACCGTGACCAGAACTCGTCCTCGGCCGACGGCCAGTACCGTGCCGCGACCGCGTCCAGCCAGGCCCCCGGATCGTTCTTCCTGTCGTCCGTGTACTGCAGCCAGGCTTCCTTCGTGGCCTGCTGCAGCCGGTGGCCGAAGAGCTCGCCGAGTTCGCGGAGCAGGCGTACGGGCCGCTCGGTACTCACCACGTCCTCCTCGACTCGGGAAAGAAGCACCGGGGTCACGGAGTCGACGTACTGGTGGTTGGCCGCCTGGCTGTCGTCCTGTTCGAAGCCGAGCGCACGGACGCGCAGGTGCTCGCTCACGTCGAAGGCATGGTCCATGACCTTCGGCCGGACAGGGCGTGAGTCGTTCAGCTGCTTGAGCAGAAGGGCGTCGATGTCCCGCCACAGGGAACGGGAGGAGCGCGCGAGCCGGGGAGTGGTCCTTCCGTCCTTGTCGATGTCCCAGATCAGATAGTCGTCCTCCGGCCGGATCCGCTCGGCGTCGTGAGCCCATGTGATGTAGGCGTCGGCCGTGTGCTCGCCGTCCGGCGCGGGAACGAGGTGGAGAGCGTGCTGCGAACAGGCGGTGAGCCGTGAGCACGGCCCTTGCGGCTCGGGCATGGGCTTGAGCGGGTCCGGGAGGTCGTCGCGCTCCCACGGGCACAGGTCGGTGTGCCGACTGACGTCGCCATCCGGCGGGGTCAGGCCGGCCAGCAGCGTCAGGAAGAGGTTGTCGCACTCCGGGTGGTACGACAGCGCCGCCCGCAGCGGTGAAGCCTTTGCATAGTGGTGACTCACGGATCCGACCGCACGCCTCGACAGGCCACCGGGGGCTCCCCAGAAATGCCAGTTCAGCAGCGACAGCGCAGCCTGCGACAGATTGGGCGGCACGGGCCTTTCCTGGCTCCAGTGCCCGAACCAGGAGTGGTTGTTGCCCGCTGCCCGGCTCATGACCAGTTTGTGGACCCCGGCGGTGTTGTTCCTGTCGCACTGGTCGGGGAGGCGGGGGTCCTGGAGCCAGGGGCGATCGCGATCGAACAGATCGAAGCGGTGGCTCCACTGGTCGAAGTAGCCTTCGACACCGGCCCTGCGACCGCCTGCGAGTTCTGTGCTCCCCTCAGGAAATCCCTGCTCAAGGATTTTTTCCCGCCGGTCGCCCCAGCTTCCGGGCCCGGCCTCGTCCAGACCGGTGATGCGGGCGGTGAGCGCGTACAACACACGCAGCAGCGCCGAATGAGCCGGAGCTTCCGGGATCAGCAGGGTTCGAATCTCCCGGGCGTGCAGAAAGAGACTCCTGAGGCCCAATATCGGAGGTCCTGATTTTCCCTCCACCCATGCGACTGGAATCCATGGCCGGTCGATCAGATTGGACACAGGCGTATTCCCGCCCCTCCCCCGTGGTCTGACGTCCACCGAATGCTAGAGGGCCGTGCGGGGACGGCGTGGGCGGTTACGGCAATTGATCGATCTCCAGGCCGAGCTCACTCAGGCGGAACCGGCATTTCGCACTGGTGTGCACCCATGCACCCTCTTCCTCTTCCTCTTCCAGGTTCAGTCGGAGGACATTCGTCAGGGCGGCCGTGCCGCGCCATTGGCCGTTGGCATCACCCTTCACGGCTTCGACGAGTCGTTTCGGCACCGGGATCAGGTAGGGGACGAGCTGACCGGGCTTCGGTCTCCTCTTGGAATCGAGTTCGAGCTTCCGTTCGAGGACGCCTTCCTCCAATAGACGCACCGTCTGCCCCTGCTGATGAAGGGGGTACAGGCACACCACATGCGCCATCTCCTCACCGAGCACGGAGGAGAGCAAGTCTGGAGTCGTTCCGGGGTGGTCTCGGCTCAAGAGGCCGAGGTCACCGTCGAGTTCCCGCGGACCCGGTACGGCCAGCCAACCCGCAGTACCGTCGGCCCGGCGTTCCTGGACCGTGCGGCGGTTGTCGAGCTGCTGGAGTTCCCGCGCCCGAGGATCCGCCAGCCTCTGGACAAGATCTTCGCTGTACACGGCGTCCAGGAGCACGGGCAGGCCTTCGGGCAGAGATACCGTCCTGCCGGCCCCCAGGAGCATGTCCGTGCGCCGCACCAGAGCGGGGTCGTCCAGAGGGGACTCGTTGTCCGCTCGGAGCACCACGAGCCGCGGCCGGCCACCCGTGCTCTGCGCTGCGCGGGCCAAGAGGCGCCCGAGGGGTGCGGGCCCGGACAGGACGAGGTCGAAATGGAGGCCTCGGACATGTTCCAGCATCGGCGTCGTCACCAGTACTGAGGGACCGGTGGCCCCACCATCGGCAGAGAAGGCACTCCGGCAAGCTGCGAGACGCCGCCACCGATCCTTATTGGGCATCTGTTCATGGACCAGCGCTACGTCAAGCCCGGGCTGATCCTGCGTGAGCTGACGGAACGTGCGGATGGCTTCCTCGGGCGTCGACCGGTACACCACGGCTCTTCCCTCGCCGACCGCGACCATCGCCTCGACGAGCGCCCGGATCTCGCCGTCACTCGCACCGTCAACGACCCTGATGTCGAGCGTGGCGGCACGAACGACCTCGGCGGGCTGCCGGGGCAGGTGCCTGTCTCCGGACAGAGCGTCCACGAACGACCACCCTGGCGTCCGGCGAGGCTGCACCACCGGTTCCTTCCCTCCTCCCGCGCCCCGACGGTATGCCGCCAGCATCGCGTCCACCGACCTGTCCGCAGCTGTCGCGGCCAGGACAACCGGGATCCGCAGCGCAGCGGCCCACTCAAGGAAGCGAAGCATCAGCTTCTGCCCCCAGACGCCGCGGGCATGGGCTTCGTCCACGACGACGACCTTCCCGGAAAGCGCAAAGAGTCTCATCACGTTGAACTTCACCGGCATGACGGCCTGCAGAAGCTCGTCCACCGTCCCCGCGCCGAGGGGAGCCAGAAGCGCCCGGTGATGGGAGTTGAGCCAGCTGTTCGCTGCCAGGGCCCACGCCTCACCCGGCTCCGCGCTGACTCCGTCAGCCGCGCCGGCCCGCGCCCACTGCTCAGCTGCTTCCGCCGGCTTCATGCGCGAGGAGCTGTGGAGCAGAAGCGACCGCCGAGGGCCGGTCATGGCTTGTTCGGCGAAGGCATGCACCTGCGTCATCTGACTGTCGGCCGCCGATCCGGTCGGCAGTACATAGAAGAGGCCTCGGGCCTCAGCCGCACTCCCAAGAACGCCCGCCGCACGTAGAGCAGCCTTCGTACGGTCCTCTGACGGCGGCATCGTCACGACCACCATGCCCGGCCCGTACTCGGTCACCAGGTCGGGCAACTGGCCCGCGACGCTTGCCTCAAGGCCGGTCTCGCTCCCGCCCTGCACCGGTTGCGGCGGCCGAGTGAAGCCCGTCCCGAGCAGGTCCGCCTGGTGCACCAGACGGGAAGCCGCTGTGCGGGCGATCTTCCAGTAGGAGTCGAGCTCTTCGGGAGTCCCAGCCCATCGCTCTGGCCTGAGCCGGGACAGGATCTCTCCTTCGATGCTGGCCAGCCAGTCCGACAAGGTCACCAACCCCGTCAGGACGACAGCCGCTCCCGGTGTCATCCGTCCTTGCGGAACCGGATCCGCCCCGACCACTCTGCGCACCTCGTCGAAGTGGATCCGCCGCTGTTCCTCCCACCCACCCGCGCCCAGGCCCGGGTGGCGCGCGACAGGAGACCTCAAGTCCTTGTGACGGACCACCGGGTGGTAGTGGCCGCCGTGCCCGCCGAGCAGCTGGGCCAGCGCATGACTGAGCTGGGACTGTGGACGTCGCCCCGACGACGCGTAGCCGGCGTCCCTCAAGGCTCCCGCCAGCCACCAGTGCGCCGCCGCTTCGTGCGACTGCCTGTCCTGCGCGGCGCAGACATCGAATCCGTACCCCGGCTCACCGGTCAGCTCCTGGGCCAGCAGCTCCCCGTGCGCGGCTCTCGGCCCACCCGAGTGCAGTTGGAACGGCACGCTGATCTTCGCGATGTCATGCAGTCCCGCCCAGAATGCCGCGAGTGCGCGCGCCTGCGCGTCAGTGACCTGCAGCGCCTCTGTCACCATGCTCCGTTGGTGCCCGGTCAGCAGCTCGTCCCACACGACTTCCGCAACGGCTGCCGTGTCCAGCAGATGACAGATCAGGGGATGTGTGTTGGCCGTGCCGAGAGCGTTCTTACCCAGCCCGGCAGCCTTGCCCCAGAGGCGGCAATCCAGGGACATGACGCTCCTCTGTCACGGGGTTCGGTCCATGCGAGTCGCGGAAGAACGCGGCAGACAGCGGCTGGCCGGAGCTGCCCGTCGCCTTGCCGTGCCCCGTCGAAGCGGGAAGACCGGAATTCGTCCCCATCGACTACACCAACGCGCTCCTCCGCGTAGAGTAGCCAATGCTGTACGCCTCCCTGGGAGGTGCGCGGAATCCAAGCCGACTTTCCAGCCAATGGCGCGTCGAGACGAACGCACGACCCTCTCGAGGGATGTGGCGCAACCTCGGCTCTGTCTGCGCCTGGAGATGCAGTGTTTCGGTTCTCGCACAAGTTCGTCATGCGTCGCGAGGTCCTCCTTGAGGTATCACGCATGGTGGTCGGCGCGGTAATCCGTGTCCTGATCAACGAACTCGTCAGCTGGCTCATGTGAGTCGACGGTGACGGGCCCCAGGGGTCCGTCACCCTTTTCATTCCGGCGCCACACCCGCGATTGTCGCCACACCCTTCACTTCACCGAATCCCCGCCCTTCCATCCGGTCCTGACGGGCTTGGACCATCTCATCGGCCGACGAAGTGCACCGAGCGCGGGCGCCGCATGCGCGCCATCACCCGCGCGCGGAACGACCCACCGGCGCAAGTCGGCCAGGGAACTAGCGACAGCCCCCGTGACGGACGGACCTCTTCGGAGCGAACGTGGACATCCGGTGGAGACACCGTGACAGGATGTCGACGTCTCACCGGACGGCTGCATTGTGTCAATTCAAGGGCAACAGAGGGAAGATGAAGATATTTCGGCGGCGCGGAGCCTCGCAGGACCAGGATCGTACCGAGCAGGCGATCCAGGAGTACCGGACCGCGTACGAACGGGGGCTCGCCGCCGAGCAGGGCCAGGAGCCGGCGCGGGCGCTGGCCGAGTTCGCGCGGGCGCAACACGCCCTGGACCGTTTGGACGCCGCCTCCCCCGGCCTGACCGAGGTTCCCCAGGCCCGAGCCGGACTGCTCTACGCCATGGGACGGGCCAGGACTGATGCCGGAGACGTGACCGGTGCAGTCGCAGCCCTGGACCAGGCCGAGGAGCTGTACCAGCGGATGGAGTCGGAGCAGCTCGCCACCCGGAAGGAGGGTGAACAGCGGGGTGGCCGGCAGGAGACGGGTCCCGTTCCCGCGGTCTTGCTGACGGCCGATGTCCGGCTACGAAGGGCCCGAGCCCATGCCGAGTGGGACCGTCCCTTCAGCGCCCTCAGCGATCTGGACATGTCGATCGGTGGGTACATGCGGGCGGGAGCCTTCTCGCCCCTCTCGGACCGTTCCGGGGACGCGGCCCGGATCCTGGCCGTCGGGGCGAGGATCCAACTGCGGGTGGGCGACCATGAGCTGGCTCTGGAATGCGGCCAGGAGTCCCTCGCCCGATACCAGGAGATGGGCGGTGTCGGGCCGGAGGCGATCCCGTACGCGATCGGTTTCGCCGCCCCGGTCGTCTCCATGCTGGAGGCGAAGCGTGGGCAGTGGGACGCGGCGCTGGCCGTGGACGGCTTGATTCTGGAGGCCGCAGAACTCGGCGGGGTCGGGAGTTCAGGAGCTCATGCCCGGATCGGTGTCCACCTGAGAGAGGCCGGGCGGGACGCGGAGGCGGCCGGACATCTGGCCATGGCCGCGCGCGGGTCGCGTGATCGGATCGCGGAGATGGAGCGGGAGTTCGGGTCGGTGCTTGCGCCGAGTCTGCGGGAGGTACTGCTGGAAGCGGAGCGGACGGAGCCCACGAGGCTCGCGGTGGGCGTGCGGTCCGGCGCCCCGGATCCGCTGGAGATCCGGACGCTGCGACTCTCCCTCTGCGGCGGGGACGGAGCCAGGTACTCGGCTACCGGCCGGATGAACGTGGTCGACGCTGTGCCACGTCAGGTCACTCTGCTCGCCCGAATCGGCCGGCAGCTGATCGCGTCCGAACGCCTTCCCTCGGCATTGCGCGTGCTCTGGGAGGCGCTGCTGCTCTGCGATGCCGCCAGCCGCTGGGCCGCCTTGAACACCGGCGCCTCCACCGCGGCCGTGCCGCTGCGCGAGGCAGAGGAGAGCGCCTTGGCCGGAGCGGCCGTTCTCGTCGGCATGCTGAAACGATCCGGGGATCCGATGAGCGACGCGCTCACCGCCGACCTGAGGAACGCCAGGGAACGCCTGGGCCTGTCGGCGCACTGAGCATTTTCAGGGTTGCCGTTCCAGGGTGAGGACGGCTGCGGCGATTGCGGTCGTGCGGTTGGGGCAGCGGGCCTTTCAGGCTTGTCCGACCGGTCCAGACAGCGGACGGGGACCACGGGCATCCGACTACCGGCCAGGAACGGCGGCACCAGGTCGGCATCGATCCGATCGGCCCATGACACACGTGCCCGCACACAGGACTCGACACGCGTCGTCCCGAGTCCGGCGGCCCCCTCAGTCCGAGCCCGAAGCAGGTGCGGTTCGCGTGTCTCGGCACGACGGCCGCCAGCGGGAGCCTGGTCAGTCCAGCCACTGATTTACGCAGGTCAGCGCACCCGGCCACGCGGCTTCAGCGGTGTGGTGGGCAGTTGTGGGGCAGGCAGGCGGGCACCGTGGTAGCCGTGCACTTCGCCGAACCGCGAACTCTTCTCCCAGTCGTCTCGCGCCTGGACGATCTCCTCCTCCGTCCGCCCGATGAAGTTCCACCACATGACGATCTCCTCCGCGAACGGCTCGCCCCCGAGGAGCATGAGTCCGGCGTCGGAGTCCGCGCGCAGGGGCAGTTCGCCACGGCCGCAGCCGAGGTAGAGCATCGATCCGGGGAGTACGGGCACGCCGTCGACGTGGGCCTCGCCCGACATCGACAGGACCGCGTACTCGAAGTCCGGGTCGAGCGGCAGGCGGGTCTCGGTGCCCGTCGCGAGGGCGAGGTCGATGCCGACGATCGGGGTGTAGGTGGTGCCCGGCGAGGCCGCGCCGTCGAGTTCGCCAAGGATCACCGTGGCGGTGAGGCCGGGGGCCGTCACCGTGGGGAGGCCGGCGTGGTGCTGGAAGTCGGGTTCGACGTGACGGTGGGCCTCCGGTAGGGCCACCCACAGCTGGGCGCCGTGCAGAAACCGGGCGTGGCTCTTCGGGCTCTCCTCGGAGTGGCTGATGGCCCGGCCCGACGTCATCAGCCCCAGCTCCCTGGGGTGTACGGTACGCAGGCTGCCGAGGCTGTCACGGTGGAGCACCTCGCCCTCGTGCAGCCAGCTCACGGTCTGCAGCCCCATGTGCGGGTGGGGCGGCACCTGCATGCCGGGCTCGTCCGCGATGTCGTCGGGGCCGTAATGGTCGACGAAGGCCCAGGCGCCGATCATGCGGCGGCCGAGGTTCGGCAGCAGCCTGCGCACTTCGGTGGACTCGCCGAGCCGTACGTGGCGCGGGGTGAGGAGTTCACGTACCGGTTCGGCGACGACGAAGCCCCGTCCGCCGCAGACGGACAGCGTGGCCTGGCGATCGAGGTTGCTCATGGTGGTCAACCTATTGCGCTCCGGCCCGGCCCGAGGGGCAGTGGCGCGATCGCCACCTCGCCGATTTAGTGGAATATTCAACCATCGCGGTATGTTGTCGCGAGCACACGGGCGGAAGGCCGGATCGGCCGCCCCGCCGGCGGCAGAGGAGGAAACCCATGGACGAGACCTACTACGAGTTCGGCACGGCCGCCGACCGCTGGAACCGCGCGCAGTTCTTCTTCGACGCGAAGGAATACCTCACCGCGGCGCGCATTCTCCGCGGGCTGGTGGACGAGGTCCCCGAGCAGGTCGCCCCGCGCCTGCTGCTCGCCCGCGCCTACTACCACTCGGCGCGGCTCGGGAAGGCCGAGGCGGAGCTGCGGATCGTCCTGGAGCGCGACCCGGTCGAGGACTACGCGCGCCTGCTGCTGGGACGCACGCTGGAGCGCCAGGGCCGGCACGAGGAGGCCGCGCCGCACCTGCGGGTGGCCGCCGCTCTGAACGGCGACTTCGCCACCGACTGACGTCCCCGCGTCCCGTGGCGCCGGAGGCAGCCGCTTCAGGGAAGGGCGTACGACGCAGAGGTGTGCGGCCGGAGAGCTCTCCGGCCGCACACACACGCGGGTGCTCCGACCTCGTGGGTCGGCCGCGGGGTGGGTCAGCCCACCGCCCCGGCGGTCCGGGGCGCACCTTCCCGGGAGGCCGCGCCGCGCTCGCGCGAGGGCAGCAGCAGGCGCTCGGTGAAGGCGCCGAAGATCAGCCCGAAGCTCACCCAGAGGGTGGCCTGGACCGCGAGGGTGGAGAGCCGGAATTCCCAGAGCAGGGTCGCCGGGAAGTCCGCCCCCACTTCGTCGAACGACGGCAGGAACACGTAAGCGAGCGCGATCAGCAGGACGTATCCGGCGGAGGCGGCGACGGTCGCGTTCCAGTTGCCGAGGCGCGGTGCGAGTCTCCTCCCGGCGATGACGGCGGCGACGGCGAGCAGGATGCTGAGCGCCACCATGAGGAAGAACAGCCCCGTACGTTGCCCGATGGTGTCGGGGTTGCCGACGGCCGGCGGGTTGGCCGGGTACTTCAGGAACGGTACGAGGTACACGGTCAGCAGCGCCGCACCCGCGACCAGGGCCGCGGTGGCCCGGGGGCCGAAGTTCCCGATGCGGCCGAGGGCGTAGCAGAAGACGAGTGCCGCGATGCCGCCTACGGCGACGCCGAAGACGAGGACACCGGTGGCGAGGCCGCCGGTGGCCTGCATCGTCCGGCTGACCAACTCCTCGCCGCCGTGGTGGTCGTGGCTGTGGGCCTCTTCCAGGGCGATGGACGCGTCCACCCGGGATTCGCCGAGGAAGTAGGCGACGAGCAGCGCCGCGACGCCCGCGAGCAGGCCCGCGAGCATGCCGCGGACCAGGAGCGCTCGAACAGATATGGAATTCATGAGAGTTCGGGTCCCCTGGGGTCTAGTGGCAGGGGAAGCCGAGGAGGTGACGGCCGTCGTGGACCCACTCGTGAACGGCCTCGCCGGAGATGACCGAGGTGGCGCCCTGCTCGGCGCCGACGAAGTACAGCAGGACGAGCATGAGGATGCCGAAGAAGACCGCCCACGGGGCGATCGCCTTCAGCGATATGGGGGTGACGGCGGGTACGCCGGTCGAGGGTGCGGCAGTGTGTGCCATGGCAGAACCTCCTGAGGGAACACGCGTCCCGATCGTGGTGCCTGAGACGACGGTGCTGGGTCTGACTTCCCGCAGGTACGGGTTCACAGTGGCGCGACCGTGCCGGATTCTCACCGGACTTCCGTTGCGCCGTCGTCATGCTGGTCAGACCATAGCGCCTGCGTTCGGGCGCCGCCATGGCGCATCCCGCCGCCTCTTACTCAACGCCAGTACGCGCAGGGGCCGTTGAGGAAGAGGGAGACTTCCGCGACGGCCCCTCGGGTGACATACGTCTCACTGACGCTGAACCCCGCGCGGGGCAAGTCGAATTCGCCGACACCGGTGCCGGCACCGGCACCCCTCGGATCCGTACACCCCCACAGCCCGGCCACCCGGGGCCCGGCGCACCCGGCCTCGGCCGTGCGCGACCGGACGCACGGGATCCCAGGCCCGCCCAGCCCTCACCCCGACGCGCCCAATCGCGCATGGTCACGCACAGTTGTGCACCTGGCGGAACAAAGGCAGCACATCCGCACGCGCGACCGACGTCCGGTTTCCCTCACTCCCGCCCCCACCATGGCTGGAAATCACCCACAGGGTTCGCGTCCGAGCGGTGGCCCGCACGGCGAACCCCAGGGGCCTCCGTCCGATCCTTGCGGGTGAAGCCCGATGGAGGGTCCGCACCATCACCGCAGTTCAGATGGCATCTGTGCGCACACCCTCTCCCATCGTGGCGAGCGGACCCCACCCCCTCGCCCCCAGCCAGAAGCCTCACCCCGGACCGTCGGGCGCAGTTCGCTTCACGTCCGCATGTCTGAAACCGGCCCACGCACAACCCTTGACCTCGGCGCGCGGCGGCGCCTACTTTCCGTGCAGCGATTCGTCATATTGACCAATGTTCATATACATGAACTCGGAAAGGTGCTTCATGCTAGAGGGCGTTCTGTTCTTTCCCGTGACTCCGTTCGCTCCGGACGATTCGGTGGATACCGCGAAGCTGGCGGAACACGTGCGAAGCGGGGTCCGCGCCGGAGCGGGCGGCGTGTTCGTCGCCTGCGGCACCGGGGAGTTCCACGCGCTCGGTGTGGAGGAGTTCGCCTCGGCGGTGCGGACGGCCGTAGAGGCAACGGGCGGTCAGGTTCCGGTCTTCGCCGGTACGGGCGGTTCGCTGCCTCTTGCCCGGCAGTACGCGCGGGCCGCGGAGGAGGCCGGTGCCGACGGGCTGCTGCTGATGCCTCCGTACCTGGTGGCAGGAGAGCCGGCCGGGCTGGTCGCCTATGTGCGCCAGGTGGTCGCGGCCGGCTCGCTGCCGGTGATCGTCTACCAGCGGGGCACCGCCCGCTTCGATGTCCCCTCGGCCCTCGAAGTGGCCCGGATGCCCCAGGTCGTGGGCCTCAAGGACGGCACCGGTGATCTCTCCCTGCTGTCCCGGATCGTGACCGCCGTCCGCGCGGACGCCGAGTGCGGCGGTGCGGGATTCCAGTTCTTCAACGGGATGCCCACCGCGGAGGGCACCGTGCTCGCCTACCGCGGCATCGGGGTCGAGCTGTACTCGTCCGCGGTGTTCTGCTTCGCCCCCGAGGTCGCCCTCGCCTTCCACCGGGCCGTCACCTCCGGGGACGACGCCACCGTCCAGCAGCTCCTGGGCGGCTTCTTCCATCCTCTGATCGCACTGCGCGAGAAGGTCCCCGGCTACGCGGTCGCCCTGGTCAAGGCGGCGGTCCGGCAAGGAGGCCTGGACGTCGGCGGCGTACGCCCCCCGCTGACCGATCCCACGCCCGAGCACCTCGCGGAGCTGGAACGGATCGTCGCGCGGGGCCGCGCCCTGGCGACCGCCGGTGCCGGCGTCGGCGTCGGTGCGGGCGCCGGGGAGGTGCTGTGATGGGCGACAGCCTGCGGATCACCCGCATCGAGATCACCCCCGTGGCGTTCAAGGACCCGGCCCTCCTCAACGCGGTCGGCGTCCACGAGCCGTACGCGCTCCGCGCCGTCGTCGAGGTCCACACCGACCAGGGCGTGTCCGGGCTGGGCGAGACCTACGCCGACGAGGGGCACCTGCGCCGGCTGCGTGCGGCGGCCGACGCGATCACCGGCATGGACGTGCACGCCACCGGTCCGATGCGCCGGCGGATCGCCGAGGTGATCGGCAGCGACTCCGGCAGCGACGGCCACGGCCTGACGGGCATGATCACCACCAGCAGCACGGTGGACCGGGTCTTCTCCCCCTTCGAGGTGGCCTGCCTGGACATCCGGGGCCGGGCCGTCGGCCGCCCGGTGAGCGATCTGCTCGGCGGTGCGGTACGCGACCAAGTGCCTTTCAGCGCCTATCTGTTCTACAAGTGGGACGCGCACCCGGGGCACGAGCCCGACGGCTGGGGCCCTGCCCTGGACCCCGAGGGGATCGTGGCGCAGGCCAGGCGCATGGTGGACGAGTACGGCTTCACCGCCATCAAGCTCAAGGGCGGAGTCATGCCGCCGGAGCAGGAGGTCGAGGCGGTCCTGGCGCTGCGTGAGGCCTTCCCCGCCACCCCGCTGCGCCTGGACCCCAACGCGGCCTGGACCGTTGAGACTTCACTGAAGGTGGCGCGCGATCTGGAAGGCGTGCTGGAGTACCTGGAGGACCCCACCCCCGGGCAGGAGGGCATGGCCCGGGTCGCCCGCGAGGCCTCGATGCCGCTGGCCACCAACATGTGCGTGGTCGCCTTCGACGAACTGCACTCCTCGGTGCGCCAGGACGCGGTGCAGGTGGTGCTCTCCGACCACCACTACTGGGGCGGTCTGGAACGTTCCAAGCTGCTGGCCGGGATCTGCGACACCTTCGGCATGGGCCTGTCCATGCACTCCAACTCCCATCTCGGCATCAGCCTGGCCGCGATGACCCACCTGGCGTCCGCCACGGAGAACCTCTCCTACGCCTGCGACACCCACTGGCCGTGGAAGGACCCGGCGGAAGACGTGATCGTCCCCGGGGCCCTCGGTTTCCGCGCAGGTTCCGTCGCCGTGCCCCGTACCCCGGGCCTGGGGGTGGAGCTGGACCGGGACGCGCTGGCCAGGCTGCACGAGCAGTACCTGCGCTGCGGTCTGCGCAACCGGGACGACACCGGCTACATGCGCCGGCTGGACCCGTCGTACGAGAACAAGTCGCCGCGCTGGTGACCCTGGGCGTGGGGGGGCCCCCCCCCCCGGGGCCCCCCCCCCCGGGGGGCGACACCCACCCACACCACCACCCACCCCCCCCCCAAAACCCCAACCCCACACGAGCCCCACCAGGGGAGGGGGGCGCCCCCCGGCGGC